>NZ_JAIUGT010000004.1:0-522278 GCF_020164675.1 Mesorhizobium sp. ESP-6-2
ACGTCTCGCTGAACTTCGCCTGGATCCAGCTCGGTGGTCTCCGCGTTGGTAAGGACGAATCGGCCTTCGATACGTTCGTCGGCTACGCCGGCAACGTCATCCAGGATACGCTCGTTCCTTACGGCGATTTCGACACCAACGTCGTCCAGTACTACTTCGATGCCGGCAACGGCTTCTCGGCCGTGGTTTCGCTCGAAGAAGGCACCGGCACCGACACGATCGACAGCTATGTTCCGCATGTCGTCGGCGGCGTGAAATATACGCAGGGTTGGGGCGCCATCACCGGCGTCGTCGCTTATGACAGCAACTACGAAGAAGTCGCCGGCAAGGTTCGCTTGGACGTCAATGTCAGCGACGCACTGTCGCTGTTCATCATGGGCGGTTACGGCACCGATGACAACCTCAACGACGACGCCGGCAATTTTGTCGAAGCCCATGGTCGCGGCTTCTACAAGGCCTGGGGCGGCAACTGGGCAGTCTGGGGCGGCGGCACCTACAAGTTCAACGAGAAGACCTCGTTCAACCTTCAGGTGTCTGCTGACGACTGGAAGAACGTCGGCGTTGCGGCGAACGTTGCTTATGACGTCGTTCCCGGCTTCACCGTCACGGCCGAAGTCGACTACCTCCATGCCGGCCGGTTTGACGATGCTGGATTCATCAACCCGTCGTTTACGCCTGCCGACAAGAAGAACAGCGTCGGCGGCATGCTCCGCTTCCAGCGCTCGTTCTAATAGCCATCGCTTCGTGAATATCGAAACCCGGCGGGCAACCGCCGGGTTTTTTTCATTGGGGGTTTCGACTGCGCGATTCCGCAGCGGACGATGATTGCTCTGGGATGCATCAGGTGTTTGGATCAGGCGGGCGGCAACGATTGCTCATTGCGCGCAACTTGCACCCGCCCGTTGAGCGCGCTAGCAAGAAGCCCCTTCCCTACGCGAGCCTACGCCATGCTTCTGCGCCCTCCGCTTACGCCGCTCATTGCCGCACTTCCGTCGACCGTGCCGTTTGTCGGCCCCGAAGCGCAGGAGCGCGAGCGCGGGCGTGCATTCCGCGCCCGCATCGGCGCCAATGAGAGCAGCTTCGGGCCGTCGCCGCGCGTCATCGCCCGGATGGCCGAGATCGCGCGCGACATGTGGATGTATTGCGATCCCGACAATCACGACCTGAAGGTGGCCGCGGCCGCGCATCATGATCTGAAGGTCGAGAATGTCGTCGTTGGCGAAGGCATCGATGGCCTGCTCGGGCTGGTGGCGCGCATGTATGTGGCGCCTGGCGATGCGGTGGTCACCTCGCTCGGCGCCTATCCCACCTTCAACTTCCACATTGCCGGCGTCGGCGGGCGGCTTGTCACCGTGCCCTATGCGAACGACCACGAGGATTTGGAAGGGCTGCTGGCTGCGGCCGCCAGGGAGAAAGCGCCGCTGGTCTATCTGTCCAATCCGGACAACCCCATGGGGAGCTGGTGGGAAGCGGCCGAACTGACGCGCTTCATCGAAGCGCTGCCGGAAACCACCATGCTCGTGCTCGACGAAGCCTATGGAGAATTGGGGCCAGCCTCCGCACTGCCGCCCATCGACGTCTCGCGGCCGAACGTCATCCGCATGCGCACCTTTTCAAAAGCTTACGGACTTGCCGGCATACGCTGCGGCTATGCGGTCGCCGAGGCCCAGGTGATCAGCGATTTCGAGAAGATCCGCAACCATTACGGCGTCAGCCGCATGGCGCAGGTCGCGGGCGTCGAGGCGCTCGCCGACCAGGATTATCTGGATTCAGTGGTGGCGCGAGTGTCGGCAGGGCGCCGGCGCATCGCGCAGATAGCCGAACAGAACGGGCTGACGCCGCTGCCGTCGGCGACCAATTTCGTTACCATCGATTGCGGCCGCGACGGCGCTTTCGCGCTGAAGATCCTGCAAGGCCTGTTGTCGCGCGACGTCTTCATCCGCAAGCCGATGGCGCCGGGGCTCGATCGTTGCATCCGCGTCAGCGTCGGACTGGACCACGAGCTCGACATTTTTGCCGAAGAACTGCCCGGCGCACTGGCCGCCGCCCGTGGAAACTGAACGAGCGTTGCCATCGCGGCGACACCTGCCGGCCCGTCAAAGATCCAGCTCCCAGTTCTGGCCGGTCAGTTCCTTGCCGAAACTGTGATGGCGCTCCTGTGAAACCAGTCTGAACCCGGCGCGCTCATAAATCGCGCGGGCGGCGACCAGAATGTCATTCGTCCACAGAACGAGCTTGATGTAGCCGCAGGCGCGCGCCTGGTTCACGCATTCCGCGACCAGCCGTTTGCCGATGCCCAAACCGCGCGCCGCCGCCTCGACATGCAGCAGCCGCAGTTTCGCAACCTCGTCGTCCTGGTGAACCAGAAACACCGCGCCAAGCGGGAGGCCGGCGCGTTCGGCGATCCAGCAGAAATCGCGCCCTGGCTTGAAATTGCGGATGAAGTCGGCCCCAATTTCGGCAACCAAGGCTTCGAACTCGATGTTCCAGCCATATTCTTCGGCGTAGAGCTGGGCCTGACGCTGCACCACCCAGCCAATGTCGCCGACGCGATGCGGACGCAACGTCACCGCCGGGGCGGCCGCCTGGCCTTCAGCCGCCGGATCGCCCAGCAGCCCCGCTGCCTTGCGCAAGGCGTCGCTGAGTTCGGCCAAGCTGTGGTCAGGCAGGTTCTCGATAAGCCGTGAGGTATCGCGGTCCGCCGCGGCCTGCAGACCGGCAAGGGCGTCCCGCCCCCTTGCCGTCAGGGACAGGATACGCCTTCGCCGGTCGACCGGATCGGTCCGGGTCTCGGTCAAGCCTTCGCTAGCGAATTTTCGCAGGATCCGCGTCAGATAGGCCGCGTCGAGACGCAGTTGTTTGGCGATGTCGGAAGCGGCTGGGCCAACATCGATGTCGAATGCTTCCGAAAGGAAGCCTCGCTCGCCGGCGATTTCCGCCGCCGCCGGGCGATCCCGGAGGCCAAGCTCGAATAGGACACGCGCCTCGGTGAGCGTGAACGGGCTCTGCGTCAAGGTCTCGTCGAGAAGGCCGACGGTGCGGGTGTAGAAACGGTTGAAGTGCCTGATATCGGCCACCAAAGCACTGCGTTGGTCCAGCATATGCATTCAGCCCTTGATTATGATGGCTACAGTGTGAGAAATTTAGTGGACTGAGTCAACTAAATTCAATTTCGACGCGGCCCTCCTTCCTCGTTCGACCGGCCCTGTTGCATTCCCCCCCCGCCTGCGCCAGATTCCAGCAGACAAGCCTCAGGAGAGACCCATGGCTGACGATCGCAAGGCAGTGCGTGTGCGGGCCCGCGGCAAGGTGCAAGGCGTCGGCTACAGGATCTGGGTCCGGAGCCAGGCTGCCAGCCTTGGGCTTGCAGGCTGGGTGCGCAATGAAGCGGACGGCTCGGTGACCGCCGAGATTGCCGGCAGAGGCGAGGCCGTCTCGACCATGATCGAACGACTTTGGAAAGGACCGCCGGGAGCATCGGTTTCCGGCATTGACGTTGAAGATGCGGCGTCCGGCAATCTCCTAACCGGCTTCCGGATCGACGCGTGACGCCGGTTTCGGCATAGCCCTTGAATTAATTGAACGTTCGTTTTATTAGTTAACGTCGAGGAGGCTCATTTGGCGCGCACGACAGGATCCGATGGCGGGAAGACCGAGGCGGCAGCCCGCGAGGCTGCGGTCAACCTGATCGCGCGGCTCGGCTATGAGGCGATGTCGATGCGCCAGCTGGCGGCCGAAGTCGGCGTGCAGGCGGCCGCGCTCTATCGCTATTTCCCGACCAAGGAGGATTTGCTGTTCACGCTGATGCGCGAGCATATGGAGGAGTTGATCGCAGCCTGGAACGCCGCACGGCCAGCCGACGCCGATCCGGCAAGCCGGCTTTCGGCCTTTGTCGCGAACCACATCGCCTTCCACATCGCCCGCCGCCATGCGACGCATGTTTCGAACATGGAGCTGCGCAGCCTGTCGCCCGAAAGACTGACGCAGATACTGCGGATGCGCACGGCCTATGAGAAGGAACTGCGCGCCATTCTGCGTGACGGCGCCGAGGCAGGCGTGTTCGTCGTCGAAGACACCGGCCTCACCGCCATGGCGCTGATCCAGATGATGACCGGCGTCATCGTCTGGTTCCGGCCGGGCGAGCGGCTGTCGATCGCAGAAGTCACGGCGACATATCTTTCGATGACAATGCGGCTCGTCGGCGCGAGGACCGACGCCTACAGCGCCGCGCGTCCGTTTGGACGCGCAAAGGATGCTGTAGCACTTTGATTTTCGCGCATGACCTTTCCGAAAATCCAAGGCGATTTTCGGGGGTCATGCGGCAGGAGGAACCGGATGTACACGAACACGCTCAGCTTCGGGCATGACGAGGATATCGAGGCATTGCGCGAGCTGGTGCGGCGCTTCGCCCAGGACAGGATCGCGCCGATCGCGGCGGAAATCGACCGCTCGAACGAATTCCCGGCGCATCTGTGGGCGGAACTCGGCAATCTCGGCCTCCTCGGCATCACCGCCGATCCGGAGTTCGGCGGCAGCGGCATGGGCTATCTCGCCCACGTGATCGCGGTCGAGGAGATCTCAAGGGCATCGGCCTCGGTCGGCCTGTCCTACGGCGCTCATTCCAATCTCTGCGTCAACCAGATCAACCGCTGGGCAACGCCGGCGCAGAAGGAGAAATTCCTGCCGCCGCTTTGCTCGGGCGAGCGCGTCGGCGCGCTGGCCATGTCGGAGCCCGGCGCCGGCTCCGACGTCGTCTCGCTCAAGCTGCGCGCCGAAAAGCGCAACGACCGGTACGTGCTCAACGGCACCAAGATGTGGATCACCAACGGCCCGGACGCCGAGACGCTGGTGGTCTATGCCAAGACCGATCCGGAGCGCCATGCCCGCGGTATCACCGCCTTCATCGTCGAAAAGGCCTTTGCCGGATTTTCGGTTGCGCAAAAGCTCGACAAGCTCGGTATGCGCGGCTCCAACACCGGCGAACTGGTTTTCGATAATGTAGAGGTGCCGTTCGACAACGTGCTGCACGAGGAAGGGCGTGGCGTCGAGGTGCTGATGTCCGGTCTCGACTACGAGCGCACGGTGCTGGCCGGTGGCCCGATCGGCCTGATGGCTGCCTGTCTCGACGTCGCGGTCCCCTATGTGCATGAGCGCAAGCAGTTCGGCCAGGCGATCGGGGGATTCCAGCTTGTGCAAGGCAAGCTCGCCGACATGTACACGACGATGACCGCCGCGCGCGCCTATGTCTACGCGGTCGCCTCCGCCTGCGACCGCGGCCAGACCAGCCGCAAGGACGCCGCAGGCTGCGTTCTGTTTGCCGCCGAAAAAGCAACGCAGATGACGCTTGACGCACTCCAGCTTCTGGGTGGCAACGGATACATCAACGACTATCCGACCGGCCGGCTGCTGCGCGACGCCAAGCTCTATGAAATCGGTGCCGGCACCAGCGAAATCCGGCGATGGCTGATCGGCCGCGAGATCATGGCAGAGGGGGTATAGCATGGCCGTCCTGCAGACCCAGATCTCGCCCTCTTCCGATACCTTCCATGCCAATGCCGAACGCATGCGGGCGCTGGTAGCCGATATTGCGGAAAAGGCCGCGAGCGTCGAGCGCGGCGGCTCGGAAGAGGCGCGCGAGCGACACGTCGCGCGCGGCAAGCTGCTGCCGCGCGAGCGGCTGGCGCAATTGCTCGACACCGGCTCGCCCTTCCTAGAGATCGGCCAGTTCGCCGCATGGTCGATGTATGGCGAGGACATTCCGTCCGCCGGCATCATCGCCGGTATCGGCCGCGTCGAAGGCACGGAAGTGATGGTCGTCGTCAATGACGCCACGGTGAAGGGCGGCACCTATTACCCGCTGACGGTGAAGAAGCATCTGCGCGCGCAGGAGATCGCGCTGCAGAACAATCTGCCTTGCGTCTACCTGGTCGACAGCGGCGGCGCCAACCTGCCCAACCAGGACGAGGTGTTTCCCGACCGCGAGCATTTCGGGCGCATATTCTACAACCAGGCAAACCTGTCGGCGTCAGGCATCCCGCAGATCGCCTGCGTCATGGGTTCGTGCACGGCGGGCGGCGCCTATGTGCCGGCAATGTCGGACGAGACGATCATGGTGCGCAACCAGGCGACCATCTTCCTGGGCGGTCCCCCGCTGGTGAAGGCCGCCACCGGCGAGGATGTCAGCGCCGAGGATCTCGGCGGCGCCGACGTCCACACACGGCTCTCCGGCGTCGCCGACCACTACGCGCTCGACGACGAACATGCGCTGGCCATCTGCCGGCGCATCATCAAGAACCTCAATCGGAACAAGACCGTAAGCGTTGCTGTCCAGAAAACGATTCAGCCGCTTCATCCGGCAGATGAGATCTACGGCATCGTGCCGACGGATCTGCGCCAGCCCTATGACGTGCGCGAGGTGATCGCACGCCTCGTCGACGGTTCGGAGTTCGATGAGTTCAAGCAGAATTACGGCACCACGCTCGTCACCGGCTTTGCCCATCTCCACGGCATGCCGGTCGGCATCATCGCCAACAATGGCGTGCTGTTTTCCGAAAGCGCGCTGAAGGGCGCGCATTTCATCGAGCTGTGCTGCCAGCGCAAGATTCCGCTGGTGTTCCTGCAGAACATCACCGGCTTCATGGTGGGGCGCAAATATGAGGCAGGCGGCATCGCCAAGGACGGCGCCAAGCTGGTGATGGCAGTCGCCACCGCCCGCGTGCCCAAGGTCACCGTGATCATCGGCGGCTCGTTCGGCGCCGGCAATTACGGCATGTGCGGGCGCGCCTACTCGCCCCGTTTCCTGTGGATGTGGCCGAACGCCCGCATTTCGGTAATGGGCGGCGAGCAGGCGGCGACGGTGCTGGCCATGGTCAAGCGCGAGGGTATCGAGCGCAAGGGCGGCGAATGGAGCGCCGAGGAAGAAGCGAAGTTCAGGAAGCCGATCCTGATGAAATACGAGCATGAAGGCCACCCGCTCTATTCCTCCGCAAGGTTATGGGACGACGGCATCATCGATCCGGCCAAGACGCGCGAGGTGCTGGCGCTCAGCCTCTCGGCCGCGCTCAACGCGGAGATCGAGGAAACGCGCTTCGGCGTGTTCAGGATGTGAGATGGGCAAGGTGCAGGACAGGATCCGCATTCACGTCGGCGACATCACCAGGCTGGATGTCGACGCCATCGTCAACGCGGCCAATTCCTCGCTGCTCGGCGGCGGCGGGGTCGACGGCGCCATTCACCGGGCGGCGGGGCCGGAACTCCTCGCCGAATGCCGCACGCTCAACGGCTGCAAGACCGGCGATGCAAAGCTGACCAGGGGCTATCGGCTGCCGGCGCGCTACGTCGTCCATACGGTCGGTCCGGTCTGGCAGGGCGGCGGCAAGGGCGAGGCGGAGTTGCTCGCCTCCTGCTATCGGCGTTCGCTCGAAATCGCCGCCGAGAAGGAATGCCGCTCGGTCGCCTTTCCGGCGATCTCGACGGGCATCTACCGCTATCCGAGGGATGAGGCGGCAGCAATTGCAGTCGGTGCCGTAAACAGCTTCTTGAGCGGAAATACGACGCCGCAGACCGTCATCTTCTGCTGCTTCGACGAACAAATGGCCGAACTCTACCGTGAGGCCGTTGCTTCCTCGAGGCGAACGCAGTCTACGGAGGTTTCATGTTCACAAAGATCCTGATCGCCAACCGAGGCGAGATCGCATGCCGGGTGATCCGCACGGCGCGCAGGATGGGGGTGCGCACGGTTGCCGTCTATTCCGATGCCGATGCGAAATCCCTGCATGTCGAGATGGCCGACGAGATAGTGCATATCGGTGCTTCGCCCGTCAGCGACAGTTATTTGCGCGGCGACAGGATCGTCGCGGCTGCCTTGGCGACAGGCTCGCAGGCCGTTCATCCCGGCTATGGCTTCCTGTCGGAAAATCCTGATTTCGTCGACCAGGTGGCGGCCGCGGGGCTCACCTTCATCGGCCCGTCGGCGGCCTCTATCCGCGCCATGGGGCTGAAGGATGCCGCCAAACGGCTGATGGAAAAGGCCGGCGTGCCCGTCGTGCCGGGCTACCATGGCGAGGCACAGGAGATCGTGGTCCTGGCCTCCAAGGCACGCGAAATCGGCTACCCCGTACTGATCAAGGCGCGCGCCGGCGGCGGCGGCAAGGGAATGCGCCGGGTCGAGCACCCCGATGAATTCTCCGAAGCGCTGTCCAGCGCACGACGCGAGGCGAAATCCGCTTTTGGCGACGACCGTGTACTGGTGGAAAAATATATCGACAAACCGCGCCACATCGAGGTGCAGGTTTTCGGCGACAATTTCGGCAATGCCGTCCATCTGTTCGAACGCGACTGCTCGGCGCAGCGACGCCATCAGAAAGTTATCGAGGAAGCCCCCGCCCCCGGCATGACGGAGGCGTTGCGCAAGGCAATGACCGAGGCGGCGGTGAAGGCCGCCAAGGCGATCAGCTACTGCGGCGCCGGCACCATCGAATTCATCGTCGATGCCTCGCAAAGCCTGAAGCCTGACCGCTTCTGGTTCATGGAGATGAACACGAGGCTGCAGGTCGAGCATCCCGTCACCGAGATGGTCACCGGCACTGATCTGGTAGAATGGCAGTTGCGGGTCGCCTCCGGCGAGAAGCTGCCGAAAACGCAAGGCGAGATAAAGCTAGCCGGCCACGCCTTCGAGGCGCGCCTCTATGCCGAGGATGCCGCAAGGGAGTTTCTGCCTGCGACCGGCACGCTGCATCATCTGAAATTTCCCGACACGGTTTCCCAAGGGGCCGCCATGCGTGTCGAAACCGGGGTGCGGGCCGGCGACGCCATTTCTCCCTATTATGATCCGATGATCGCCAAGCTGGTGGTGCATGACAGGGACAGGCCGGCTGCGCTGGAGGCACTCGGCGCGGCGCTTGCGCGAACCGAAGTCGCCGGTTCGATCGTCAATACTGCCTTCCTCGCCGCACTGGTGACCGATCCGGACTTTTCGGCGGGCGATGTCGATACCGGCCTGATAGGCCGGCATCAGCAGGCGCTGACCGAGATTGGGCCGCCGAGCGGCGAAACGGTCGCAGCCGCGGCCATTGCGGCCTCCGGGGCGGGCGCGCTGCCCCAATCGGACGATCCATGGTCGTCGCTTGCCGGCTACACGCATTTCCATGGCATGGCGCGACGGATCCGGCTGAAGTTTGGCGATGAGGATATTCTGGCGAAGGTCTCGGTACGGCCAGACCGACGTTCCGAGGTGACACTCCATGCACCCTACGACAGCGCCAATTCGCATGACCTTCGCGCCGTTCCTCGCCTCGCCCGCTGGCCAGGCCACATCACGATATTCGAAGGCGCGGTCGGCTATACCTTCGCGGTACCGGACCCGTTGGCCAGAAGCGATGATGCGGCGGCGGCCTCTGGCAGCTTGCGCGCGCCGATGCCGGGACTGGTCAAGCTGGTGCGGGCGACAAAGGGCGATACGGTGATGAAGGGGCAACGGCTGCTTGTTCTCGAGGCGATGAAGATGGAGCATACCATCGCCGCGCCGCATGATGGCGTGATCGCCGAGATCGCCATCGAAGGCGCGCAGGTCACCGACGGCACCGTGCTGGTGCGGTTCGAGGATATGCAAGGCTGACAGCCTCGCTGCCGGATGCCAAGCGTCCCTGTCCTGCCGGACAGTGAGAGGCGCCGTAGAATGTCGACCGGCGCTATATGTCCATGGCAAGACACACAGGCAGAAATGAAATGGCCGGGACGAGCCCGGCCATTCCATCATATGGGCAGCGATTACGGCTGGATCGGCGCGTATTTGCCGTCGTGCCACTGGTTGATGTCGTAGCTGGCGTTCTTGAGGTCGCCCTTCTCGTCGAAGGTGACATTGCCGACAACCGTGCTGATCGGCTGCCCGTTCTTCAGCGCCTCGGCGACCTTGGCCGGATCATCGCTGCCGGCACGCTTGATGCCTTCCGCAAAGGCCTGGATCGTGGCGTAGGAGAACAGCGTGAAGCCTTCCGGCACGAAGCCGCCGGCTTTGATCTTCTCGACGGCTGCCTTGGCTTCCGGCTTTGCCTGAGGATCCGATGGGAAGACGAACATGGTGCCTTCGCCGGCCGGGCCGGCGACCTGCCAGAACTCCGGCGAGGCTATCGAATCGGGCATGATCAGCTGGAACTTGATGCCCTGTTCCGCCGACTGGCGCAGGATCAGGCCAGCCTCCGGGTGATAACCGCCAAAATAGACAACGTCGGCCTTGAGGTCCTTGAGCTTGGTTACCAGCGCCGAATAGTCCTTTTCGCCGGCGTTGATGCCTTCATAGTCCACTTCCTTCAGGCCGCCGGCATTCATCGTCGCCTTGACCGCATCGGCAACGCCCTGACCGTAGGCACTCTTGTCATGCAGGATGACGACGTTCTTGCCGGCATATTTCTTCGCGATCCACGGGCCTATGAAGGCGCCCTGCGCATCGTCACGCGTGTAGAGGCGCATGATCGTCGGCCAGCCGGCCTTCGCTGCGGCGTCGGTCAGCACCGGGTTCGAGGAGGCCGGGCTCATCATCAGGGCACCGGCTTCGGCATAGACGGCGGAAGCCGGAATGCTCGAACCCGAGCAAGCGTGGCCGTCGATGAACTTGACGCCGTTGGCGACGATACGGTTGGCGACCGAAACCGCCTGCTTCGGGTCGCACTGGTCATCCTCGATATCGAGCTTGATCTGGCGACCGTCGACACCGCCGGCGGCATTGATCGCGTCGGCGGCAGCCTGCGCGCCCTGCTTGAACTGATCGCCGATGGTGGCGAGCTGTCCGGTCATCGGACCGACCACCGAAAAGGTGATGTCGTCGGCAAAGGCGACCGGCGTGCTCATCATCAGGCCGAAAATGGCCGCGTTCAAAATACTCAATTTTTTCATTGTGGTATGACTCCTCCACTCACGCGCGGCCGCCCCGGCCACGCTTCTTCCAGAGAGGCCGGACAATTTCATCCTTCGTGTGGCCTGTCTAGGCGCATTGACGCCGCTCGATTGGGCCTGCGAAGCATCGCTGGAGCAAAAAGGCAAAAGCCGCGCCGGCCTTGTTCCGGCCGGTCGCGGCTTTGCCTGTCGAGCTGTTTCTCAAGCGCCCCGCACTCGAACCCAACTCGCCTTCCCTGTCTTCCTGCTGGCCTTGATCTTTCCGAAAGCCGGATCATGGCCGCCGCGCCGCTGGCCCTGTCGGGCGTGCCGCGTTCTTGGTTTTGTCGCGTGGCCGTCTTACCGCGGCCTTGTCCTTGCCCGGCGGACCGGAAGGCCGCCCTGCCTTGTCTCTAAATTCAGTGCATCGTCATCCATTCGCGGGCTTCGCGCAGCGCCTTGGCGATCTCGACCTTCGACATTGCAGCCGACAGTTCCGAGCGCAATTCCGCAGCGCGGGCCGAACCCTTGATCGCGGCGATGTTGAACCATTTGTGGGCGGCCACGACATCGGTCTCGCAATCGCGGCCCGTCGCATACATCATCCCCAGTTCGAAAAGAATGTCGGCCTGGGCAGTTGCCCCCATGGCGCCGAAGCCTGCTTCAAGCATTTCAAAACGTGCCATTTTTCAACCCTCTCTTCCGGCCCTGTCTGGCTCCCGAGAGCTGCCTCCGTTTGTCTGTCCGGGCTGCTCTTTCGATGCTTTCGAGAATGCCGCTCAGGCTTGAATCCGTCGTTAAATGGCGTGCTTAATTTGAGGAAAACAAAGCTAAAACAATAGGTAAACGTGGAAATTCGTTAAGGATACAAAGCCAGCGATTCAGCCGGATAGCGCCAAATTTGACGAAAATTTTCGCGAGCGGAATCAACACTCCGCTAACCACGCGAAACAAACGCCGCGCATACATGCATTCATTTCCCTGCCGACATTGCTTCCGTCGACGCTTCTGAATTGCCAAAGCTTCCGCTGCGGCACCGCTTTTGTTTTGCAGGGAGCTGGATTAGCTTACGTTTGCGTAAGCGGCAGACCGGCGAGGCGGAGCCTCCTGCCGGGTATCCAAGGGAGGAAAGATGTTTCGAAAAGCAAGCCTGGCCCTGGCGGCCACTTTGATCCTGACCGGTGTGGCCTGGGCCGATCCGATCGAGGGAAACTGGAAGACGCAGGCCGGCGATACCGCGGCCATCGGGGGCTCGGGTTCATTTTCCATCACGCTGAAGTCTGGCAAATATGCCGGCAAGACCATCGGTTCGCTCAAGGCGTCCGACGACAACAAATACACCGGCAGCATAACCGACCTGGCAAACGACAAGACCTACTCCGGCAAGGCGACGCTGTCGGGCACCTCGCTGAAAATGAGCGGTTGCGTGCTCGGCGGGCTGATCTGCAAGAGTCAGACCTGGCACAAGCTCTGATCGACCCCATCCTTGCGAAATGAAAACGGGGCCTGCAGGCCCCGTTTTCGTTTCATGATCCTGGCATGCTGTGCCGGCGGCCATGCTCCTCATGGCCAGCGCCGCCTCAAAACCCCGTCAACCAATTTGAACGGCAGATGAACGCCGGCATCAGAGCCGGTTCAGTCGTGCCCGAGCATTCTCCTGCGTGTTGAAGGAGACACGACCAATGCTCGCCCGCCGCTTCACCATTGTCTGCCTGCTGGTGAGCCTGTTTGGAATGTTCTTCGCCATCCTCGTCGCCGAAGCGGGCCGTTCGGCCCGTTCCTGGGACGAGGCCAGTTCCAGAACCTGCCGCCTCGCCTGCCCGACCACCCTTCGCCCCTGAGACAGAAACCAAAGACCTGACCAAACACAAGACCCCGAAAGAAAAGCAAAGACCATGAACCGCATCGCCGCAAACCTCTTCAAGACCGTTCGGCTTCTGCCGCGGGCGGCGCTCATCCTGGTGCTTCTTGCCGCGCCGGTCCTGGCTGTGCCGATGATGCGTGCCGATGCCGGTTCCACGATCGAGGCGCCAGCCATGAAGAAATCCGGCGTCGGTTTCGTGCTGCTGGTCAGCCTGCAGCGCGGATAAATTGCGCCTTCGATCGGGACACCCCTCCCAACTGCGATTCCAAATCTCTATATTGGGCCATGGAAAAGCGAATCTATCCCCAGGCCATCGAATCTGTCGTCATGCCCGAGCCTTTTGGCCGGCAAAGCTTCGACACCGCTGAAAAAGCAGTCGCGGCACTGCAAGCACTCTACGAGCGAAACACCAAGTTCCTGCGCGACTCCTTCGCGGCACTCGCCGCCGGCGGCGACAACAGCAAGCGCTACCGCGCCTTCTACCCGGAGATCGGTGTCACGACCAATTCGTTCACCCAAATCGATTCACGCCAGGCCTATGGCCACATGCCGACGCCGGGGCATTTTTCCACCACCATCACCCAGCCGAGCCTGTTCGAAAGCTATCTGGTCGAGCAACTGCGTCTGATCATGCGCAACCATGGGGTCGCGGTCACGGTTTCGGAATCGACAACGCCGATCCCGCTGCACTTCGCCTTTCTCGAAGGCACCCATGTCGACGGAACGGCCGCCGAGCGCATCCAGCGGCCGATCCGCGACCTGTTCGACGTGCCGGATCTCGACGGCACCGACGACCAGATCGCCAACGGCACGTTCGAAGTGGCGTTCGGCGAACCAAGGCCGCTGGCGCCGTTCACCGCGCAGCGGATCGACTATTCGCTCCACCGCCTGTCGCACTATACCGCCACCACGCCGCAGCATTTCCAGAATTTCGTGCTGTTCACCAACTATCAGTTCTATATCGACGAGTTCGTGGCGCGGGCCCGCGACCTGATGGAAAATGGCGGCGGCGGATATGCCGAATTCATCGAACCGGGCAACGTCGTCACCAAAGCCGGGCAGAGCGCCCCGAGCGAAGGGGTAGCGCCGCAGCGCCTGCCGCAGATGCCGGCCTACCACCTGAAGAAGCCGAATCATGGCGGCATCACCATGGTCAATATCGGTGTCGGACCCTCCAACGCCAAGACGATCACCGACCACATCGCGGTGCTGAGGCCGCATGCCTGGGTGATGCTCGGCCACTGCGCGGGCCTGCGCAATACGCAGGCGCTGGGCGACTATGTGCTGGCGCATGCCTATGTGCGCGAGGATCACGTGCTGGACGACGACCTGCCGGTCTGGGTGCCGATTCCGCCGTTGGCCGAAATCCAGGTGGCGTTGCAGGAAGCGGTGGCCGAAGTGACCGGCCTGTCGGGGTACGATCTCAAGCGCATCATGCGCACCGGCACTGTAGCCACCATTGACAACCGCAACTGGGAACTGCGCGACCAGCGCGGACCGGTGCAGCGGCTTTCGCAGTCGAGGGCGATCGCGCTTGACATGGAATCGGCAACGATCGCGGCCAATGGCTTCCGCTTCCGCGTGCCTTACGGCACGCTCTTGTGTGTCTCCGACAAGCCGCTGCATGGCGAACTGAAGCTGCCCGGCATGGCGACCGAATTCTACAAGCGGCAGGTGGCGCAGCACCTGACCATCGGCATCAGGGCGATGGAAAAGCTTTCGGAAATGCCGATGGAGCGGCTGCATTCGCGCAAGCTCAGAAGTTTTTCGGAAACGGCCTTCCAGTAGCCGATCTGCGCGCCGCCAGAGCCATTCGCCGTCTTGCCGGCGATTCGCCATCTTGCCGGCAACTCGCTATCTTGCCAGCAATTCGCTATCTTGATTGAGCCGCATTTTTGCCGATAACCGATCGAGGACCATCGCTGGCAACTCATGCAGATCTGATCCGATGAAACGCAGTCGAGACATGGCGGCTTCACTGGTATTCATCGTGATGATGACGCTCTCGGCCGCGCTGGTGGCCGGCTTCTTCGGCGCCTTGCACCCGGCGCTCGATTCCTTTTCGCATTTCCGCATCCACCTCTCCGTGCTGATGGCGCTTTTCGCGGTGCCGCTGCTGGCGACATCGTTTCGCCTGCAAGCGGCCGCGGCCCTGGTTTTTGCCATGGCCGCCCTTGCTACCGTTTCGACCGCCTTGCCCCGGCCGTGGCCGGTTCAGGCGGTCGCCAAATCCACCGACCAGATCGTCTACAGCCTGCTGCAGATGAATTTGCGCTACGACAACCCGACGCCGAAGAAAGTGCTGTCACTGATCGGCCGGACCAATCCCGACGTCATCACCCTCGATGAGGTGTCGGCGATGTGGGCGACGGAGCTTGGCTACATCGCCAGTGCCTATCCATACCGGATCCTCTGTCCCTATCCCAACGGCGTATTCGGCGTCGCGCTGCTCTCGCGGCGACCCTTTATCGCCGGCACCGCGCCACATTGCGAGCGCCGGGGCGCAATGGCCATTGCGACCATCGATTTCGGCGGCAGGAGCGCCGACGTCGCCGCCATCCATCTCAGTTGGCCGTGGCCCCGGGAACAGTATTGGCAGATCGGCGAACTCTCGGAGCAGCTCTCATCGCTCGGCCAAACCGCCATCATGGCCGGCGATTGCAACGCGGTGCCATGGAGTGCCGGGGTGCGGCGCGTCGCCGCTCTCGGCGGACTGACCGTCATGCCGTCGGCCGGGTCGACCTGGATTCACCGGAAGCTGCCCGACTTCCTGCGCCGCTATGCAGGCCTCCCGATCGACCAGGCGTTCAGCAAGGGCGGCGTGACCATTCTGTCGTCAACGCGACTGGAAGATACCGGCTCCGACCATCTTCCCGTACTCGTGGAGTTCTCGCTTCGCCCCGACGACAGGCAGCCCCATGACGAGCATGAGAGCGCGCTCGCGGCGAACGACCTTCAAAACAATCCGCGCGGTTGATGCTTCGACATTCTCAGGGCTTGGTCAACGCTTCGACAAGGTGCTCGACAGGCCCGCCGCCGCGATGCTCGCGCGCATCGAAAGCGTTCTGCCTGGCTTCGTATTCGACATAGATGGCCTTGATCCGGCGCCGCGCCTCGATATGCGTGCCGGTGCAGAACCAGTTGTCCGGGCTCCGCAGGCCGGCAAGCGCGGTCTCGGTGGCCCGCATCATCCGCCTCGCGATACCGCCATGCGTCTGCTCGTGCTTGCGAACGCCGATCATGAAACGGTCCCAACGCTTGCGCAGGACTGGGCTTGCCGACGAGAGCCGCGGGAAAGTGTAGGTTAGGTTGAGCGTCCCGTTGGCCTGCCGCAGATGGCAGGCACCATCCTTCCGGACGATATCGAGATCCCAATGCACGGCGTAACCGGTTTCGGCGATGGCACGCGCCATATAGCCGTGCTTGGGCCCCAGCCGATCCATCGCCTCGACAAGGGCGGCTCCGGTATTTCCAGCGACATCATAGGTGCGGATGTGAACGGTGAGCTTTGTGCCCGCCGACGCGGCTGATGCGCAAAGCAGCATGAAGGCCATGGTGAGCATCGTCGGGCTGGTCAGGCGCATGTCCGCCTCCTTTGTCGGAGCCGAGCAGACCACACTCGGCGGAAGGCTTCAACGGGCTTGATCGAGGGAGGCGGTCGACGGCGACAGACAAATCCGCCGCCACTCGCATGTTCTTCGTGATGGCTTAGCCCGGCACGGCTCACATGTCCTGATAGACCGGTCCTTCGCCACCTTGCGGCGGCACCCAGTCGATATTTTGGTTCGGATCCTTGATGTCGCAGGTCTTGCAGTGGACGCAGTTCTGCGCGTTGATGACGAAGCGCACGTCCTTGGCCGCCGGATCGGCAGCGGCATTGCCGTCCTTGTCGACCCATTCGTAGACGCCTGCAGGGCAGTAGCGCGTCGAAGGTCCGGCAAAGACGTCATGCTCGGAACGCTTCTGCAGCTCCATGTCCGCCACCAGCAGATGCACCGGCTCGTTTTCCTCGTGGTTGGTGTTGGACAGGAACACTGAGGACAAGCGGTCGAAGGTCAGCACGCCATCGGCCTTGGGATAGTCTATTTTCTTGTGCTTCGCGGCGGGCTCTAGAGTGGCGTAGTCGGCCTTGCCATGCTTCAGCGTGCCGAAGGGCGAGAAGCCGAACAAAGTGTTCAGCCACATGTCCAGGCCGCCGATGGCGACGCCGGCGATGGTGCCGAAGCGCGACCACAGCGGCTTGACGTTGCGCACCTTCTTCAGATCCTTGCCGATGTCTGTCGCCCGCCACGCGGCTTCGTAGGCGGAGAGCTCGTCATTGGCGCGGCCGGCGGCGATTGCCTCGGCGACATGCTCGGCCGCCAGCATCCCCGACAGCACGGCATTGTGCGAGCCCTTGATGCGCGGGACGTTTACGAGGCCGGCGGCGCAGCCCATCAACGCGCCACCCGGGAAGCACAGTTTCGGCACCGACTGCCAGCCGCCTTCAGTAATCGCGCGCGCGCCATAGCCCAACCGCCTGGCGCCCTCGAAAGTACCGCTGATCGCCGGGTGGGTCTTGAAGCGCTGGAACTCCTCGAACGGCGACAGCCAAGGGTTCTTGTAATTGAGGTGGACGACGAAGCCCACCGCCACCTGATTGTCGTCCAGATGATAGAGGAAAGAGCCGCCGCCGGTCTTGAGATCGAGCGGCCAGCCGAAGGAGTGCTGGACGAGACCCGGCCTGTGCTTCTCCGGCTTCACCTGCCACAGTTCCTTGAGGCCGATGCCGTATTTGCCCGGCTCGCGGCCCTCGGAAAGCCTGAACCTGGCGATCAACTGCTTGGCGAGCGAACCGCGCGCGCCTTCTCCGATCAGCACATATTTGCCCATCAGCGCCATGCCCGGCGCGAAAGCCGGGCCGTGTGTGCCATCCTTTTCGACGCCCATGTCGCCGGTGACAACACCGGTGACGGCGCCTTCCTCGTTATAGAGCAGGCCGGCCGCGGCGAACCCCGGATAGATTTCCACGCCGAGCGCCTCGGCCTTGGCCGCCAGCCAGCGGCAGACATTGCCAAGCGAGACGATGTAGTTGCCGTGATTGTTCATCAGCGGCGGCATCATCATGTTGGGCAGGCGGAAAGAGCCGGCGGGGCCAAGCACCAGGAAATGGTCCGCCGTGACCGGCGTTTTGAATGGATGATCTTGTTCGTCGCGCCAGCCCGGCAGCAACCGGTCGATGCCGATCGGATCGACGACGGCGCCTGACAAGATGTGGGCGCCAACCTCACCGCCCTTTTCCAGCACGACCACGGAAAGCTCGGGATTGACTTGCTTCAGGCGGATGGCGGCGGCGAGGCCGGCCGGGCCCGCACCGACGATCACCACGTCGAATTCCATGCTTTCGCGTTCGATATCGCTCATCAACCCCTCCGCACTGGCTTGTCGCTATTGCGCGTATCTTGCTGGCTCCTGCGCTGCATAGCGCATCAAGTCGCGACAGGAAACCGGCGCGTCTGTGACAACGTGGATTTGGCCAAAAAGTCGCGCATCGTGCCGAAGGACACCCGTTTTGCGCCGGCCTGCCCGCAACGCGTACGTTTTTTAATTGTTCGACGGCTTGCTTATCGGCCATACTTCGCACCATGCGCATTCCTGGGCCAGCCGGCTTCTCATCAACGCGCTTCCCATCGACGCCCGGCAGGGCCTGCCGGGCGTTCCTTTCGGCCCTCCCCCTGCTGGCGCCGGTCCATGCCTTTGCCGACGAGGTGAAGGTCTGGGCCACCGGTGCCTACTCCTTCTCCGACGAGCTTGGCGGGTTCGAAATCACCGGCGCTTCCGGCACCGGCACCAAGGACGATCCGCTCGTCATCACCGAAGAGCTGAATTCGGCGACGCCGGTGACGTTGACCATCCGTGCAACCAAGCCGATCCAGGCGTTCGGCAAGGCGGGCGAGTTCGCCAACGGCATCATGTATTTGCGCTTGGACGTGCTCAACAACAGCGGCCAGGCCTGGATCGAATTCCAGTTCGAGCTTCAGGAGGTCCTGAATCAGCCGAGCGTCTTCGGCGACGGGCTTTCGTTCGACCAGCGCAACAAGACGCCTGACAACATATGGTCGAGCAATTTTGCCGATTTCGACCGCGATTTTGAACTGTATGACCGTCTGCTGTTCAAGAACGGCAAGGTCGACCCCCTAAAGACCGCCAGGTTCGAATTCCTGATCACCGACTATACGCCGCGCTGGACCTTTTATCTGGTGCAGGACCCGCGAATACCGACGGGTTAGGTTGCGGTGAGCGTATGACGCCGCCACAGACAGGCCGTCATTGCCCGGTTGTGCCAATGTCCGCAATCACCAACTTGCAATATGCGACCAGTCGAACGATGGTGGCGCCATGACTGCCGCTTCCCCAAACAGCCGACCTGATATCGCCGAGCTGCTCGCCTTCTATGCCAGCGCGGGCGTCGACGAGGCGTTGGATGACGCGCCGGTGAACCGCTTCGCGGAAGCCGCGCCCAAGCCGGCGGAGCGGATGCCGGCTGCCGCGCCCAGCGATAGCAGAGCACCGGAGCGACCCGCGGCCCAACCGCGTCTCGATGCGAGCGCCGTGCCTAACGCTCCGCCGGCGCGCCCGCCCATTTCGGCGGTACCCGACGAGGCGCAGGCGGCGCTGGCGCGTGAATTGGCCTCGGCTGCCTCGACGCTGGACGAGCTTCGCCAGCACATGTCGACTTTTGATGGCTGCAACCTGAAGTTCACCGCCAAAAACCTGGTCTTTGCCGACGGCAACCCGGATGCATCGGTGATGCTGGTCGGCGAGGCGCCCGGCCGCGACGAGGATATAGAAGGCCTGCCCTTCGTCGGCCGCTCCGGCCGGCTGCTCGACCGCATGTTGGCCGCGATCGGGCTAGATCGGACATCCGTCTATATCGCCAATGTCATCCCTTGGCGGCCGCCGGGAAACCGGACGCCGACGCCGCACGAAACCGAGATCTGCCGGCCGTTCATCGAAAGGCAGATCGAGCTGGTCAAGCCGAAGGTGCTGGTCAATCTCGGCGGGCCCTCGGCCAAGACCCTTCTCAATACGAGCGAAGGCATCTTGCGGCTGCGCGGCAACTGGCGCGCGCACACGACAGCGTCCGGCGTCGTTATTCCGGCGATGCCGACGCTGCACCCGGCCTATCTATTGAGGACGCCGGCGCACAAGAAGCTGGCCTGGCGGGATTTTCTCGAGGTGAAGGCGAAGCTAAGAGCGCTCACCTCTCCATGACCTCGCGGGTAATTGAAATGCGCCTGCCGTCGCCCTAACCATGCCCTCATGATATCTCCTCAAACCTCCGCCGGGCGCCTCATCCGTGAATGGCGCACGCGACGCCGGATGAGCCAGCTCGACCTCGCCACGGAAGCCGAGATCTCGCAGCGGCATCTGAGCTTCGTCGAGAGCGGGCGGGCCGCTCCCTCGCGCGACATGGTGCTGCACCTGGCCGAGCAGCTTTCGATCCCGCTTCGCCAGCGCAACCAGCTCTTGCTGGCGGCGGGCTTTGCGCCGAGCTTCACCGAAAGGCCGCTGACCGACATTTCGCTGGCACCGGCCATGGCGGCGGTTGAGACGGTGCTTCGAGGGCACGAGCCGTTCCCGGCGCTCGCGGTGGACCGGCACTGGAACCTCGTTTCGGCAAACACTGCCATTGGGCCGTTTCTGGCCGACGTTTCCGAGCCCTCGCTGCTCAAGCCGCCAGTCAACGTGCTGCGGCTCAGCCTGCACCCTGGAGGTGTCGCCCCGCGCATCGTCAATCTCGCGGAGTGGCGGGCGCACCTGCTGGAACGCCTGAAGCACCAGAACGACGCGTCAGGCGATCCGGTGCTGATCGAACTGGAGCGTGAGTTGCGCGGTTATCCCTCCGGCCTGAAGAGTGGGCGGCCGGCGCCGGTCGAGCCGAGCGGCATCGTGCATCCGCTGCGGCTCGCCCATGGGGATCAGGTGCTGTCGTTCATCAGCACCATCACCGTGTTCGGCACGCCGCTGGACGTGACGCTGTCGGAACTGGCGATCGAGTCCTTCTTTCCGGCCGACGAGCAGACGCGGACGGCGCTGGTAAGATTGGCCAAAGAGCGGGGCTAACGGTGCTGATCACCCCTGCGGTGGGGCAGCCTTGCGCGTGCGGGTGCGTTCCAGGCCGAGTTGACGTTCGCGCCAGATGATGAAGATGCCGGCGGCAACGACGATCAGGCCGCCGGTCAGCGTGTTCAGCGTGGCGACATCGCCGAAGACGAGGTAGCCGACCACGACGCCGAGGATCATCGAGGTGTATTCGAACGGGGCCACCACCGATGCCTCGGCATGGCGATAGGCCGAGGTCATCAGGATCTGGCCGAGGCCGCCGCAGAAGCCGGCGGCGACGAGAAGGGCCGCCTGCCCCGGCGTCAGCGCCTGCCACCCAAACGGCAGCGACAGCAGCGCCATGACGCTCGCGGTCACCGAAAACCAAAGCACGATCGTGGCGGTGCGCTCGCTTTGCACGAGATTGCGCACGAGCAGCATGGCGACGGCCGAAATCGCCGCCGCTATCAGTGCGGCGATGACGCCGAGCACCTCCTGGTCGTCGAGCGCCTCGCCGGAACTCAGGAGCGTCAGCTCCGGCCAGGAGATGATCAGCACACCGACGAGACCGACGGCGACCGCGCTCCAGCGATAGACACGAATGGCTTCGCCGAGGAAAATCGAGCTGAACACCACCACCAACAGCGGCTGGGCGTAATTCAGCGTGATTGCTTCCGGCAGCGGCAACCGCGTCAGCGCGAAGAAGCCGAGCCCCATGGCGCAGACGCCGACGACGCCGCGCGCGATGTGGTTGAACGGACGGCTTGTACTGAAAGCCGTGCCGAGATTTCCCTTGAAAGCCAGAAAGGCAATGATCGGAAAGATAGCGAAGAAGGAGCGGAAGAAGACGATCTGTCCCGCCGGCACAGTACCCGCCGCCTTGATGCAGGTCGACATGCCGACGAAGACCGCCACCGAGACGATCTTCAGCATAATGCCAGTGAGCGTGTTGTGCCCTACGGTATTGTCACTGTTGCCGGGGCCTGCTGTCACGCTCCCGCCGCTTCCCGCATGGTTGCCCAGGTGCGGGCCGGTGTTGCCGGTCTCTCGATATGCCTGACGTCGTAGACGGCGGCCATGACTGCCTCGCGATGCTGGAAAGGTGGGTCTGAATAGACCTTGTCGCAGTTTTGTCGAGGCGCCGGTTCGTGTAAAGAGCGCGGACTTCAATTTTTGAACGGGCAGGACAGGCCCGGAAAGACAGGAACCACGGAATGCGCACCGACACTGGCCAGGTCTTCAAACTCGAAGACTATCGCCCCAGCGACTATCTCATTCCGGAAACGAGCCTTGAATTCCGTCTTTCGCCAGGGGCGACGATCGTCACGGCAATTTTGACCGTCGAGCGCCGCGATGGCGTCGCGGCCTCTGCGCCGCTTGTGCTGGACGGCGACGGGCTGACGCTCAGGCGCGTCGAGATCGACGGCAGGAAAGCCAAGCCGACGGATTTTGCCGTGACGCCCGACCGACTGACCATCGTCACCCCCCCGGCCGCGGGTCGCTTTCGGCTGTCGATCGAGACCGAGCTGGTGCCATCGGGCAATGAAGCGCTGATGGGCCTCTACCGCTCAAGCAACGTCTATTGCACGCAATGCGAAGCAGAGGGCTTCCGCCGCATCACCTACTTCCTCGACCGCCCCGACATCCTTTCCGTCTACACCGTGCGGATCGAAGCCTGCCGCGACGAGGCGCCGCTGCTTCTGTCCAACGGAAACCCGGTCGACAAGGGCGATCTCGGCGATGGCTGGCACTATGCCATTTGGCACGACCCCTTCCCCAAGCCATCCTATCTGTTCGCGCTGGTCGCCGGCAATCTCGGCCGGGTCGCCGACAGTTTCGTCACCATGTCCGGCCGCACGGTCGAGCTCGGCATCTATGTCGAGCCGGGCAAGGAGAAGCTCGCCGGCTACGCCATGGATGCCTTGAAGCGATCGATGCAATGGGACGAGGAGGCATTCGGCCGCGAATACGACCTCGATGTCTTCAACATCGTCGCCGTGTCCGACTTCAACATGGGCGCGATGGAGAACAAGGGCCTCAATGTCTTCAACGACAAATACGTGCTGGCCGACCGGGAGACCGCGACGGACGCCGATTTCGCCAATATCGAGGCGATCATCGCGCATGAGTATTTCCACAATTGGACAGGTAACAGAATCACTTGCCGCGACTGGTTCCAGCTTTGCCTGAAGGAAGGGCTGACCGTTTATCGCGACCACGAATTCTCCGCCGACCAACGTTCGCGTGCGGTCAAGCGCATCGCCGAGGTGCGCACGCTGCGCGCGCATCAATTCCCCGAGGACCAGGGGCCGCTGGCGCATCCGGTCAGGCCGCGCCGCTATCGCGAGATCAACAATTTCTACACGGCGACCGTCTACGAAAAAGGCTCGGAGGTGGTGCGCATGATCCGTACCATCCTCGGGCCTGATAGCTTCCGCGCCGGCATGGATCTCTATTTCGAGCGGCACGACGGCACGGCGGCGACGATCGAGGATTTCCTGACAGTGTTCGAGGAGGTGTCCGGCCGCGACTTGTCGCAATTCGCGCTCTGGTACCATCAGGCCGGCACCCCTAACCTGGCGGTGAGCTCGACCTATAACCGGGCGGAGCGGGAATTCACGCTGGAAATCGAGCAATCGGTGCCCCCGACCCCGTCGGAAAGCCGCAAACGGCTGATGCACATACCGCTCGCCTTCGGTCTGATCGGCGCCGGTGGCGAGCCGGTCGCCTATGACGCGGTCGACGGCGCCAGCGTCGAGGACGGCATCATCCACATCCGCAAGCGCCGGCATCTGGTGCGCTTCTCAGGCGTCGCCGAGCGTCCGGCGGTTTCGCTGAACCGCGGCTTCTCGGCGCCGATAACGCTTGCCGTCGAGCAGAACACCGATGACCAATTCTTCCTTGCCGGCCACGATAGCGACAGCTTCTCGCGCTGGCAGACCTTCAACACGCTGCTTACGGATGCATTGATCTTGGCCTTCCGCCAAATTCTCGGCGGCGCTGAGCCTGGCTTCACCGCGCGACTGACCGAGCTTGCCGGCAGGATCGCGAGCGACGAGACGCTGGAGCCGGCCTACCGGGCGCTGGCGCTTTCGCTTCCGGGCGAGACCGACATAGCGCGCGACATCGGCAAGAACATCGAACCCAACGCCATCTTCGCTGCGCGCGAGGCGCTGGCGCTGGCAATCGCCAAGGCGAACCGGGACGTGTTCGCAGGCCTCTACGAGCGGCTTGCCGACGAACGGCCGTTCAGCCCGGATGCGGCTTCCGCCGGTCGGCGGGCGCTGCGCAACATCCTGCTCGATTATCTCTCGCTGCTGCCAGGTGGCGCCGAACTTGCGGCGGAGCACTTCCGGTCGGCCACCAACATGACTGACCGCGCGGCCGCGCTGACCGTGCTCGCGCATCGCCACCATGGTTCGCCGGAGGCAAACACGGCACTGGCGGCTTTCGAAGAGACATATGCGTCCGACCCGCTTGTGATGGACAAATGGTTCCAGATTCAGGCCAGCGTACCCGGTCCGCAGGCGGTGGAGACGGTTCGCGCCCTGACCGCGCATCCGGCCTTCTCGATGGCCAATCCGAACCGGGTGCGCTCGTTGGTCGGCACATTCTCGAGTGCCAACCAGACCGGCTTCCACCGCGCCGACGGCGAAGGCTACCGATTCTTCACGCAGACGGTGCTCGAAGTCGAAAAACGCAATCCGCAGGTGGCGGCAAGATTGGCAACGGCGCTCCGGTCGTGGCGATCGCTCGAACCTGGCCGGCAGGCCAAGGCCAGGGAAGCGCTGCTTTCGATCGCCAATGCCGAAAACCTGTCCGCGGATTTAAGCGATATTGTCGAGCGTACGCTGGCGTGAGCCAGACCCAAGCGGCCACCATGGTGGTCGGCGGCAATGCCAAAGCAACGCCACCGGCCTGTCGGGGTGTGCCTCTGCTGCTCGAACGGATTCCCGCCTCCCTACGCGGATATCAACATGGCGATGCGATGCACGCCGACCTCGGCGCTCGTATTCGTCGCCTCATCGGTCTTGCCTTTGGCGCAAGTGTACATGTCGCCTTCCTTGAGCTTGAACTCCTTGTCGGCCTTCTTGATCGTGAATTCGCCCGCAGTGATGGTGCATACCATATCGTTGTCCATAACCATCGCCGGAGCATGTGTGCCGGGCTGAAACACGACATCGACGATTGAGATGCTTTTGTAGGCAGGAATGTCTGAGTTTCCCGTACCGACCTCCACCACTCTGATGCCGGGCGCAATTTCCTTGCCCTCCTTCGGGCCGTATGTCTTCGTTTTTGCCGACGCCGCCAGGGCGAACAAAGGCGTTACCGCTGCCGCTGACACGCCGAGAGCAATTGCAGATCTGCGATTCATGCTTTCCTCCCAATGTGCAATCCGCACGGAATATGCGTGATCTCTAATATTACTCCCTTTCAACGGTGATCGCCATCGCATGCCGCTGCTCGGTTGGCGGAAAAGCCACTATTTTAGTCGATTTTTAATCTTTTTTCGCCGGACCACTGGACAAGGCGAATCACCTTTGATTCTTTAATGACGATTCGGAAGTGCGGCGTTTGCCGGATCATCAGACAGCATAGGCAAATCGGGGAGTGCCATTTATGGCGAAGGCGGACGCGTGGGGCGCGCCCGGAGGGATAGCTTTTGCGCGTCGCGAGACGCCGCGAAGCGACGGCCTTGCCGGGAATGCGCGACTCATCGCCGAACCGGCCTACAAGCGGCTTCTGGCCGCCGAGCCATTGCTGCGCCGATCGATACCGGCTCTCATCGTCATCTTCCTGATCGCGATCGCGGCGCTGCGCGTCCTGTCGCTGATGAACGAACGCGACGATATCGAGCGCAACGCCAAGGCGATCCTGATGCTGGCGTCCAGTCAACTGGCGAGTTCGCTGGCCACCATGTCCGACACCGCGCCGGGCGCTATCCAGGACCTGTTGGAAACGACCAGCCGTCAGGGCGCAATGAGCCGCGGCCACGTTCTTGTCATCACCGACAGCGCCTTCAAGATCACCGCGGTGACGCCGCGCTCGATGTCCTGGCAAGGCCGTTCGCTGGATAGCCTCGCCCAGGGCGGCCAGCCTCTGTTCATGTTCGGCGACCGCGCCGGAGTGATGGAGGTCGATATTGGCGGGCAGGACTGGTATGCCGCGGTCAGCCTGGCGAACGGTCGCAAAGGCGCGGCAGCGGCGCTGGTGCCCCAGGACGCGGTTTTCGACGCCTGGCGCAAGACAGTCTCGCTGAATGTGACGCTGTTCGTACTGACGGCCGGCGTGCTGATCATCATCCTCTATGCCTATTTCGGCCAGGCGGCGCGCGCGCAGGCTGCCGACCGCATCTACCTCGAAGCGCATCAACGCATCGACATGGCGCTGGTACGCGGCCGCTGCGGCTTGTGGGACTGGGACATGGTGCGCGGCAAGATGTATTGGTCGCGCTCGATGTACGACATGCTGGGCTACGAGCCATGCGACACGATGCTGTCCTTCGGCGAGGTCGACGAGATCATCCATCCCGATGATGGCGACCTGTTCCAACTCGCCAACAAGATCGTCGCGCGCGAGATCGATCATATCGATCAGGTGTTCCGGATGCGGCATGCCGACGGGCAGTGGGTATGGATGCGCGCAAGGGCGCAGGTCATGGATCCGGAAGCGCCCGAAATCCAGTTGATCGGCATCGCCGTCGACGTCACCGAGCAGCGCCACCTGGCGCTTCGTTCCGAGGCAGCCGATCTGCGCCTGAGAACGGCGATCGAGAACATCAACGAATCCTTCGTGCTGTGGGATGCCGCCGAGCGGCTGATCATGTGCAATTCCAAATACCAGAAGGACAATGGCCTTTCGGACCGTGACGTGATGCCAGGCGCCGTGCGCGCCACGCTGGAAGAGCGCATGCTCGCTTTCGCTTCCGATCGGCGGCTTGCCAACAGCAATGGACCGCAGGGCGGCGCGACGTTCGAACGGCAGCTGGCCGACGGCCGCTGGTTGCAGGTCAACGAACTCAGAACCCGCGACGGCGGCATTGTCTCGGTCGGATCCGACATCACCCAGATCAAGCTGCATCAAGAAAAGCTGGTCGACAGCGAGCGCCGGCTGATGGCGACCATACACGATCTCAGCCTCGCCCGCCGGGCCGAAGAGGAGCGCGCGCGCGAACTGGTCGAGCTCAACCGCAAATACATGAAGGAAACCGAGCGCGCCGAAGCGGCGAACCGGGCCAAGTCCGAATTCCTGGCCAACATGTCGCATGAACTGCGCACGCCCTTGAACGCCATCATCGGCTTCTCCGAGCTGATGGAACAGGGGCTGTTCGGCCCGCTGGGATCGGAGCGCTACGAGGAGTACGCCACCGACATCAACAGCAGTGGCAAATATCTCCTGGGCGTCATCAACGACATTCTCGACATGTCGAAAATCGAGGCCGGCCAATTCTCGCTCGACCGCGAAGAGATCGATCTCGGCCCGCTGATCAGCGAGACGGTCAGGGTCGTCTCGCTGCAGGCCGCACAGAAGGCGATCACCGTGGAGACCCGCATCGCCGACGCGCTGACGCTGTTCGCCGACCGCCGCGCGATCAAGCAGATCGTCATCAACCTTTTGTCCAACGCAGTGAAATTCACCGGCCAGGGCGGCCACATATCGGTCAGGGCCCGCAATACCTCAGGGGCGCTGGTGCTGACGATCGAGGATAATGGCTGCGGCATACCGAAGGAGGCGCTCGGCAAGCTCGGACGGCCCTTCGAACAGGTGCAGAACCAGTTCTCCAAGAGCCATGCCGGGTCCGGCCTCGGCCTTGCCATCTCGCGCTCTCTGGCCGAACTGCAAGGCGGTGCCCTGAAAATCCGCTCAACCGAAGGTGTCGGCACGATCGTGTCGGTGCGCATTCCGGTGAAGAAGGCGACGCCCGTGGTCAAGGTCGCAGCTTGAGCAACAGGCTCCGGCGATGTCGCCGAAGCCCGTGCCGGAAGGCGTTATTGCATGCTGCCGTCGTCGCCTTCGTCATCCCACTGACGGTGTAGGCCAAAGCCGCCGCCCTTTGGCAGTTCGCCCTTGTTGATCTTTCCGTCGTTGTTCTTGTCGAGCAGGGCAAAGAGCTTCTTGTCGCGACTGGCGATGTCCTCCGTCGTCAGCGTACCGTCGCCCTTGGTGTCGTAACGCGCGATGATGCGCCTGGCCATGCGCTCGAAGCGGGCCTTTTCCAGCGCCGCGGCGAGCTGCTCCACCGTGAGCTTGCCACCACTGTCGGCAACCAGCTTCTTCAACCGCGAATCCATGACGCTTGAGAACTGGTCGAAGCTGATGGTGCCGTCATTGTCCTTGATCGCCTTGTTGAGGCGCATCATTGTGCGCTCACGCCTGTTTGCGCTGTCGCTGTTCTCGGCATAGGCCGCAGTGCCGACGGCTCCTGCCAACGCGATGAAGGCGAATGCGAGCTTGGTTGTCTTTCTCATGGTCTTCTCCTGTTGCATCGTCACCCCCGATGCGATCCGCACGGCCGTTGATCACGGCCGCCCGGCACGAAGCAGAAGGTCGAAATCCTTCCTGACCTTCCGCGACGTCTCCTTGAGATGTGCTTCAAGCACACCGAAATCCGGCAAGTCGGTGACCGCCAGAAGCAGATCCGAAAGCCCCGGCGGCACATCGTCCCGCTCGAACTGGCCGGTGAGGCAAAGCCTGATCATTTGGGTCAGCGCCAAATAGAGCCGGTAGGCCTCGCCAAGCTCCTCCCTGACATCGGCGGCTGCGAATTGTGGCGCAAGGCGCGACAATACCTCTGCGGTTGCCGTGACCCTGCGGCCGGACTCGACATTGCCCGTGACGACGGCTACCTGGGCGATGAATTCGAGATCGATCAGGCCGCCGGCAATGAGTTTGATGTCCCAGAGGTCGCGCGGCGGCTTTTCCTTCTCGATCATGGCGCGCATGTCGGACGCTTCGGCTTTCACCTTTGCTGCGTCGCGCGATTGCCCGAGCACCGCCGCGACGTCGGCTTCGACCTCGGCACAGAGCCTGGCATCTCCGGCAATGGCGCGCGCCCGCGACAGCGCCATGTGCTCCCAGGTCCAGGCCGCCTGGCGCTGGTATTTCTTGAAGGCGTCGACGTGGGTGGCCACCGGCCCCTTGTTGCCCGACGGCCGCAGCCGCAGGTCGAGTTCATAGAGTACGCCTTCCGCGGTCGGCGCGGAGACGGCCGAGATCAGGCGCTGTGTCATCCGGGTGTAGTAATGCGAGGGGGCCAGCGGCTTTTCACCGTCGGATTCCTCGGCGTCCGCATCGTGGTCGTAGAGCAGGATAAGGTCGACATCCGATCCCGCCGTCAATTCACGGCTGCCGAGCTTTCCCATGCCGAGCAGCGAAACCACGCCGCCGGCGATTGTGCCATGGCGCGCCTCGAATTCGGCCATAACCGCGCGCAACGCGGCCTCAATGGTGAGATCGGCCAGGTCAGAAAAGGCGTGGCCTGCACGGGCCGGATCGATCGAGCCGGCGAGCAGCCGCACACCGATCAGGAATTTCTGCTCGGAGGCAAAGATGCGCAAACGATCGAGAACGTCCTCATAGGCGCGGTCGCCTTCGAGGAAAGCGGTAAGCCGTGCCGATAGATAGCCACGATCCGGCAATTCGGTGAGAAGAGCGGGATCGAGCAGGCCATCGAACACATGTGGCCGGCGCGTGATGATCGCGGCCAGCCGGGGTGCTGCGCCCATGATCGTCGCCATAAGCTTCAGCAGCGCCGGATTGGACTGGAGCAGCGAGAAGAGCTGGATGCCTGCAGGCAGGCCGGCGAGGAACTCGTCGAAACGGATCAACGCCTCATCGGCCCGACGCGTCTGGCCGAAAGCCTTGAGCAGCGCCGGCGTCAGTTCCGTCAGTCGCTCGCGCGCCTCAGCCGACTGGGTGACGCGGTAGCGGCCGAAATGCCAGCCACGGATCACGCGGCAGATGTCGCTCGTTCGCTGGAAGCCGAGGCCGTGCAAGGTCTGCAGCGTATCGGGGTCGTCGACGTCGCCGGTGAAGACCAGATTGCCGATGCCTGCCGAGAGCTCCGGCGCCGTTTCGAACAGCGCCGCGTAGTGACGTTCGACCTGCTGCAGCGAGGCGCGAAAGCCCAGGGAAAAAGCAGCCGCATCGGCAAAGCCCAGCATACGGGCGATTCGCTCCAGCCCTTCATCATCCTCCGGCAGGGTGTGCGTCTGCTCGTCGGCCACCATCTGGATGGCATGCTCGACCCGGCGCAGGAACCAATATTGCCGGGCCAGTGCGTCGCGTGCCTCGCTGGTGATCCAGCCGCGCGCGGCCAGCTGGTCGAGCATCGGCACGGTCTCGCGGCCGCGCAGTTCCGGGAAGCGGCCGCCGGCGATGAGCTGCTGCGTCTGGACGAAGAACTCGATCTCGCGGATGCCGCCGCGCCCGAGCTTGACGTTGTGGCCCTTGACCGCGATTTCGCCATGCCCCTTGTGGGCGTGGATCTGGCGTTTGATCGAATGGACGTCGGCGATCGCGGCATAGTCCATGTATTTGCGCCAGATGTAGGGTTGGAGCTCCTTGAGGAAAGCGGTGCCGGCGTCCAGATCGCCGGCCACAGGACGCGCCTTGATCATGGCGGCGCGTTCCCAGTTCTGGCCGCGCGCCTCGTAGTAGCGCAGCGCCGCCTCGATCGGGATCGCCAGCGGGGTCGAACCGGGATCGGGACGCAGCCTGAGGTCGGTGCGGAAGACATAGCCATGTTCGGTGCGATCCTGCAGGATGCGCACCAGACGGCGCGTCAGCCGCGAAAACAGCTCCGTCGCATCGAGCGGATCGACGACGGCCGACGCTTCCGGGTCGAAGAAGACCACAAGGTCGATATCGGAGGAAAAATTGAGCTCATGCGCGCCAAGCTTGCCCATGCCGAGCAGGATCCAGCCCGACCGGTTCGAGGGATTGGCGGGATCCGGCAACTTCAGCTTGCCGTGGCCATGCGCGTCGCGCAGCAGGAAATCGACGGCGGCGCGCGTGCACGCATCGGCAAGGTCGCTCAACCGCCGCACCGTAAGCGAGGTCTCGGCCTCGGCGGCCAGATCGGCCAGCGCTATCAGGAAGTGCGCATCGGCCTTCCATTGCCGCAGTTCCATCATCAATCTGGATTCGGATATCGTCTCGGAGAACGATGCCCGGTCGATCGCCACGAGGATCGCCTTCAGCCGGGCCTCGACCGGCTGATCGAAAAGCCCATCCAATATTTGCGGTCGGCGACGCGCCATGTCACGCAAGAACGGCGACAGGTCGAAGACGGTGGCCAGGAAGTCCTGCGCCTCACCCGTTCCAGCCAGGAATTTCGCCAGCCGCGTCAACCCCTCTTCGCGTGCCAAGGTGGCGATCTCGGCCAGCTCCTGCCGGGCCCGGCTGTCATCCAGAGGAGCAAGCCTTGCCACCGGCTTCAACAGCCAGTCCCTCGCCATCCGCTTTGCAGCCGCCGTCATCAATGATCCTCCCGCGCGGGAAAACTCATGACCACGGATAATCCGGGATTACCAGGCAAGAGATCAAGCCGGCCATAGTGGAATGTCATGACCGCCTTTGCGAGGCTGAGGCCAAGCCCGGAACCTGGCTGGGAACGGCTCTTCTCGAGCCGCACGAACCGTTCCGTCGCCCGGGCGCGATCGGCATCGTCCGGGATGCCCTGGCCGTTGTCGGCGACGGCGAGCCTGATCTCGCCATGCGTGCGTTCGAGCGTCACGCGGACCGCCGGCTTGGAGGTGGAATCGGTCGAGTACTTGATCGCATTGTCGACGATGTTGGACAGCGCCTGGCCGATCAGTTCGCGGTTGCCGTCGACAAGGAATGCGCCATCGACCGCGGCTTCGAGCGAAACGCCAGCCTCTTCCGCCACCGGCTCGTAGAGTTCGACGACATCGCGCACGGCTGCGGCCAGATCGACGCGGCTGGTGCTTTCGGAGGAATAACCCGCCTCCAGCCGGGAGATCATCAGGATGGCGTTGAAGGTCTTTATGAGCTGGTCGGACTCGGCGATGGTGCCTTCCAGCGCCTGGCGGTAGTCCGACGTCTTGTGCTTGCCCGAAAGCGTCGCCTCGGCGCGGTTGCGCAGCCGGGTCAGCGGCGTCTTCAGATCATGCGCGATGTTGTCGGAAACCTGTTTCAGCCCCTCGTTGAGCATGGCGATCCTGGCCAGCATGGCGTTGAGGTTCTCGGAAAGCCGGTCGAATTCGTCACCGGCGCCGGTCACCGGCAGCCGGCCCGAAAGATCGCCGCCCATGATGCGGCGGCTGGCTTCCGAAACGCCATCGATGCGCTTCAGTGCGGCGCGGCCGACGAAGAACCAGATCAACAGCCCGCCCAGCCCCATCATGCCGAGCGCCAGCATCAGGGAGCGGCGGATGACGGCGCGGAACCGCTCAGGTTCGCCGAGATCGCGGCCGACCAGCATGATCATCTGGTTCGGCAGGCGCAGCACCAGGGCGATCGCATTGTGGCCCTTCTCGCCTTCGGATCGGACCGCCGTATCGCCGGCCTGCGGCGTGGCCTGATCGGAAGGTGTGCTGCGCTGCCGGTCGAGTTCGCCTTCGCCGAAACGACGGTAGGAGAACGGCTCGGTCGTCCAGCCTTCGGTCTCGATGACCCCCGGCTCCAGGCTCTGGACATTGCCGGTCAGGATCTGGCCGTTGGCGTCGGCGATCAAATAGAGATTGGCGCCGGGCTGGCGCGAGCGCTGCTCCACCACGCGAACCAGGACCGGCAGGCCGCCGCGCTGGTAGGCGCGGGCAAGGCCGAGCACCTCGTCGTTGATGGTCTCCTGCGTCTGCGCGGTCAGCATGCGCGCCGAAAGCGAGGTCATGTAGAGGACAAGCAGCACGGCGCAGAGCGCGAAGAGCAGGAGATAGAGCGCCGAGAGCCGCGCAGCCGTCGTCTTCATGATGGCAGGCACGGAAAGGGCCATGCCGCCGCCTAACCGGCCCTAAGCATGTAGCCGGCGCCGCGAATCGTATGCAGGATGGGCTTGTCGAAGCCTTTTTCGATCTTGCCGCGCAGTCGCGAGACATGGACGTCGATGACGTTGGTCTGCGGATCGAAATGATAATCCCAGACATTTTCGAGCAGCATGGTGCGCGTCACCACCTGGCCGGCATGGCGCATCAGATATTCAAGCAGGCGGAACTCGCGTGGCTGCAGCGTGATCTCGCGTCCGGCGCGCCTGACCGAATGCGAAAGCCGGTCAAGTTCGAGATCGCCGACGCGGTAGACGGTTTCGGCTTCCTTGGCGCTGGCCCGGCGGTTCAGCACCTCGACGCGGGCGAGCAGCTCGGAAAAGGCATAGGGCTTGGTCAGATAATCGTCGCCGCCGGCGCGCAGGCCGGTGACCCGGTCGTCGACCTCGCCCAGCGCCGACAGGATCAGCACCGGCGTGGCGTTGCCCCTGGAGCGCAGGCCGGCGATGACCGACAGGCCGTCGCGGCGCGGCATCATCCGGTCGATGACCATCACGTCGTAGTCGCCGGCATCGGCGAGCGCGAAGCCGGTCTCGCCGTCACCTGCGACATGCGCGGTGTGCCCGGCCTCGGTAAAGGCTTTCTGTAGATAATCCGCAGCCTCGCGATCGTCTTCTATGACGAGAATCTTCATAGGACCGTTATACGCGATTTCGCTGGAAGATTGAGTAGCCGGCATCTGCATTTTAGCCTTCGCCAAAGCGCATCGCGATCAAGATGATCCAGGCCGCGCGCGATAAAGTCTTGGTTCTCTGGTGTTACTGTCCCAGCATGCTGCCGGCATGCCGTTGCCACCAAAGCACTCCGCTTGTTCGCTCAGCCTGAGCGCATGGTCCGCGGGCGGAGTGCGGCAGCGGGCGATGGGAAGCCCGCTGCCGCCGGAGGGGAGCACGATGACTGACTAACGTGCTCGGCTCCATACTTCCCGTGCGGCGGCTCGGGGGTGTTTGAAACCGCCGCACTGGAAAAGTCGTTGTCAGCCCTTGGCGACGGGCAGCGCCACAAAGCGGTTGTTGTCGTCGCGGTTGATCTGCATCAGGACGGCCTTGCGCCCGGATTTCACCGCTTCGTCCATGGCCTTGGTGACGTCGTCGGTGCCGTTGACTTCCATCGAATTGACCGCGGTGATGATGTCGCCCGGCTGGATGCCACGGTCGGCGGCGTCGCTGTCGGGATCGACATCGGTCACCACCAAACCCTTGCCGTTTTCGGATTTGGTGACGGTCAGACCGAGATCGGCAAGCGTATCGGCCTTGGCCGGAGCCGCCGGCTTGTCGTCGGCCGAGGCCTGCTTGTCGCTTGAAGGCAGCTTGCCGAGCTCGACCTTGACGCTCTGGCTCTTGCCGTCGCGCCAGACCGTGACGTCAACCGACTTGCCCGGCGAATAGGCGCCAATCAGGCGGGCGAGCTCCTTCGGCGAAGCAACATCCTTGCCGTCGACCTGGGTGATCACGTCACCGGCGGTGATGCCGCTCTTCTTGCCGGGGCCGTCGTCCTGAGCGCTGGATACCAGTGCGCCGTTGTTCGACTTCAGGCCGAGCGATTCGGCGATGTCTGATGTGACCGGCTGGATCTCGACGCCGAGCCAGCCGCGCTGCACGGCACCGCTCTTCATCAGATCCTCGACGACCTGCTTGGCGGTCGAGGCAGGAATGTCGAAGGCGATACCGACGCTGCCGCCGGAAGGCGAGAAGATAGCGGTGTTGATGCCGACCACCTGGCCGCTGAGGTTGAAGGTCGGGCCGCCAGAATTGCCGCGGTTGACCGAGGCGTCGATCTGGATGAAGTCGTCATAGGGACCGGCGCCGATGTCACGGCCGCGCGCCGAGACGATGCCGGCGGTGACGGTGCCGCCGAGACCGAACGGGTTGCCGACGGCCACGACCCAATCGCCGACCCGAACCTTGGAGTCATCGGCGAAGTCGACATAGGTAAACTTGCCACCACCCTCGACCTTGAGCACCGCGAGGTCGGTGCGCGGGTCGGTACCGACCAGCTTGGCGTCGAGTTCCTTGCCGTCATTGGTCACCACGGTGAAGGCGGTGCCCTCTTCGACCACATGGTTGTTGGTGACGAGATAGCCATCCTCGGAGATGAAGAAGCCCGACCCTTGAGCCACCGGGCGCGGCTCGCCGTGGCCGCGGTCACGATGCCCGAACCGGCGGGGACCGTCGTCGTTCTGGCCCTGATCGCCAAAGCCGCGGAATTCCTTGAAGAATCGGCGCAGCTGCGGATTGTTGGGCAAATTGTCGAAGCCGTCCTGGTCGTCGGAACCGTCATCGGCCGTGGGCTGGACCTTGGCCTTGACCTTGACGCTGACCACGGCGGGCGAAACGCGCTCGACGACATCGGCGAAGCTGGGGACCTGCGGCGCCTCGACGCGCACGGCATCGGCCAGAACGGGGCTGGTTCCGCTGGTCAATGCGCCAACGCCGATCGCGCCGGCAACGGCGACGGAAGCGACGGCAGCCAGGAGACGCTTGCGGGTGCGGGAATATGAATTGGGGGCAATATTCATGGGGTCTCGTATCCTCTTTTCGAAGGGACGCGCCTTGTCGGCATCCTGACGAAGAGAATTAGAGCGGCGTACATTACGACGCCATTTCCGACGCATGAAACTTTGGTAATGTTGGCGAACGATCGCCGCGTGCACTCAATCGCGGCGCAGGATCGCCTCCAGTGCCGCCCGTTCGTCGGCGGAGAGGGATTTTGTCGCCAGTGACCGGCGCGATCTCGCGCTGAGAACGACAAACAGGCCACCGGCCAAAAGCAGGATCACCGGCGTGCCCCAAAGCAGAGCGTTGCGCAGGTCGAAGCGCGGCTTCAGCAGCACGAACTCGCCGTAGCGCGAAACCACATAGTCCATCACCTGCTTGTCGGTATCGCCAGCGACCAGGCGCTGGCGCACCAGAACGCGCAGGTCACGGGCAAGATCGGCATCGGATTCGTCGATCGACTGGTTCTGGCAGACCATGCAGCGCAGCCCTTCCGACAGCGCTCGCGCCCTCGCTTCCAGCGTCGGATCGGCAAGCATCTCGTCGGGCTTCACCGCCAACGCCGTGCCGGCAAAGGACAGCGCCAGCACCATCACGAGCGACGCGATGGACAACTTCGCCTTCATGGCAGGCCCGCGGGGCTCATGGCGCCGGCCTGCTTGCGGCGGCGCGAGGGTGCGCCGACGCGCAGGCGCCTGTCCATCAGCGACATGGCCGCACCGACCATCATGACCAGGCCGCCGCCCCAGATTAGCGTTACCAGCGGTTTCCACCACAGGCGCACCACGACCGATCCGTCATTGCCCTCGTCGCCGAGCGAAATGTAAAGCTGTGAAAGGCCCATCGTCCTGATGCCTGACTCCGTCGTTGTCGTCTGGCGTACCGGATAGAAGCGCTTGGCCGAGCTGATTTCGCCAACGGGACTGCCGCCGACACCGATCAGCTCGAAGCGACCGCGATCCTCGCTGTAATTCGGTCCCTGCGCGGGATGGAGCCCGACGAAACGCAGAGTATGGCCGGACAATTCGACGGTTTGCCCGGCATGCATCGACAGGATTTTCTCGGTGCCGAAGCAAAGCGTGCCGACAATGCCAAGCGTGGTCAGGCCAAGACCGAGGTGGGCAAGCGCTGTGCCGAAGACCGAACGCGGCAGGCCGAGCAGGCGCCTGACCATGACTTTCGCTGCCACATTGCCGAACCCCGCCTTGACGGCGAGGTCGGTGAGAGCGCCGAGGATCAGCCAGACGGCAAGACCCACGCCAACGGCTGCGAATACCGAAGCGCCGTCGATGAACAGGGCGGTGACCAGCGTTGCCAGAAGCGCCGCCGCGAAGGCCGCCATCAGGCGCTGCGCGACGGCGAACACGTCGCCGCGCTTCCAGGCCAGCAGCGGCCCGAACGGAACCATGGCCAGCAACGGTAACATGAGCGGTCCGAAGGTGAGGTCGAAGAACGGCGCGCCGACCGAAATCTTGTCGGCCGAAAGGGCCTCGACCGCCAGCGGATAGAGCGTACCGACGAGTACGGTGGCGGTGGCCGTGGTCAGGAACAAATTGTTCAGCACCAGCGCGCCTTCGCGCGAAACCGGATGAAAGAGGCCGCCGGCCGTCAGCCTCGAGGCACGCACCGCAAACAGCGCCAATGATCCACCGATGAACAGCGTCAGTATGCACAGGATGAAGATACCGCGCGTCGGATCGGTGGCGAAGGCATGCACCGAGGTCAGGACGCCCGAACGCACCAGGAAGGTGCCGAGCAACGACAGTGAAAAGGTCAGGATGGCGAGCAGCAGCGTCCAGATCTTCAGGGCCGAACGCTTTTCCATGACGATGGCCGAATGGAGCAGCGCGGTGCCCGCGAGCCAGGGCATGAAGGAGGCGTTCTCGACCGGATCCCAGAACCAGAAGCCGCCCCAGCCGAGCTCGTAATAGGCCCAGTACGAGCCCATGGCGATGCCGCCGGTCAGGAACATCCAGGCGACCAGGGTCCATGGCCGCACCCAACGTGCCCAGGACGCATCAATGCGTCCATCGATGAGGGCGGCTACCGAGAACGAAAAACAGATCGAAAAGCCGACATAGCCGAGATAGAGCAGTGGCGGGTGAACGGCGAGGCCGAGATCCTGCAGGATGGGATTGAGATCGCGCCCTTCGATGGGCGCCGGTGAAAGCCTCGCGAAGGGATTGGACGTTGCTAGTATAAACAGGAAGAATGTCGCGCCGATCGCACCCTGCACGGCAAGCACGTTGGCACGTAGCGTCGCCGGCAGGTTGGAGCCGAAGGCGGCGACCAGCGCACCGAAAAAGGTCAGGATCAGCACCCAGAGCAGCATCGAGCCTTCGTGATTGCCCCAGGTTCCAGTGATCTTATAGATCATGGGCTGCAGCGAATGGGAATTTTCCCAGACGCTGGCGACCGAGAAATCGGAACTCGCATAGGCGCCGACCAGTGCGGCGAAGGACAGCGCCGTCAGCGCAAAGCCGGTGATCGCGACTGGAGCGCCGACCGCCATCAGGCGCTGATTGTTGGTGCGGGCGCCAAACAGCGGCACCACCGTCTGCACCAGGGCCAGCGCGAAGGCCAGGACCAGCGCGAAATGTCCGGTCTCAACCATGATCGCCAACCCGGCTATATCGAGCCTGCCTATTCACTCTTGCTCTCCTGCCAAACGCCCTTGGCCTTCAGCCCATCGGCCACTTCCTTGGGCATGTAGCGCTCGTCGTGCTTGGCCAGAACGCTGTCGGCCACAAAGACGCCATCAGGGCCGAACGTGCCCTCGGTGATGACCCCCTGCTCCTCGCGAAATAGGTCAGGCAGGATGCCTGTATAGGTGACCTTGACCGATTTATGGGTGTCGGTCACCGAAAACGCCACTGTCGCCCCCTGCCCGCGCTGGATCGTGCCTTTTTCCACCAGGCCGCCCAGCCTGATGCGCTGGCCCGGCTGCACCGTCGCCGTGGCCAGATCGGCGGGCATGTAGAAATAGGACGCCTTCTGGCCGAGCGCATAGAATGTCAGACCGGTGGCGGCGCCGAGGAAGGCCAGGCCGCCCGCGATCACCGACAATCGTTTCTGTTTGCGTGTCATTGTCCGGTCAGCCCTATTGCGTCGCCGTCAGGCCGAGCGAAGCGGCAAAAGCGGTGAATTTCCTGGCTTCGTCACTGTCGGCTCCAAAGACGGCAATAGCGCGGCTCAGCGCCTCGCGCGCCTGGTCGGCCTTGCCCAGCACGATGTAGGAACGAACGAGCCGCATCCATCCGTCCGGGTCGCGCGGATTCTGCCGCAGCTTCTCGTCGAGCCCGGCGACCATGGTGTTGATCATGGCTTCCCTGTCCTGCGGCGACATCGATGAAGCGGCATCGATATCGCCCGCGGTCGGTCCGTTTGCCGGCTCGCTCGAAGCGACGCGTGCATTGCCGGCGCCGGAACCACCGGACTTGGCCAGCGCCTGCTCGATCGCGCCGCGCCATGGCGAATCCTTCGGCAGCGTGCCCAGCATCGCCTGCCAGGCCGCGGCCGCCTCCTTGCTGCGGCCCTCCTGTGCCAAGGCCATAGCCAGGTAGAAGCCGGCCTTGGCATTGGCCGGGTCAAGTTTCAGGGCCGCCTCGAAGGCCTCCTGGGCATCCGCCGAAACGATGCCGCCGGCCTCGCTGGCGATCGCCTCGCCGAGACCGGCCCGGCGAACAGCGCTGTCGCCGTCGAGGCGAATGGCGTTGCGATAGGCGGCGACCGCGTCGGAAAAGCGCTGCATGCGTAGATAAACCGGCGCCAACACGTCCCATCCCCTGCCGTCGGACGGATTGGCGGCAAGGTGGGCTTCGGCGCGAGCCACAAGTTCGTCGACCGAGCTGTCGGCCGGACTCTTGGCCAGGCGCTCGCTGAGCGGCTGCGAGGGCAGATCGGGCGAGCCGATATTGATGTACAAGCCCCAACTGACCAACGGCACCGCCAGCACGGCCGCGGTGGCGACAAGCCGCGTCGCGACGGATGTGCGTCCGACGGATGCGCTGCCGGCCTGGTCCGCATTGTCGAGGCGAAGGATGCGCCGGGCGATCTCGGCGCGCGCCTCATCGGCTTCGGCAGGCTTGATCAGGCCACGCGCGGCATCGCGGTCGAGTTCGGACAGTTGATCGCGATAAACTTCCAGATCGTGCTCGCCGTTCGAAGACGCGCTTCTGGCGCCACCGGCCAGCGGCAGCAGCACCGCCAGGCTAGCGCCCAGCGTTAGGATTGCGGCTATGACCCAGAACAGCATGGTTCTTCCAATAACGGCAGAGCCTTGCCCTGCCAACACAAGCATACTGCGACGCTTTGACGGCGGGCGCGCTGCATATCCTTCATCGACATCAACCGGCCGGGTCCGAAATGGACCGGCTAGGCCGTCAGGTGAGCGGCGTCCAACTGCCATCGGCGTTGCGGCAAGCCGTTCCACGCGCCGTGACGCCTGCCCCGCCGGTAAAGACGGTCTGCGTGTACTGGCGGCAGTCTTGTGAGCCGACGCGGTAGGGCTGAGCCGGAACCACTTCGCCATAGCGGGACGCCTGGGTGCCCTTCCACGTCACCTTCTGGCCGCTCGTGGTGTATTCGAGCGCCTTGTATTCCGCCTCGAGCGCGCTGCGCTTCTCGGCGTCGCTAAGCCCGCTGCCGATCGACCCGCCAATGAGGCCGCCGCCCATCGCCGAAATGATCGTCGTGGCGACTTTGCCGCTGCTGGGTGGCGTGGAGGCCGGCGTCGCAGCGATGGTGGGAGCCTTGCCGCCCAAGGTGGTGCAGCCGGAAACGGCCATTAATGCGGAAACAAGTGCGACGCGAATCTTCATGCCAACAACCGGTTTTCTTGAGCTGGAGCCTGTCATGGATGAGCCGGGGGCCGCGTCATCGGAGAAGTCCGCGGGCCTATAATGTTGATATTTGTCGGAAATTTGGCCGTTGGGCCCGCTACGGAGCCGATCGGTGCGCCGCCGTGACATGTTCCGTCCGTCAATGTCGATCGGGCCGGGAAAGGCATCACTGAAGGCTCCGCAATCGCACTACCGCCTTCAATCCGCCCATGCCGGATCGTTCGAGCAGCAGTACGCCTCCATACTCGTTGACGAGGTCGGCGACAATGGCCAAGCCGAGACCCGTGCCCGGCTTGGTCTCGTCCAGGCGTCGTCCGCGTTTCAACGCTTCGCGCGCTTTTTCCTCGGGTATGCCCGGCCCGTCGTCTTCGATGGCGATCTCGAATATGTTGTCGTCCTTGTCACCCACGGGAACGACGGAGACCGAAACCGCGCTCTTCGCCCATTTCATCGCGTTTTCGAGCAGATTGCCGAGCAACTCCTCGAGGTCCTCGCGCTCGCCGGCAAAGACGATCTCGATCGGCGGCAGCGACAACGACAAGCTGGTCTGCGGATTGAGCTTCTGCAAAACCCTGACCATGCGCTGCACCAACGGCGCTATCGGCGTGCGGTAGACGACGCTGTCGCGCTGCGCCGCGACGCGGGCGCGCTGGAGATAGTGATCGACCTGCTTCTGCATGGAAGCGGCCTGTTCGGCGATCAGTTGCCCCTTGGCGCCGCCAAGCGCCCGCCCCTCGTTGAGCAGCACCGCCAGCGGCGTCTTCAGGGAATGGGCGAGATTGCCCACCTGAGTCCGCGAGCGCTCGACGATACGCCGGTTGTTCTCGATCAAGGCATTGGTTTCGTTGGCAAGCGGTTCAATCTCGGCTGGAAACTGGCCGTCAAGCCTTTGCGCGGTGCCTTCGCGCACCATGGCGAGCGCGTTCCTGACCCTTCGCAGCGGTTGCAGGCCGAGCAGGATGGCGATGGCGTTGATGGCGATCATGCCGACGCCGAACAGGGAAAGGTAGGTCAGGAGGCGGCGCTGGAAGGTGGCGATCTCCTGTTCCAGTTCGGTCTTGTTGCCCATGACGCGAAAGCGGGCGGCGCGATTCTTGGCATCGAGAACGAATTCGCTCTCGAACACGACCAACTCCTCGCCATCGATGCCTTGCGCCGCGTAGCTGCGCTGGAAATTGGCGTTGAAGGGAACGTCCGCCACGTCGGGCGACGGGATCGTCCTGGTCATCGATGATGAGTGGAGATTGCCGTGCACGCCTTCCGAGGCGGGTTCGACGGACCAGTACCAGCCCGAATTCGGTTCCGAGAAGCGAAGATCGCCGAGATCCGGAGCGCCGGTGAGCGCGCCGGTATCGGAAATGCCGATGGAGCCGATCAGGTTGAACAGATGCGCAGAAAGCAGGCTGTCGAAACCGCGCTCGCTGGCTTGTCGGTAGAGCGTGGTAATGAGGGTGAAAATGACGATGAGGGTCAGGATCGCCCAGACCGTGGAAAAGGCGATGACGCGGAACGTCAGCGAGCGCGGCCACAAGCGCAGCGAGAGCCGCTTACTCACGGTTGGGTTGGTAGGGAGCGGTTCCGCCTTACGCCTCCGGCTCACGCATGCGATAACCCATGCCGCGCACGGTTTCGATCATGTCGATGCCCATTTTCTTACGGAGCCGTCCGACAAACACCTCGATCGTGTTGGAATCGCGGTCGAAATCCTGGTCGTAGAGATGCTCCACCAGTTCGGTCCGCGAGACGACCTCGCCCATGTGATGCATCAGGTAGGCAAGCAGGCGGAACTCATGCGATGTCAGCTTCAACGGCACGCTGGCGACATCGGCCTTCGAGGCCTTGGTGTCGAGGCGCAGCGGCCCGCAGGTCAGTTCGGACGAGGCGTGGCCGGCGGCGCGGCGGATCAGCGCCCTGACCCGCGCCAGGACCTCCTCGATGTGGAACGGCTTGGTGACATAGTCGTCCGCGCCGGCGTCGATGCCGGAGACCTTGTCGCTCCAGCGGTCGCGAGCGGTCAGGATCAGCACCGGCATCTTGCGGCCGCCGCGCCGCCAGCGCTCGACCACGCTGATGCCGTCCATCTGCGGCAGGCCGATGTCGAGCACGACCGCGTCATAGGGCTCGGTGTCGCCGAGGAAATGGCCCTCCTCGCCGTCATAGGCCCGATCGACGACATAGCCGGCGTCGACCAGCGCATCCGATATCTGCCGGTTGAGATCCTTGTCATCCTCGACGACCAGTACGCGCATGCGGGGACCACTGCCTGTTGACCGATGGCTTCCAGCTATAGGCCGATTCCGCCGGTCTGGGAAACGATGGGTCAGTTCTGCGGGACGACAATCTCGGAGCGGCGCGGACGCTGCCCATCCTTGCCGGGGACAAGCACGACGATGACGCAGACCGGCTGCCCACCTCGCGTCGACTGCGAAGCCTTGGCAAGGGTCCCGCCATTCTGCTCGGCCACCTGCTGGCCGATCGCGTAGCAGTCGGCCGCCGCCACGACGATCGGTTCATCCTGCGCGGCTGCCGGCGCTGCGCTTGCCGGCGCCGCAATCAGCCCGGCGCAGAGCGCCAGGGTCGCGGTTCGGAAATGGGAGCGAAGCGTTCTCATGGCCAGCGTTGTAACGCATCGGCGCTGAACGTGAAATGAACGGTGATCGCCGCTGAAACCATGCTCGCCACACCCCTGCAACGCGAGACAAACAATTGAGATTTCATCGCCCAACTCGATGAAACCCATGAAGTTCCAGTCTAGACTCCGTTTCGTTCATATTGAAAGCGCGCGTCAGGCGTTTTCCTGGGTCAGCGCCCGAAAACGCAGCAGGCCGTGATGGACAAGCAGTTCCTCGTCGTAGCGTGCCTCGCTGAATTCCAGCGACAGGCGTGTCTGGCCGCGAGCGCCGACCTCCAGCACCGCATCGGCAAGGCGGGCCTCGATGGCATCCATGATGGCGCGCGTTTCGGCGTCGCCATGGGCTTTGGACCAAACATGCAGCGTAATTAGTTGATCGTCGCTGTTCTCGGCGCCAGTGTCCCAGTCAAAGGCGCAGGTCTGGCCGCATGTCACATAGGGAAAGGCGGCGTTGTCGGTTGGTTGTTGCCGCAACCCGGCACCGCCCAGCAGTGCCGACAGGGACGGATCGCTTTTCAGCCTCAGAAACAGTCCCTGCTGCAAATCGCCGGGCGCCGTCATCGTTTTTCTCCCTCGCCCGTTGCGCTACCGACCCTTGCATGCCAGAAGCTCTTCCGCGTTCTAGACGCTTTGCCATATATAGCGATTTACCGTACGGACACGATTGCCGATTCGTCGTCACGATGATGAATGTCGATGATTTCGAAAATACGACTTCCTGACAATCTCGTCAGCGACGACGCATAGCGGATACCCATTGCGCACCGCAAGCATCAGCAACGCCCGGCAGCGGCCCATTTTCCTAGATTTCAGGAGCTGATCATGCTCGATCCAGAAAAGGCCAGGGCCGCGTCGCGCCTCCTGGTAGGCCATTGGGACCAGGGCACTCGTCTCGACGCCATACCCGAGGAATTGCGGCCGAAGACGCGGGCCGAAGGCTACGCCATCCAGTCGCATGTGATGGATCGCTCAGTGGGTCCGCTCTTCGGCTGGAAGATCGAGGCAACCAGCCTGGCCGGCCAGCGGCATATCAATGTCGATGGCCCGATGGCCGGGCGCCTCCTCGCCGAGAAGGCAGTCGAGGTCGGTGGCTCCGTTTCCCTGGCGACTAGCAAGATGCGTGTCGCCGAGATCGAATTCGCCTTCCGGTTCGGCCGTCAGTTGCCGCCTCGCCCCGCGCCTTACGAAATCGCTGATGTGATGGACGCCGTGGCGAGTTTGCATCCGGCGATCGAAATACCGGACTCCCGCTATGAGGATTTCTGCGCTGTCGGCGCGCCGCAGCTTATCGCCGACAATGCCTGTGCCAATCTGTTCGTCATCGGCGGGGCGGTGGAAGATGATTGGCGCGACGTAGATCTCGCGAAGCACCCGGTGGCCGCTTCTGTCCCTGGAAAGTCGCAGCATATCGGATCAGGAGCAGCCGTGTTGGGCGATCCGCGTATTGCGCTGACATGGATCGTCAACGAATTGTCGGGGCTGGGTATAGCGCTCCAGCCGGGGCAAGTGGTGATTACAGGCACTTGCGTGACGCCGATCAGCGTAGAGGCTGGCGACGAAGTCATCGGCGATCTTGGCAGGTTCGGACGGGTCTCGGTGTGCTTCTGCTAGCAGTTTTACCTCGGTGATAATCCCCTGAGGCAGACAGGCCACCGATCATTGTCCTCCGCGCAGCCGCACTACGACGCTGCGCACTGCAAGCACCAGCACGGTGATGACGATCAGAATCACCGAGAGAGCCGCGATCGCCGGGTCGATATTGTCGCGTAGGCCCATCCACATCAGCCTGGGCAGCGTGATGGCGTTGACCGAGGTGATGAACAGCGTCACGCCGATCTCCTCCCAGGAGAGAACGAAGGACAGCAGTGCCGCGGTGACGATGCCGAATTTGATGTTGGGCATGATGACGCGCGTGGCGCGCTCCCACACGCTGGCGCCAAGGCCACGCGCGGCGAGGTCGATACGACGGTCGAGCTGGCTGAGGGAGACCAGGATCAGCACCGTGGCGAAGGGCACCGTCATCACCGAATGCGCCATGGCCACACCCAGCCAGGTGTCGTAGCCGAAAAAGGAACTGACGCCGGAGATCGAGGTGAGCAGGAAATAGAGCGTCACCGCCGAGACCACCGGCGGCACCACCATCGGCAACAGCACGAAGCCGACCAGAGCCGCGGTGAAGCGCGGCTGGAACATCCACACACCAAGGCTGAAGCACAGTGCCAGCACCGTCGAGATGACACTGCTGACGATGCCGATCCTGATCGAAAGCAGGATGGACTGGAGCCAGCGCGGATCCTCGACCAGCGAGCGGTAGTGGCGCAGCGACAACTCGCCCGTCGGCATCGCCAGCATGCGGCTCGGCGTCAGCGAGACCGGGATCACGGCCAGCAGCGGCAGAAGCAGGAACAGCGCCACCAGGACGGCGAGGGCCAGCGAAACGGGACCGGGGCGATAGGTCGGCATAGGCTACACCAATTGCTTCGGTCTGACGTAGCGGAAAAGCAGCGCCATCAGAACGCCGACGAACAGCACCAGCACCACGCTGATCGCAGCACCCAGCCCCCAGTCCGGGCTCTGGAAGATGCGGAGATAGATCAATTCGGCGATCATGACGCTGCGGCCGCCGCCAAGGATCGCAGGCGTGACGAAGAAGCCGAGGGAGAAGACGAAGACGATCAGCGCGGAGCCGATGATGCCGGAGCGGGTCATCGGCACGAACACCGTCCAGAAGGTGCGCATGCGGCTGGAGCCCAGCCCGCGCGCGGCCAGCAGCACACGCTCATCAAGGCTGCGCATGGAAGACGCCAGCGGAAAAACAGCGAAAGGAATGAGAAAGTGCGTCATGCCGACGATGACGCCGAATTCGTTGCGCACCAGCGTCAGCGGTTCGCTAATGAAACCGATCGACTGCAGCCAGGTGTTGATCAGGCCGCGGTTGGAGAGAAGCGCCACCCAGCCGAAGGCGCGCGTCAGCACTGATATCCAGAACGGCACCAGGATGCAGAATTCGGCCAGCACCCGCTGCGCCGGACTGCCGCGCACCCACACGACGGTGATGGCATAGGCAGCGGCAACCGACACAACGGTGACGATCGCCGCGATGCGCAGCGTGCGGACGAACACCGACTGCACCAGCGGGTCGGTCATCAGCGCGCCGTACTGGCCAAGCCCGGGCGTCGGCAGCGTGAAGCTCCACTTCACCACGCCGAGGAAAGGCCAGGCATAGGCGAGGCCAAGGAACAGGAGCAGCGGCGCCATCAATAGCGCCGCGCCCATCCTGTCGGAGAGAACGCCTCTCATATCAGCCCCGCGCCGGTCAGGCGGAGATGATCTTGGTGTACTCGTCCAGCGCCGCGCCGTAATTCTTGGCGTACCAATCCATGTCGAGCGGGATCTGCTTCTTCATATTCTCGGGATCGACCGGATTGATGCGCTTCTTATCGGCCGGGACCAGCGCATCGGCGGCGGGGTTGGCCGGACCCTGGCCGAGCTTGTCGAACATGACGAGCTGCTTTTGCGGGTCCTGCGCGCTGGCGATGAACTTCATCGCCGCGTCCTTGCCGCCGGGGTTGTTCTTCAGCACGGCCAATGCGCCGGGCGAGATCAGGCCCTGGTCCCAGATGAATTTGATCTGACCTCCCGAATCCTGCTCGATCAGCGAGGCGCGCGTCGACCAGACGATGGCCATCGAGGCTTCTCCGTTGAGCAACACGCTCTGGCTTTCCGCGCCGCCGCCCCAATAGGCGACGACGTTCTCCTTGAACGCGGCGATCTTGTCATGCGCGCGCTTGAGGTCGAGCGGATAGAGCGAGGCCGGCGCGATGCCGTCGGCGAGAAGAGCCGCCTCCCAGCTCGACACGCCCCATTTGTAGAGGGAGCGCTTGCCGGGGAATTTCTTCACGTCGAAGAAATCGGCCATGCCGGTCGGGGCATTGCTGCCGTATTTCTGCGAATCGTAGGCGATCACATAGGAGAAGAAATAGGTCGAGGCGGCGTAATCCCAGCCGAAGCCCGGCCGCATCTTCTTCTTGTCGACTATTGTGTAGTCGATCGGCTCGAGCATGCCTTGCGCGCCAAGCGTGATGGCCGAGAACGGGTCGACGTCGACAAGATCCCAGGTCGGCGCACCGCTTTTGAATTGTGCCGCGATGGCCCCTTCGGTCGGGCCGGAGCCATCCATCTTCACGGTGATGCCGGTGTCCTTGGTGAAAGCCTGGCCATAAGCCGCGTCATAGGCCGTGATGGCGTCGCCGCCCCAGTTGACCAGCACCAGTTCCTTCGCCGCGGCGAAGGACTTGGTCGAACGCAGCAGCAGCGGCGTGCCGGCAAGCACGAGGGCTGCAAGTTGCGTGAATTGCCGGCGCGAGATCTCGCCGCGCCTTGTCCTTTCGGAGAGCGTTTCGAGGGCCTGTTTCTTGGTATCGTTCATGTTAGTTCCCCTTTGTTTTCGTTGATCAAATCCGGAATCCGGTGCGGCGAATTCAGGCCGCGCCGGTGCTCATAGTCCTCCGTCCGGAAGGAGGAAGCCCTTTTCCGCCGGCCAGGTCAGCCAGACGGAATTGCCCTTGCTGAGTGCCGCGGCCGCGACCTCGTTCGGCACCGAGACGGTCACTTTCGCACCTTGGCGTGTCGTAAGGTCGAGTTTGGTCGCCGCGCCCAGATAGGTCGACCCGATCGCGGTGGCGGCAATGCCGTTCTCGTCTGCCGCCGCCTCGCGCGCTATCGACATATGTTCTGGCCGGATCGCCAGGATGGCGTCGCCGTCCACCGCTTCGGCGTTGCCGCGCAGCTTGATTGCCCGGTCTTCGCAGAGCGCGGTCGCGCCATGATCGGCGGCGCGCACGCCCTTCAGCGGCAGCATGTTGATCTCGCCCAGGAACTCGGCGACGAAGCGGTTGGCCGGGCGGTCATAGACCTCGTCAGGCGCTCCGACCTGCAACAATTTGCCATGGTTGAAGATGGCGACGCGCGACGAGAGCGCCAGTGCCTCGCTCTGGTCGTGGGTGACGAAGACGAAGGTGGTGCCGGTCTCCTGGTGCAGGCGCTTCATCTCGGCCTGCATCTGGCCGCGCAGGCTCTTGTCCAGCGCCGAGAACGGCTCGTCGAGCAAAAGCACGCCCGGCTCGAACACCAGCGCGCGGGCCAGCGCCACGCGTTGTTGCTGGCCGCCGGAGAGCTGCGCCGGCAGCTTCTTCTCGTGGCCGAGCAAACCGACGCGCTCGATCATCTCGCCGACGCTACGCTTGATCTCGGCGGCCGATTTCTTGCGCACCTTGAGGGGAAAGGCGATGTTTTGCTCGACGCTCATATGCGGGAAGAGCGCATAGCCCTGGAACACCATGCCGGCAGCGCGCTGCTCGGCCGGCCGGTCGGTAATGTCGACGCCGTCGCTGAACAGGCGGCCCTCGCTGGGCTGCAGGAAGCCGGCCAGGATCATCAGGAAGGTGGTCTTGCCGGAGCCGGAGGGGCCGAGCAGCGTCAAAAACTCGCCGCGACCGATATTGAGCGTCAGATTGTCCAGCGCACGGAACGAGCCGAAGCTCTTGCCGATCCCGTTCGCCTTGATCTCTGCGGCCCGGCCGGGTTGCTGCATCCTGCCTCTTCCTTGGTGGCTGGGGAAATCGTAGGCAGCGCGAAGGCTCACCGCAACCGAATAGTTTTCGCCTGATCGGCAAATTTGATTCATCTATGGCGAATGCCGGCAACGCTGGAGCCGCGAAATTCACCTCTCCTGGGGGAGATCAGTTGATCTCAATATGTCCGCAGCCTGTTCTCCGATAGCTTCGATCTCAACCATCCCCCAAACGCCTCCAGCACAGGGTGACCCGCCTTGGCGTGCTCGGAAACCAGGAAATAGGAACGCGGCGACGGGATCGAGGTCTCGAACGGCTTGACCAGCCGGCCCTCACTTAGCGCCCGGCGGCTGGTCAGCTCGTCCCCCATGGCGATGCCCTGGCCGGCGATCGCCGCCGAGAAAACGAGGTTCATGTCGGAAAAGAAAATGCCGCCCTCGGTGTCGGGGTTCTCGACCTTGGCCAGCGCCAGCCAGCGCGCCCAGTCCTCCGTATCGCCAAGATGCAGCAGGTTGGCGCGCAGGACGTCGGCCGGCTTGGAAAAGCCGCCCACTTTGTTGAGCAGCGTCGGGCTGCAGAGCGGCGTGAACGAGATCTCGCACAGCAGTTCCACCACGCGGTTCGGCCAGTTGCCGACGCCAAAGGCGATGAAGGCGTCGGCGTCCGGATTGCTGACGTCGTCGAGCCGCCGGGGCGTCAGTATGCTCAGCGCCACATCCGGATACATCTGCCGGAACTCGCCGATATGGGTGCACAAGAACAGCGAGGCGAAGCCTGGCGTGCACGAGACGGCGAAGGAGCCGCCGACGCCGGTGCCGGCGTTTTGCGCCACCGCGTCGCCGAGCACGGTCAGCGCCTTGCGCACGTCCGCGGCATAGCGCTGGCCGCGTGGCGTCAGCGCCACGCCCTTGCCGATGCGCTCCAGCAGATCGAAGCCGAGGTCGCGTTCGAGCAAGCGCAATTGATGGCTGACCGCACTGCGGGTGAGGTGGAGTTCGTCGGCGGCGCGCCAGACGCTGCCATGACGGGCGAAACTGTCGAGGGCGCGCAGCGCCTGCGTCGATGGAATTCTCAAGAGGTGAACCGAATTTGCACGAACCGGGAAAACATATCACTTTTTGGCAAGCCGCTTCACTGCTTTCTTTGGCGTATGGAGAAACCGGTAACAACATCGGCGCAAGAAACCGCTCTTGCCTGCCTCGACGGCATCCAGCCGCTGCTGTCGGCCTGGACGCGCACCATCTTCGAGTTCGGCGAGACCGCCTGGCGTGAGTACCAGTCGGCCGCCTGGTATGTCGATCGGCTGAAGCGCGAGGGGTTTGCGGTCGAGGAAGGCTCCGCGGGCATGCCGACGGCCTTCTGCGCCCACTGGACCAATGGAGACGGTCCGACCATCGGCATGTATGCCGAATATGACGCCGTGCCCGGCAACTGCCAGGACGCCGCCACGGTGAAGCGGCCCCGCCCAGGGCTCGGCTCCGAAGCCGGCGGCCATACCGATCCACATTCGGGCCTGGGCATGGCCAGCCTGGGCGGTCTGCTCGCCACCAAGGCCGCCATGCAGCGCCACGGCATTGCCGGCACGCTGCGCTTTACCGGCGAGCCGGCGGAGAAGGTGCGCGGCTCGAAACCGATCCATGCAGCCAAAGGTTACTATGACGGCCTTGCCGGCATGATTTCCTTCCATCCCTTTTACATGCTGCCGCTCTGCAACACGGCGCGCTGGGATACCCATTGCGGCGCGGCCTACGCGATGATCTATCGCTTCATCTGCGATGAGCCCGAGAACTGGGCACGCGCCGCGGGCGACGGCGCCCCGATCCCGCAGGCACATTCGGCGGTTCGCGCGCCCGGCGCCAACGACGCGCTGATGACGATGTACATGGCCTGCAAGGCGCTGCGCGATTCCATGCTGCCGCACCAGGGCGGCTGGTCGATCAGCGAGGCGATCCTGACGGCGGGCCAGGCCACCGCCGACAATCTGCCGGCGGGCCTTGCCGAGATCCAGTACATGATCCGTGTTCCGACCATCGCCATGGCCGAGCAGGTCACCGCCGTGCTCGACCGAAACGCCTCGGCCGCCGCCGCGATCAGCGGCTGCCGGTACGAACGGCACTGGGTTTCGAAGTCGCGGCCGGGGCTGGCCAATCATGCGATGGCCGGGATCGCCTATGAGGCGTTGGCGAGCGTCGGCCCACCCCGCTGGAATGAGGCGGCGAAGAAGATAGCCCGCGAGATCCAGGCCAATGCCGGTGGGGTGGCGAGCGAAAACCCGTTCATCGACGAGCTGGAACGGTTGATTGCGCCGCAGGAGGCAGAGGCGATCCTGCGCCGCGACCTGCCGCCGTCGCAGGCGAACTCGACCTCGGACGACTACACCGACATGAGCTGGCACGCGCCGACGGCGCGTTTCTATGTCGCCCGCCCTGCCCTGCGTTCGGCAAACGGCCATGTTTTTCCAGCTTGGGCGATGAACGCGCTGGGTGGCATCCCCGCGACCATCGACCCGATGGTCATCTGCGCGGCGAAGACCGTCGCGCTATCCGCCCTTCGCCTGCTGGAAGACAAGTGCGCGCGCGACATGGCGATGGACGAATTCGTCACCCGAACCGGCGGCGGCATTGGCGGTTCGACCTGGGTCGCGCCGCTCTGCGACTACGATCCGCCCATCAACTTCCGCTGGCCGGAATATGTCACCACGCCGCGCGGCCGCGACTGGTGGATACCAAGCAAGCAATGACCGCAAACGCCCATACGAGGAGAACCGCATGACCGTTCATGACCGCATCATCGCCGAGCCGTTTTCGCTGCAGCGCCGCAACCCGGCCGGCGGCACCAAGCCGCTGACATCGTGGGGTTTCGCCAACGAGACCGACGTCTTGACCGACGTGCTGCTCGGCTCGCCCAATTTCCTGCGCCATCTCTCGACCAGCTCGCTGTCGCGGAAACACCTGCGCGAGGCACCCTGCAACGTGCAGATCGCGCAGGCGCAACACAAGGATCTTGTCGCGGCCTATGAGCATTTCGGCGTCAACATCCACTGGCACGAGCCTACGCCGGAGCTGCCGATGCAGGTCTACTCCCGCGATTCCAGCGTAATGACGCCCTACGGCGCCATCATCACCGCAATGGCCAATTGGTGGCGGCGCGGCGAGAATTACGCTGCCATCCGCACCTATGAGAAACTCGGCATTCCGATCTACGACATGGTCACCGCAGGCACCTTCGAGGGCGGCGATTTCAACGTCATCGAGAACGGCGTGGTGTTGATCGGCTGCGGCGGCGCCCGCACGCAGGAAGAAGGCGCCCGGCAGGTGCAGGCCTGGTTCGAAAAAGAAGGTTGGGAAACACGCATCGCCTTCATCGACGAGTATTATGTCCATATCGACCTGATGGTGGTGCCGATCGCAGAAAAGCTCACCGCCGTCTGCCTCGCCTGCACCGAGCCGGGGATCGTCGACTGGCTGAAGGGCAAAGGGCACGAGATCATCGACGTGCCGTTCCAGGACACGATGGCGCTCGGCTGCAACTTCATGTCGCTGGGCAAGGACAGGGTGATCGCGCCGACATCCAGCCAGACGCTGATCGGTCAACTCAAGGCGCGCGGCTTCGAAGTGGCGGCCGTCGACATGAGCGAGATCTCCAAGACCGGCGGCGGCATCCACTGCATGGCGCAGGCGCTGAAGCGCGAGGCGGCCTGAGCCCGGAACCGCAACTCCCATCTTCGCCCGCCTGATCAGCGTCAGGCGGGTGAATGGCGGTTTGTGACCGCCCCCATCAACAAACCCTGCAGGTGTGTCCTCGCCACCCTTGTGGGCGTCCGCAAATGGATGAATAGTCAGGGCGGCGTCGCCCTGAAACTGCCCGCTTGGTTTTCAGCCGTGCCATAGCCGTCCGGGTTTTTGAATGGTCAGTCCTGAACCACGCAAGAGAAGAGGTGCGATCGCCGCCCGGCTGCTGGCGCTCGACGCATGGATTGATTCCTCTCTCTACGAGATCGGGTTCAAGGCGCGCCAGTTCTGGGAGGGCGCGACGATTTTCTCCCGGCGCTTTCGCGTCGACGGCTGGCGCCGTGGCATCGTCGAGCTGTTGAGCGAAAGTTTCACGCTTGGCGCCGGTGGCATCGTCGTCATGCTGGCGCTGGCTATCCCCGCCTTCCAGGACACGGCCGGCGACTGGCGCGCCCAGGGCGACTTCGCCGTTACCTTCCTCGACCGTTATGGCAACGAGATCGGCCAGCGCGGCATCATCCAGCGCGATTCCGTGCCGGTCGACGAAATGCCGGACCACGTCATCAAGGCGGTGCTTGCCACCGAGGACCGGCGCTTCTTCGACCATTACGGCATCGACGTTCTCGGCCTGTCGCGCGCAATCTTCGAAAATGTGCGGGCAAACTCCGTCGTCCAGGGCGGCTCCAGCATCACGCAGCAGCTGGCCAAGAACCTGTTCCTGACCAATGAGCGCACCTTCGAGCGCAAGATCAAGGAAGCCTTCCTTTCGCTGTGGCTCGAAGCCAATCTGTCCAAGAAGGAAATTTTGCAGCTCTATCTCGACCGCGCCTATATGGGCGGCGGCACGTTCGGCATCGAGGCGGCGGCGGACTTCTATTTCGGCAAGAGCGTCAAGGACCTCAATCTCGCCGAGGCGGCGATGCTTGCAGGCCTGTTCAAGGCGCCGACCAAATACGCGCCGCACATCAACCTGCCGGCGGCGCGCGCGCGCGCCAATGTGGTGCTGTCCAATCTCGTCGATTCCGGCTTCATGACCGAGGGCCAGGTGCTGCAGGCAAGGCTGCATCCGGCCGATGTCGTCGACCGCGGCGAACAGAAGAGCCCCGATTATTTCCTCGACTGGGCCTTCGACGAGGTCAAGAAGATCGCCAAGCCCGGGCAGCACTCGCTGGTGGCGCACACCACCTTCGACGCCAACATCCAGAAGGCTGCGGAAGAGTCGGTGGAGTTCCACCTGCGCCAGTTCGGCAAGGAGTACAATGTCACCGAAGGCGCAGTGGTGGTCATCGAGACCAACGGCGCGGTGCGCGCGATCGTCGGCGGCCGCGACTATGGCGCCAGCCAATTCAACCGCGCCACCAAGGCGCTGCGCCAGACCGGCTCCTCCTTCAAGCCCTACGTCTATGCAACGGCGATGGAGCACGGCTTTACGCCGAATTCGATCGTATCGGGCGGGCCGATCAGTTGGGGCAACTGGTCGCCGCACAATTACGGCGGCGAGTCGGCGGGCAAAGTCCCGCTCATCGTGGCCATGGCCAAGTCGATCAACACCGTGCCCGTGCGTCTTGCCAAGGACTATCTCGGCATCGGGCCGATCAAGGCGATGGCGGAATCGTTCGGCGTGGAATCGCCGCTCGAGGCGCACAAGACCATGGTGCTCGGCACCTCGGGCATGACCGTGATGGACCAGGCGACGGGCTACAGCGTGTTCGCGCAGAACGGCTTTGTCGGCTCCAGGCATGGGATCACGCAGCTCGTCACCCGCACCGGCGAGGTGGTCTACGATTTCGCCAAGGATGCGCCGCCGCCGCATCGGGTGCTGTCCGAGCAGGCGCTGAAATCGATGAACACCATGCTTGTGGCGGTACCGGCGATGGGTACCGCCAGGCGCGCGCAGATTCCCAACATCGTCGTCGCCGGCAAGACCGGCACGACGCAATCCTACCGCGATGCCTGGTTCGTCGGCTTCACCGGCAACTACACGGCGGCCGTCTGGCTGGGCAACGACGATTTCACCCCGACCAAGAACATGACGGGCGGCTCGCTGCCGGCGATGGTGTGGCAGCGGCTCATGGTCTATGCGCATCAGAACATCGACCTCAAGCCTATCCCCGGCATCGACAAGCCCTTCGTCGACGAGGAGATCGCGGCCAAGGCCGCGGAAGCGCAGAAGAAGAGCGAGGAACAGGCAGCGGCCGATGCCGCTGCGGAACGGCCGCCGGTGCTGTCCAGCCGGACGACACAGACGCTCAGGGACATGACCCACCTGTTCGAAACGGCGCGCAGGCTCGGCGCATCGGCTCCGCCCGAAACGCTCTCCGCGCTGTGATCGCGGCGTCTTTTCCCTTCTGTCTTCTGGAAGAACGAAAAGCCGCACCTTCCGAATCCGCGTCCTGCGGCTTGCCACACGACCCCGCGCCGCGATATCCCCGAGCGGCAATTCTTCATACGCCCGGCCTTTCATGCTCAAGAACGCCTTCCTGACGCTGCTTTCGCTTGCCATAGCCATCGGCGGCGGCGGCGCCAGCGTCTGGTATGCGCTGAAAATGCAGGACGGCGTCGGGGCGATCAGGATCGGCCAGTGGACCGCCTTTCCCGATATCGGCACACCCGCGGCCGACCCCTATTCCAAGGCCCGCGTGGCGCGCGAGGGCGTGCTCGCGCTCGGCCGCGCCGAAGGGCTGTCCTTTGTCGCCGAGGACGACGCAGCTGGCGGAGAGCTCAGGCGCGAATGTACCTACACGATCGAAGGCGGATTTCCGACCGCCCGATTCTGGACCCTCTACGCCGCCGACCAATCGCTCAGCGTGGTCGAGACCGGCAAATCGCGGCTTGCCGCGCTTCAATCCTATGGCGTGCTGCGCCAATCCGACAATTCGGTGCTCATTTCCGTCGGCCATCACCCGATGCCCGGCAATTGGCTGCTGACCGACGGTTCCGGCAGGATGTATTTCGTTTTGACATTCTACGACACGCCGATCGCCAGCAGCACCGGCCTGTCGGATGTGTCGCTGCCCAAGATCACCAAGGTCGGCTGCGATGCGTAGTGTCTACGCCGCGACGCGCAGACTTGTGCATGCCGTCCTGCTCGGCCTCGTCGGCGCCGGCATCGTGCATATCGTCGTGCTGCTTCTGGTGCCTGAATTCTCGGAACGCGATGCCTGGTCGCGGCTGTCATTGGCGTCGGATCTCTACCGGATGACCCGGCTCGATGCCGAGGCGGGTGGCGCACCGGTGGTGAAATCCGTCGACCCGCTGTTTTATGCGACGGCTTGCCGGTTCGACCTGGATGAGGGCATGGTGAGGATCAGGGCGCCGGGCAATGTGCCCTTCTGGTCGGTGTCGGTCTATGACCGCAACGGCCACAACATCTATTCATTCAACGACCACACGGCGACCGGGGGCAAGCTGGATGCCGTGGTGCTGACGCCGGCCCAGATGATCGACATGCGCAGGGACCTTCCCGAGGAGCTTCAGGGAGCGATCTTCGTCGAAGCGCCGATCGACGAGGGCATATTCGTCATCCGCAGCTTCGTGCCGGACGACAGCTGGAAGTCGATCGTCTCGCGCTTTCTCGAGCAGAGTTCGTGCGAGCTGCAGGACTTTTAGACCGCGGCCCGGACAATCCGCATCAGTTCAGTGATGCGGCACTGGCGTGCGTGGCGATCCCGGCTTGTCAGGGCCGGCAGGCCGTGCTTCCCCCGCGGTGGACCGCTCATAGCGGATGCCGGGAAAGATGATCACCGCCGCCGGTATTTCGGTGGTTTGCTTTGCTCGATTGGTCGGTGCCGTTCTCGGCACGAAAGACAGTACCATGCCCATGGTTCGCGTATTCCTCTCGGTTGCCCCGGAGCACAACGCAACGCCTCCAATGTCATTAAGGCCGGCAGAGGGTTAACGGAGCGCTAACGGATCCCGGCTAAATTGATCTTTGTTCTAAGGTCAGGACATCCTGACCGAGGCAATCGCGAAACCGACATGGTTCCGGTCGAGCATGGTCAAGCGTGTATAGAGTATCGAGCGTATCCCTCGTGTCATCTTCGGACTTCAGGCAAATCGCGGCAGGGACGGAATCGGGAAAGGCCGAAAGGCTGTTCCGCGCAGCGGTGTCTGCGTTCTGCTCGCTTACGCGGCCGTCCCGCCGGGAGATCGGCCAGCTCGAAGATCTGACGCTGCCGCTGTTCGACAACGTGTCCGTCGAATCGCGCCGCTACGTGGCGGCGGCCCTCTCTGAATGCGAATATGCTCCGGCCGGGCTGGTGCGGCGTCTGTGCGAGGAGCCGGTAGACATCGCCGCCCCCTTGCTCATCCGCTCGCGCGCAGTCAGTGACATCGACCTCATTGCGCTGATCGGCCGGCACGGGCTGCCGCATGCGCGCGCGATCGCGCGCCGCAAGAACCTTAATCCGACCATCGCCGATCTGATCAGGGCGCTGGAAAGACCGACGCTGGTGCGGGTGCGCGATCCGGAAGCGGAAGCCTCCCCGGCACAAACCGCTCCCTTGGAGGCGCCGGCCGCCGACAGCACGGCGAAGCAGCAGACGCCGGGCGTTGGTGCCGAAAATGCCCGGCGCAGGCTGCGCTCCATGATGCGGACCGGCGAGGAGGCGCAGGCGGCGCAGGTCGATCCGTTCACCGGAGCCGACACCTACGCCAGATTGCGGGAGACGGCGCTGACCGGAAACGCCGCCTTCTTCCAGACCGCGCTCGCCGATGCGCTCGATATCGATTTCTCAACTGCCAGGTCGCTGACGGCGAACCAGAATTACATGCCACTGCTGGCGGCGCTGCGCTCGCTCGACCTCAGCGAGGACCGGGCATTCCTGATCACGGTTGCCGTCTACTCACGCGAGTTTCCGCATCCGCAGGCGATCCGCACCTTCCTCGATCGCTACCGGCTCCTGCACCACGACGCGGCGCTGGACAAGGTGCGGGGATGGAAGGCCGAGACCCCGTCCGATGTGGTTCGCGGCGCCGCCCCCACCAACAGCGCCAGCCGCAAGGCGTCGAACAGTGACGATGCAGCGGCCTTCCCTGGCCTCACGGCATCTTCACGGAAATAAGCTCCTCGAGAGGAACAGCGCCGGCCTCGATCTCAACCACCCAGATGTCGGGATCGAATTTCTTCTCGCGTTCCAGCCTGGCGTCCAGCGCCGAAGCATCGGGGGCGGTGGCGAGAAGGCTGAAGAAACGGTCATCGGGCTTGGCCGAATCGTAGCTCGTCTGTGGCGCCGGCCCATAGAGAGCGATTTCACCAAGCCGGCTCCGCGTCAGGACGAACACGGCGCCGGCTTCGGTCGCGCCGCGCTTGACCACGGCGGCAAATCCGCCCGCGCCGAAAACCCGACGCAACAGGGCCGATACCCACAGATCCGTGGTCACGCGCATGGGGAAATTCCGGACAGCATGCGGGCTATCTATCGGTATTTAAACCGCTGGGCGAGCCGTTTTCAGCGTCAATTGGTGAGGCCGATCTCGCGCATCTTGACGTAGACCACTTCGTCGGGCTCGCCGGTCTGCGGCAGGCCGAACAGCGACTGGAACTCCTTGATCGCGGCCTTGGTGCGCGCGCCGACGACGCCGTCGAGCTGCATGTCGTCATTGCCGAAGGCCTTGAGCCCGGCCTGTATCTTGACAATGCGAGGATCCGGCGCTTGGGAAGCCGTATCGGTCTGCAGCGACACTGGAACCGCCTGCGACACTTCGGGACGCGGTTGCGGTTTCGGCACGGCGGCGGTTTTCGGGGTCGCGCCCAACTGATCGAGCAGCAGCGCGTCGATCTCGCCGGACGTGCTGAGTCCGACCTTCTGCTGGTAGGCTTGGATCGCCTTGCGCGTGTTGGGTCCGGAAATGCCATCGACCGTGCCGGCGTAAAAATCGAGATCCTTCAAAATGCCCTGCACCTGCTCGACCACCGGATCGCCCTTGACCGGCGCCGGCGCGGTACCTGGCCGCACGATGTTGAAGGTGGTCTCCGGCTCATCAGCAGCCGCATGCGGAACGCCCTGCATGCTGCGGGTCGCGAAGAAGGCGCCGGCATGCGGAAAAGGCTGGTACCATAGCGCATTCGCCGAAACGTAGAATAGCGTCACCAGGAATGCCGTCGACCCTCCCACCAGGACGGGGTTGCGCGAAATCATACCGCCGATGGCGACGGCGCCGTCCTGGAAGGCGTTGCTGCGGCGCTTGGCCGCCACCTTAGGCTGTTTTGCGGAGCGCGCCATTTCCGTCCCCTTTCGCCCTGGCCAGCGGCATCGTCAGCACTCCGGCCTTGTCCGCCGGGCGCCCTTTCGGGCCGTTCACCGGCAGGCTGATGGTGACCGTGGTGCCCTCGCCCGGCATGCTTTCGATCGACATGGTGCCTTCGTGCAGCGCCACCAGTCCCTTGACCAGCGAAAGGCCAAGGCCGGTCCCCTCGAAACGGCGGGTATAGTCGTTCTGGATCTGCATGAACGGCTTGCCGAGATTGGCGAAATCTTCCTCGGCGATGCCGATGCCGGTGTCCCGCACCCAGAAATGCAGGCGCGAGCCGATCCGCTTGGCGCCGACGACGACATCGCCGCCGTCGGGCGTGAACTTGATCGCATTGGAGACGAGATTGATGAGGATCTGCTGCACCGCGCGTCGGTCGGCATTGATTTCGCCGGCGTCCGGCGCGATCTGCGCCTTGAGATCGATGTTCTTGGCCTGCGCCTGCAGCCGCATCATCGATTGGCACATGTCGACGGCTTCCATGAAGCGGAATGGCTCCGGTTCGGTCGCATAGACACCGGATTCGATCCGCGACACGTCGAGGATGGAGGTTACGACGGCAAGCAGATGCTGGCCGGAATCGCGCACCAGACCGACATATTCCTTCTGCCGCGGGTCCTTGAAGGCGCCGAACATCTCGTGCAGCAGCATGTCCGAGAATCCGATGATGGCATTGAGCGGCGTGCGCAGTTCGTGGCTCACCACCGCCAGGAAGCGCCCTTTCGCCACTTCGGCGGCTGCCGCGGCGTCATTGGCGGCGCCGAGGTCTTCGCGCAAGCGGGCGACCTCTTCGTTCTCGCGCAGCACAAGCGTGAAAACGTCGCCCTGCTCCTGCGCGCGCATCAGTTCGAGCGAAAACGGCCGATAGTTGTCCGCTGGGCCACCATTCTGTCCATTGCCGTCCTGCGGCAGCCTGACGCGCAACTCCAGCCTGCGCGACAGCGCCCCGTCGCGCATGTCCGCCAAGGCACTGAGATAGGAGACGCGATCCGACAGATGCACGCGATCGAAAAGCCCGGTTCCGCAAAGCAGTTCCGGGGGCAGCTTCAACAGCGTACGTGCCTTTGCCGAGGCATCGAGAACCTCGCCATGGCGGGCGACGCGCAGGACCACCGCGTCGATCATGTCTTCGAGACGATCGCCGGTGTCCCTTACGTCGGCCGCAGCCGCCGCGTTGCGAACCGCCGATATACGCGGCACCAGCGTCAGCGCCCAGGCCAATGGCAGCAGCCAGTGCCACGCGGCGATCGGCACCCCGGCGTGGGGGAGGACGGTTGCCGCCACAGGCTGCAACAAAATGGCGACGACGGCGCAGACGGCTCCCCACAGCGCCGCGCGGCGCGAGGCGCCGATCCACCAGGCTTCGAACGGCAGCGCCACGACAAGCATCGCGACCGGCGAGCTCAGCCCGCCGGCAGCGGCAACAAGACCGGCGAGCGCAAGTCCCGCGATCGCCAGCGCGGCCCGGCCGGCCACATCCATCCTGCCGGTCGCGGCCACCAGCAAGGCGATGAACCAGCAAAGACCAAAGGCCGCGAAGATGGCGGCCACGGTGACGGCCGCGCCCATGCCTGACGTGACGAGCGTGACCGCGGCACCGGCGGCAAAGAACGGAGCGGCCAGCATGGCGCCGATAAAGCGCCGCTGACGCTCGCGGTCGTCCAGCCCAAGAATGGAGGGATGGACCATACGTTCGCAACCGGCCGCCATTGCGCCAGGCAATTCAACGTATCTGGCCTTGATCGGCATCAACTCAACGCACCCGCACTCGTCGTGAACAGCTCTGCTTTTGCAGATCGTTTTGATTGACTCTGAAACTCGCACCCAGCCTTTAAAGAATGGATAAGGCAGGGCCGACCCAAGGCCCGGCCCACGGCGAATATCGGGATGGGAGCGCCCGAAAACCCGGGCAAATGCCACCATAGTAAACGGAGGGTTATCCGCAGGGACCGCCCGTGGCGTGGCCGGCCGCAGCGCACCGACCGCCTGATTTTGCGGAAAATGCAATAGAAACAAGGGAGTATATGGCTAATGGATGATAAAAAAAATGATCCCAGTCTGAGACAAATCGACAGCAAAACGCTTCGTTTCGAATTTGCCTCAAATTTGAAGAAAATTCTCGGCTAACCCGCAAGCCGTCCTTTGCGCCTGTGTGCCAATATCCCGCCCACAAAAGAGGTCATGCTCATGGATGCATGATCCGGTCACGACGAGAGGCGAGCATGTTCTTCCTGATGAGAATGGCTTTCTGGTTTTCGCTGGTGCTGCTGGCACTGCCGCTGGGCGTCGGTCCCAGCGAGCCGGGCCAGGAAAGCGTAGGACCGATCCAGGCCCTGTTCGTGGCCCGCGACGCGGTCGGCGACATCGCCGGCATTTGCGAACGCAAGCCCGATGTCTGTGAGACCGGCAAGTCGGCAATGCACACCATCACCGCAAGGGCCAAGGAGACAGCCAAGATCGCGGCCGCCATGCTGGACGACAAGTCTGCCGGCCCCGACATCTCCACAATGACCGGCAGCGTTCCGCAAGAAGTCGTCTTGCCCGAGACAGTCAACCTGCCGGTAAAGAATTAAGCCGTTTCGACGGCGCACCGCGGGCAGTCTGCCTCTCGACGCCCGCGGTGTCCTTGTTTTTCCGTGACGCGGCGGCGGTGGATGACTATATCCCTGTCATGACGACCACGATCCAGACGATCCGCGACGACTTCTCATTCCTTGACGAATGGGAGGACCGCTATCGTTATGTCATCGAACTCGGCGAGGCACTGCCGCCATTCCCGGATGAGGAACGCACCGCCGCCAACAAGGTGCCGGGCTGCGTCAGCCAGGTCTGGCTGACCACCGAACGGGGACCGGGTGGCGATCCGGTCATCACCTTCAGGGGCGATTCGGACGCCCATATCGTACGCGGGCTGGTGGCGATCATGCTGGCGCTGTTCTCCGGCAAGACCGCCAGCGAAATCCAGAAAATCGATGCGGAAGCGACGCTGAAGGCGCTCGGCCTGGACGAGCACCTGTCGCCGCAGCGCGCCAACGGCCTTCGCTCGATGGTCAAGCGCATCAGGCGCGACGCAGAGGCCGCGCTCGAGCAGACGGCCTGATACCGCCTCCGCGATCAGCCGATCGCATCGTACCGCGCACTGTTACCAGCGCTGTCCCGGCCCGGCCGGCAAAGTAAAACGGCGCCCGAAGGCGCCGATGTCGATCCGGTTGAACTGTCCGTCCGGCTCTATCTATCGTTTGAGCCGCATTCTGCGATACCAAGTGTACTCACCTGGCGACAAATGCCTAGCGGGCCTTGCGCTTGCGGCCGAGGCCCATCTTCTTGGCGAGCTGGGAGCGGGCGGCCGCATAGTTCGGGGCAACCATCGGGTAGCTCGGGTCGAGGTTCCACTTTTCGCGATACTGATCCGGCGTCAGATCATAGTGGGTCATCAGGTGACGCTTGAGCGACTTGAACTTTTTGCCGTCTTCAAGGCACACGATGTAGTCGTCATGAACCGAGCGCTTCGGGTTCACTGCCGGCTTCTGCTTGTCGGCGGGCGGCTGTTCGGCGGTTCCGCCCACACGCCCGAGAGCAGCATGGACATCGGAGATGAGGTTCGGCAGTTCGCCGACCGGCACGGGATTGTTGCTGACATAGGCGGCCACCACGTCGGCGGTCAGCTCGATCAGCGCGTCGCTGTTTCTGGAAGGTGTTTCGACAATATCCATGGTCTTCAGGCCCCAACGAGAGTTAGTTTAGTGCGCCCTTTTTTACAGGCAAGGCATTGCACGAATTTTGTGCAGACAGAGCTTCTGCGATTCGTGTCGCGGGGGCATCAATGAACCTACCTAGCAAGTAAGTCAATTCGATCCTTGCACTATATTGAACAATGTTGATCAGATATTTCCGGATCAGCTTCAATCTTTCGTGCACGATGTAATTTTTCGATATTTCGCAGGCGAAACCAGCTGCCGGTGACGCAGCGTTAGCTAACCGTTACATTCTCGCTAACTCACAAAGCATCTCCGAGTGCTTTGCTTTGCTTGGCGATCGCGCCGGCAATCTTGGTTGCTCACCCCCTTTCGCAAAACCAGAGGTTGCCCCACCTCGGCCATTGCCGGCCCTCACGCGTCGTGCAGTCGACCAGATCGGATCACTCAATACGGGGCGATGTATTTGCCATAGGCCCACCCGGTGACGAAACCGCCGTTCTTGGCCGGATCATGCCAGACTTCGCACCAGCGATAGCGAACCGCCTGCTGCTGCTTCCATGCCGGCTGATTGGCGATATCGAGCAGGTTCGTCCCGCCGGTGCATCGTCCGGTCATCTGCAAAACGGTGCCGTTCGGATATGCGGCCTGTTTCTGGGACGTGCCCGAGGGATATTTGCGCACGTTGAGCGTGTCGCCGAACGGCACGTTGGCCACTTGCCAAGCGGCGAATACGGTCGCATGAGATTGGCCGGCGATGGCCATAGTTGCGGAAACGACGGCGAGAGCCGCGACGGTGCGAGCATAGATATTCATCATTTCTCCTCCCGGCCCACTTTCTGGAGCCCGGTGCAGCAATAAGGCCCGGCTCTTGAACCCGCGCTGATCGGCGTGTTCATTGGCCATCGACATTTCCAAAGCGAGACGCAATGACCAAAACTTCTGCATTCCCGGATGTCACCCCGCCAACGCCCGAGAAGCGGCCGGTTTTCGACACGCATCACGGTATCACGCGAACGGACGACTATGCCTGGCTGCGGGCCGACAACTGGCAGGAGATGTTCAGGGATCCCGCATTGCTCGATGCGGGCATCCGCGCCCATCTCGAAGCCGAAAACGCCTACCAGTCGAAGCTGATGGCCGACACGGCCGATTTGCGGAAGCGGCTGTTCAAGGAGATGAAGGGTCGCATCAAGGAAGACGATTCTTCCGTGCCGATGAAGGACGGACCCTACGCGTATGGCTCCTCCTTCAAACTCGGCGGCGAGCAGCCGCGCTATTTCCGCATGCCGCGGGACGGCGGCGCGCAGCATATCCTGCTCGACGGCGATGCCGAGGCCGAAGGCAAGGCCTATTTCCGGCTTGGCGGCGTCGATCATTCGGCCGACCATGGCAAGCTTTTATGGGCGTTCGACGACAAGGGCTCCGAATTCTATACGCTTCGGGTGCGCGACCTCTCCGACGGCAAGGAACTCGCGGACACGGTTCCAGACACAGGCGGTTCGGGGGTGTGGAACGCCGCCAATGACGGGTTTTTCTACACCCGGCTCGACCCCAACCACCGTCCCTCCAAGGTGCTGTTCCATGCGCTTGGGCAGGATCCGGCAATCGACCGGCTGATCTATGAGGAAAATGATCCCGGCTTCTTCATGAATGTCGGCGGCACGCGCTCCAATGACTGGATCATGATTGCCATCAACGACCACGAGACCTCGGAATACCGGCTGCTGAGCGCCGGCGAGCCGTTTGGCGAGCCGAAGCTGGTGGCGGCGCGCGAGACCGGTCTTCAATACGAGATGGAGGAAGGCGGCGACGTTTTCTTCATCCTGACCAACGCCGATGGGGCCAAGGACTTCAAGATCATGACGGCGCCGGCGAGCGATCCGATCCGCGCCAACTGGCAGGAACTGGTCCCGCACGAGGCCGGCCGGCTGATCCTGTCGGTGATCGGCTTCAAGAACCATATGGTCAGGCTGGAGCGCAAGGAGGGCCTGCCGCGCATCGTCGTGCGCGACCGGGCAACCGGCGACGAACACCTGATCTCCTTCGACGAGGAGGCGTTTTCGCTCGGCCTGTCGGGATCCCTGGAATACGACACCGAGATCATGCGCTTCACCTATTCATCGATGACGACGCCGGCGCAGGTCTTCGACTACAACATGCGCACCCGCGAGCGCGTGTTGCTCAAGACCCAGGAGGTGCCGTCAGGCCACGACCCCGAGCACTATGTCACGCGTCGGCTGATGGCGCCCGCGGCCGATGGCGAATTGGTGCCGGTCTCGCTCTTGTACCACCGCGATACCCCGCTGGACGGCTCCGCGCCTTGCCTGCTTTACGGCTACGGTTCCTATGGCATCACCGTGCCGGCGGCCTTCAACACCAACTGGTTCTCGCTGGTCGACCGCGGCTTTGTCTTTGCAATCGCCCACGTCCGCGGCGGCAAGGACAAGGGCTATGGCTGGTACGATGACGGCAAGCGGGCGCACAAGATGAACACTTTCACCGATTTCATCGCATGTGCACGCCATCTGGTCGCCGAACGCTACACTGTGCATGACCGCATCGTCGCGCAAGGTGGATCCGCCGGCGGCATGCTGATGGGCGCGGTCGCCAACATGGCCCCGGACTGTTTCGGCGGCATCGTTGCCGAGGTGCCTTTCGTCGACGTGCTCACCACCATGCTCGACGCCAGCCTGCCGCTGACCCCGCCAGAGTGGCCTGAATGGGGCAATCCGATCGCGTCGGCGGACGACTACCGGACGATCGCCGCCTATTCGCCCTATGACAATGTCGCCGCGCTCGGCTATTCACCGATCCTGGCGCTAGCCGGTCTCACCGATCCGCGCGTCACCTATTGGGAACCGGCCAAATGGGTGGCGCGGCTGCGCGAGCGCAAGACGGGCGACAATCCGGTCCTGTTCAAGATCAACATGGAATCGGGCCATGCCGGCGCCTCCGGCCGGTTTTCCCGGCTGGAGGAGATCGCCTACACATATTCATTCGCCTTGAAAGTGACAGGCAAGGCAACAGGGCCGCAGGGCTGAAGCGGTCATTACCTTCGGCCCCTGGCGTGACTTGATCGGCGACGAACGCCGAGGAGGATGCGAGCAATGATCGACCTGGCCACATTGACCACCTATGTCGCGGTGGTCCTCGGTTTTGTGTTTATTCCCGGCCCCGCCACGCTGCTGACGGTCGCGCGGGCAACGAGTTCGGGAACCAAAGCCGGCATCGCAACCGGCGCAGGGATCGCGGCCGGCGACGTGTTTCACACCTTCACGGCCATGGTCGGCATCTCGGCGGTCATCGCCGCATCGGCGGTGTTGTTCAGCGCCGTAAAATATCTCGGTGCGGCATATCTCGTTTATCTCGGCATTCGCGCGATCATGGAAAAGACGCCGGCCGATTTCGCCGCCGGCAGGCTCCCAATCTCAGCGGGCAAGGCGTTTCGGCAAGCCATACTGACTGAGATGCTCAACCCCAAGACGGCGCTTTTCTTCCTCGCGTTCCTGCCACAGTTCGTGCGGCCCGAAAACGGATCGGTCATGCTCCAGCTGGCGGTATTGGGGATCATCTTTGTTCTGCTGGGCCTCTTCAGCACAGTGGTTTTCGCGGTGAGCGCAGGCGGGCTTGGCACTTTCCTGCGTCGAAATCCCACGGTGCTGAAATGGCAGGGCAAGATTGTCGGCGGCATCTACTGCGGCCTGGGCGTGCGGCTGGCGCTTCAGCAGCGCTGATGCGAAACGGTGACCGGCGCGACCTTCTCGGCGAACCGGGCAATCATTGGTTTTTGAATTCCATGTTGCTGGTTTTCGCTCGCAATTGCGATGCCCGCGCGCTACCCAGGGCGGGTTTTGTCCCGGGCCATCACAGCCCACAATCGCACAAGGGCCTGCCATGCTGCTCGTCGACGTCTATCTCGACAAATCCCCCATCCAAGGCATTGGTGTCTTTGCCAAAAATCCCATTTCCCGCGGCACGATGATCTGGAAGCTGGATCCGAGATTCGACCGGCTCATCGAGGTCGGGACCTATGAGAGCCAGACAGGACCGGTGAAGAGTTATCTCGACCGCTATGCCTATCCGGACAGGCGAGATCCGAACTACATCGTCTTCGAGGCCGACGATGCACGCTACATGAACCACGCCGACGAGCCGAATTGCGACGTATCCTCGCCCGAGGAAAGCTTTGCGTTACGCGACATCGCGGCCGGCGAGGAACTGACCTGCAACTACAATCATTTCTTCGAGGCGGGCTTCGACTTCCTGGGCGATCGCCACCCGTAGTCAGCTCGCCGGTTTTTTGCGCGCCGGATAGCCATTCGGATGCGGCGGAATCGCCTTGAGATAGGCCGCGATCGCCGCGCGGTCCTCGGGCGCCAGTTCGGCCATGTTCCTCTGCACGTCGACCATGGCCCCGCCAACGGAATCGAAATCGGGCGTGAAGCCGGTTTCGAGATAGTTGGCGATGTCGGCCTGCGACCAGTCGCCGATGCCGCCCTCCCCGGAGGTGATGTTGGGGATGATGCCGCTGCCTTCGGCGGCAGTGGCTCCAGCCAGCCACTCGCTCTTCTTTGTCCCCCCTGCAAGATCACGCGGTGTGTGACATTCGCCGCAATGACCCGGTCCCTCGACCAGGTAGCGACCGGCAATCACAGGACCAGGCGCGCCTTCGGGCAGGGACACAACAGGCTGCTCGCTGAGATAGAGCCGTTTCCACAAGCCGATGCCGCGACGGATGTTGAACGGGAAACTCAATGAATTGGCCGGCGCTCGGCCAGCAACCGCCGGCAGCGTCTTCAGGAAGGCATAGAGATCGGCAATGTCGGCAGGCTTCATCCGCGCGTAGGACGCATAGGGAAATGCCGGATAGAAATGCTCGCCCGACGGCGAGACGCCCTTCAGCATGGCATTGGCGAGATCCTCGGCCGACCACGCGCCGATGCCGTCCTTCGGGTCTTGCGAAATGTTGGGCGGCACAAACGTGCCAAACGGGGTCTTGAGTTCAAGGCCGCCGACAAGTTCGAGCCGCTCGTCGCCTTTCGAACCGGGTTTTGCATGGCAGGAGGTGCAGCCGCCGGCATAAAAAATGCGCTTGCCTCTGACCGCGTCACCAGGCGCGAGCTTGGCCAGGGTTTCCGCATCGAGCTTCACCGGCGCCGAAAGCGTCCACGCAGCAACCGCGCCGGCGCCGCCGAGCACGAGTGCGGCGCCGACAAACTTCCTCAGCCATGCCATGGCCGGCGATCAGCCTTTCTTGACCCTGTAGCCCTTGTGGCAGGTGCCGCAGTCGGAGCCGATGACGCCGATTTGCGTCTTCAGGGACTCCACGTCGGCCGGGGCCGCGGCGACCGCGGCCTTGACGTCGGCAAGATACTTGTCTTCCGTCGCCTTGAAGCCGGCCATGTCTTGCCAGATCTTCGGCGCCGCCGTGGTGTCGCCCGTGTCGCTGCCCGCCGGGAACAGGACGTCGGCGTCGAATTTTTCCGCGTTCGCCTGGAGCGCCTGCAGCGCAGTCAGTACGGCGGAGGCATCAAAGGGCTCCTCACCCTTGACCACTTTCGACAGGCCGCCGACGATCTTCCCGCGTTCCTTCATCAGGGCTTGGCGGTCGAGGATCGGGTCGGCAAAGGCCGCCGAACCGGCGAACGCGAGCATAGAGATGGCGACGACAAGCTTTCTCATTCAATTGGCTCCATGATGAAGGCATTTCGGGACAGGACGTTAACGGACGTGGCGGGAGGAATATTCCCTTCCCTCGACGATTTTGCAGACCTTGCTGTGGGATCTCGGCACAGAAAAAGAAAAGCCCCGGGTGCCGGGGCTTTCTGAATCTCGATCAGGCTTTCGCTTTTTCGTAGAGTTCGAGAACATGATCCCAGTTGATCAGGCTGTCGACGAAGGCCTCGAGATATTTCGGCCGGGCGTTGCGATAGTCGATGTAATAGGAGTGCTCCCAGACATCGACGCCGAGGATCGGCGCCGCGCCATGGACGAGGGGATTCTCGCCGTTCGGCGTCTTCGAGATCGCCAGCTTGCCATCCTTGACCGAAACCCAGGCCCAGCCGGAACCGAACTGGGTCGTGCCGGCGGCGATGAAGTCGGCCTTGAACTTGTCGTAGCCACCCAGATCGCTGTCGAAAGCCTTCTGCAACGCACCCGGCAGCTTGTTGCCGCCGCCGCCCTTTTTCATCCACTTCCAGAAATGGATGTGATTGTAGTGCTGGGCGGCATTGTTGAAGAGGCCGGCATTCTTGCCGAACGACTGCTTGACCACCTCTTCTACCGACAGATCGCCAAGGCCGGCTTCCGCGGCAAGCTTGTTGCCGTTGTCGACATAGGCCTTGTGGTGCTTGTCGTGGTGATATTCCAGCGTCTCTTTCGACATGTAGGGCTGCAAGGCCTCATAGTCGTAAGGCAGAGCGGGCAATTCAAAAGCCATGGAAGGTACTCCCTCAAGGAAAATCCGGTGTCGATACCGGACTAAGATAGGTCTGGATTGGGTTCGGACAACTCCGAAAAGTGAAGCGCCGGGTGCTCTTTCTAAGCGGGTTCCGGAGAACTGTCACACAGTTTCCCGAAACCGGGCGCATTGCGACGAAAAGCCTGGACGGATCAGCCCGCCGACGTCGAATGCGCCCAATCCCAATAGAGCTCCCGTGCCTTCTTGGCCACCGGCCCGGGCTGCAGGCTGCGGTCCTCGATGCGCGTGATCGGAATGACCTTGGAATGGTTGCCGGTCGAAAAAATTTCATCCGCTTCGAGGAATTCACGCACCGAAAGCGCCTTTTCGGTGGTCTTGAACCCGTACTCGCCAAGCAACGTCATCGTGCGCGAGCGGGTGATGCCGGACAGGAAGGTGCCGTTGGGCGCCGGCGTCAGGACGTGGCCGTCCTTGACCAGGAAGATGTTCGAGGTTCCGGTCTCGGCGACGTTGCCCAGCATGTCGAGCACCAGGGCGTTGTCGAAGCCGCGCATCTTGGCTTCGAGGATGGCACGGCCATTGTTGGGATAGAGGCAGCCGGCCTTGGCGTTGGTCGGCATGGTTTCGATAGTCGGGCGCCGGAACGGCGAAACCGTCACGGAAAAGCCGGTCGGCGAGATCATGGGCGATTCGTAGAGGCACAGGCAGAAACGGGTCGAGGCGGGATCGGCCGGCACGCCCATATAGCCGCCGTGCTCGGCCCAATACATCGGCCTGATATAGACAGCCGTCTTGCCATCGAATTTCTTCAATCCGTCCCAGGTCAGCCCGACGATCTTCTCGGCCGTCATCGAAGGCTTGAGACCGAGCGCGATCGCCGAGGCATTCACGCGCGCGGCATGAAGGTCGAGATCGGGAGCGACACCCTCGAACCAGCGGGCGCCATCGAACACGCTGGTGCCGAGCCACATTGCGTGGCTGCGCGGGCCCAGAACGGCGACATTGCCCTCGTACCAGTCGCCGTCGACGAAAGTCCATGTCGCGGAAAGTGCTGCAGCCGCCAGTGTCATTGCTTTGTCCCGTTCCGATCAATCTCGTGTTGCAGCATTGGATGACGCTTTGGCCGGCGTCGTCAACCAGCATCGGGGAGTTTTGTTGAGGCCACGAACGGCGCGCTGCAATCAAGACTTGCACCTTGCCCCGCCTCGCCTCAAAACTGTTGCCATGCAATACGCCGCCTATGTTTTCGACGCCTACGGCACACTGTTCGATGTTCATGCCGCCGTGCGCCGCCACGCCGACGCCATCGGACCGGACGGCCAGTTGCTGTCCGAGATCTGGCGCGCCAAGCAACTCGAATATTCCTGGGTGCGCACGCTGATGGGCGCCTATGCCGATTTTTGGCAACTCACCGAGCAGGCACTTGATTTCGCGTTGCACAAGGTGCCCTCTGCCGATCCCGGCCTCAAGGCGGCATTGCTGGATGCCTATTGGCGGCTGGACTGCTATGCGGAAGTGCCCGCCGTACTGAAGGCGCTGAAGGCGTCCGGCGCCAAGCTGGCAATCCTGTCCAACGGTTCGCCGGAAATGCTGGAGGCAGCCGTTAAATCCGCGGCGCTCGATCAGGTGCTGGACGATATCTATTCCGTCGATGCGGTACGGCGCTTCAAGACCGATCCGTCGGTCTACGACATGGTCACCACGGGCTGGCGCCTTTATCCGGGTGCAGTCTCCTTCCAGTCGTCCAACCGCTGGGACATTGCCGGCGCGACCAAGTTCGGCTTCCGCACCGTGTGGATCAACCGCTCCAACCAGCCGGAGGAGTATCGGGATTTTCCACCGGCCCTGATCCTGCCGTCGCTCGATGCCCTTGTCACAGGTGGCTAACGCATGCGGCCCAAAAGTAATCCTTGTTTTCGCTCTAGCCGCACACCCCTGTGACCGTAGCGCCACAGTGGCGACGCGGTCACAGCTTCGCCTTTGTTTGTCCACCTTGAGGCCAGATTCGGAACCGCCTATCACGCCCAAGTGTTGATCAGGCACCCTCGCAACGGTCGGTATATTCATGCTTTGTTGCGATTTCAGACTTAAAGAAGGCAACCATGTTCCCAGCCGAAATCGAATCCTATCGCCTGAGCCGTCGCGGCTTTCTCAACGCCGCAGCCTTGGGCGCCGCCTCGATCGCGGTTTCCGCATGCGCCACCACCGGATCCGGGCCAGTCGAGCCACCACCACCGGCCTATGTCGAGCCGCCGCTCGCCGACTACGTGACGATGTACGCCGCCGTCAGCGATGGCGGTTTCGAAGTGCCGGCCATTCCCGTCGACAGGATCGATCCGCAATTCCTGCGCCAGATCGTGCCCGACCCGACCGGCCAGAAGCCGGGAACCATCGTCGTCGATACGACCGGCCACTTCCTCTATCTGGTTCGTCCGGGCGGTCAGGCGATCCGTTACGGCGTCGGCCTCGGCCGCGCCGGCTTCGAATGGTCTGGCGATGCCGTCGTCCAGTGGAAGCAGAAGTGGCCGAAATGGACGCCGCCGGACGAGATGATCGCCCGGCAGCCGGAACTGAGGCAATACAGCGCTGACAATGGCGGCATGCCGGGCGGGCTGAAAAACCCGCTCGGTGCACGTGCGCTCTATCTCTTCCAGGGCAACGTCGACACGCTCTACCGGCTGCACGGCTCGCCGGAATGGCGTTCGATCGGCAAGTCGGTGTCGTCGGGCTGCGTGCGCCTGATGAACCAGGACATTATAGACCTCTATGACCGCGTGCCTTCGAAGACCCCGGTCATCGTGACCAGCGACGCCAGCCAGCCCATGGTGGCGACCGCGAACCACAAAGCCATCCCGATCGATGCCGGCGTGCCGGACGGATCGGTGCTGCTTGGCCCGGTGAAAGCGGTGACCGACGCGATTTTCTGATCGGAGCGAGGGTGAATGCGGCGACTCACCGCCTTCACCCTCCACATCAACCTGTCCCTGCGTGACCGTTGCGCGATCGCGCTCCCTATCTGCCTCTCGACAGACTTCCGAGTATCCCGCGCACGATGGCGCGGCCGACCGACGAGCCGACGGAGCGCACTACCGACTTGATCGCGGCTTCCGCCACCGTCTGGCGGTTGGATGGGCGCGGTTGAGGCGAGCGTCTGCCGCCGGGCTGCTGCGGCGGGGCATCATTGCCGAAGCCCGGAATGGTCCAGCGTGAACGGCCTGCGTCGGCCTGTTGTGCCTCGGCATCCGCCGCGTCCTTGGCCTTCTTCTGCAGCATCTCGAAAGCCGATTCGCGATCGACACGCTCATCGTACTGGCCGATCACCGGGCTTTCCTGGATCAGCTTCTGCCGCTCGGCTGGGGTTATGGGCCCGAGTCGTGACGATGGCGGACGGATCAGCGTGCGCTGGACCATGGACGGGATGCCCTTGGCTTCCAGCATTGAAACCAGCGCTTCGCCGGTGCCCAGTTGCGTGATCACGGTCGCGCAATCGAAATCCGGATTTGGCCGGAACGTCTCGGCCGCGGTCCTTACCGCCTGCTGCTCGCGCGGCGTGTAGGCACGCAGCGCATGCTGGACGCGGTTGCCGAGCTGGGCCAGGACCTTCTCAGGAATATCCAAAGGGTTCTGCGTGACGAAATAGACGCCCACACCCTTCGAGCGGATCAGGCGCACCACCTGCTCGACGCGGTCGATCAGCACCTTCGGCGCGTCGTCGAAAAGCAGATGTGCCTCGTCGAAGAAGAAGACCAGCTTCGGCTGGTCGGGGTCGCCCACTTCGGGCAGTTCCTCGAACAGTTCCGACATCAGCCAAAGCAGGAACGTCGCGTAGAGTCGCGGATTCATCATCAGCTTGTCGGCGGCCAGCACGCTGATGGCGCCGCGGCCGTCGCGGGTGGTGCGCATGATGTCGGCGATGCGCAATGCCGGCTCGCCGAAGAAATTCGCCGCCCCCTGCTGTTCCAGCACCAGCAGCGTGCGCTGGATGGCGCCGACCGAGGGTTTCGTCACATTGCCGTAGCGGGCGCTGATCTCTTCGGCGCGCCCGGCGATATTGGCGAGCAGCGCCTGCAGGTCCTTGAGGTCGAGCAGCAGCAGGCCTTCCTCATCGGCGATGCGGAAGGCGATGTTCATGATGCCTTCCTGGGCTTCGGACAGATTCATTAACCGCGACAAGAGCAGCGGGCCCATCTCGGAGATGGCGGCGCGGATGGGGTGGCCCTGTTCGCCGAACAGATCCCAGAAGATGACGGGGAATTCCTGGAAGTCATAGGGGTCGAGCTTGACCTGCTCGGCGCGCTTGACCAGGAAATCCTGCGCCGTGCCCATCATGGCTATACCGGAGAGATCGCCCTTGATGTCGGCGCAGAACACCGGCACACCGGCATTGGAGAATCCCTCGGCCAATATTTGCAAGGTGACCGTCTTGCCGGTGCCGGTGGCACCGGTCACCAGGCCGTGACGGTTGCCATATTGCAAAAGCAGGTTTTCGGGACGCTGATAGCTGTCGTCGGGCTTGCGGCTGGCGCCGATGAAAATGGTGTCGTCAGCCATATGTCCGGTCTCCGCAAACTGCCGTGTATAAAACCAGCCCCTTGCCCGAAGGTATAGTGGGGCCCTTGCACAGCGACAATGGCGATCAGCGAAAATGGCCTTTTTTGGAGCTTGCGGATTTTGCCCATGTTTGGCAATCGTTCATGCTTCGTGCTCGAAGGCTGGTGTACGCTCGAGGGATCGAATTCGAGTCTTGGAAGCGCATTGCATTGCGGTATCGCACCGGGACCCGTAGACTGAAGTGCTCCAGGCTGATGCGGCCGCATAGTGACGAGGACAGTGGATGAGCGCCGGAGCCTTGACCAGGGATAACGAAGTTCCGAATGCCGACCGGCAGCGATGGCTGGCCTTGGCTGAAAGGGCGCTCGCCGGCGCATCTTTCGAGGAAAAACTGGTCTCGCACACTGATGACGGCATCCGCGTGGAACCGCTTTATGAGCGCGCGGCGGCGGCCGAGCCGATCGTGCGCGCCAACCCGGGATCGCCGTGGATCGTCAGCCAGCGCATCGACGATCCCGACATAGGTCGCGCCAAAGCCCAGGCGCTGGAGGACGTCGCGCAGGGTGCGACGGGATTGTCGCTCGTCTTCGAAGGCGCCCCGAACGCGTTCGGCTACGGCCTGCCGAGAACGGCGCAGGCGCTGGAGACGGTTCTGGACGGCATACCGTTAAACCGCGTCCAGATCCGCATCGACGCCCATCCGTGGAGCCGCCCCATGGCCGACTGGCTGGTGGCGTTCCTTGGCAAGCGCCGCTCCGACCCGGCAAAGCTCAACCTCTCCTTCGGCATCGATCCTGCGGCTATCCTGGCCGGAACCGGCCGGTTGCGCATGTCGATCGAGGCGCTGCAGGAATCCATGCCGCAATCGCTGGCGCATTTCTTTTCGATGGGCGTACCCGGCGTGCTGCTCGAGGCGGACGGGCGGGTGTTCCACAATGCCGGCGCCACGGAGGCGCAGGAGCTTGGCATCATGCTCGCTTCGGCCGTCTCGTATCTCAGGATGTTCGAGAAAGCGCGGCAACCGCTCGTCTACGCAGCGCCCCATATCGGGTTTGCGCTGAGCGCCGACCAGGATCAGTTCCTGTCGATTGCCAAGGTCAGGGCCTTGCGCAAGCTGTGGGCTCGCGTCCAAGAGGCCTGCTCGATCCCGACTTCGACGGCCAATATTCACGCCGAGACGTCGTTTCGGATGATGACGGCATTGGATCCGGAGACCAACATCCTGCGCACGACAATCGCCTGCTTCGCCGCGGCGGCGGGCGGAGCCGATTCGATCGCCATCCTGCCGCACACCGTCGCGCATGGCCTGCCGGCGCCTTTCGCACGCCGCGTGGCCCGTAACGCGCAGTTGATCATGGCCAATGAAAGCCACATCGATCAGGTCGCCGATCCTGCCTGCGGCTCCGGTGGCGTCGAAGCGCTCACCGCTGGCCTCTGCGAAGCGGCCTGGGCCGAGTTGCAGGCGATCGAGGCCGAGGGCGGCGTGCTGTCCAGCCTTCAGGACGGACGCATACAGGAACGCGTTCGCACCGCCGCCGCCCAGCGTGCTGCCGCCTTCCGATCCCGCGAGCGCGCCATCGTCGGCGCCACGCTCTATCCGCAGAAAACCGAGCGCGCTGTCGAGACGCTGGCCGCGGAGCGGCGACCTGCCTTCACGGAAGGCATCGTCATGTGCGAGCCGCTGTTTCCGGTCCGCATCGATCAAGCGATCGGAGCCGCTTCTTGATTCCGGATTTCAGCCAGGTCGGCTGGGCGCCGCCGCGGCGGGCGCGTGTCGAGATCAAGGGCCAGCGGATGACGCCGGAAGGCCTTGCCGTCAAACATCTGTACAATCAGGGCGACCTCAAGGGGCTGCCCCATCTCGACACCTATCCGGGCATGCCGCCCTTCGTGCGCGGACCCTATCCGACCATGTATGTCCAGCAGCCGTGGACGATCCGGCAGTATGCCGGTTTCTCGACCGCGGAAGAATCCAACGCCTTCTACAGGCGCAATCTTGCCGCCGGCCAGAAAGGCCTGTCGGTCGCCTTCGATCTCGCCACGCACCGCGGCTATGACAGCGATCATCCGCGGGTGGCCGGCGATGTCGGAATGGCGGGCGTGGCCATCGATTCCATCCTCGACATGCGCCAGCTCTTCGACGGCATTCCGCTCGGCGAGATGACGGTGTCGATGACCATGAACGGCGCGGTGCTGCCGGTCATGGCGCTCTACATTGTGGCGGCCGAGGAACAGGGCGTTGCGCAGAAGGACCTCACTGGCACCATTCAGAACGACATTCTGAAGGAGTTCATGGTCCGCAACACCTATATCTATCCGCCGAAGCCCTCGATGCGGATCGTGTCGGACATCTTCTCCTACACATCCAGGCATATGCCGAAATTCAACTCGATCTCGATCTCCGGCTACCATATGCAGGAGGCCGGCGCGACGGCGGACCTGGAGCTCGCCTATACGATTGCCGACGGAATCGAATATGCCCGCGCCGGCGTCGCCGCCGGGCTCGACATCGACCGCTTCGCCCCGCGCCTGTCCTTCTTCTGGGCTGTTGGCATGAACTTCTTCATGGAAGTCGCCAAGCTCAGGGCGGCGCGGCTTCTGTGGTCGAGCCTGATGATGAAGAATTTTGCGCCGAAGGACGAGCGTTCGCTGTCCTTGCGCACCCACTGCCAGACCTCTGGCTGGTCGCTGACGGCGCAGGATCCCTACAACAACATCATTCGTACGATGATCGAGGCGATGGCCGCCACACAGGGCCATACACAATCGCTGCACACCAATTCCTTCGACGAGGCCATGGCGCTGCCGACCGATCATTCGGCGCGTATCGCCCGCAACACGCAGCTGATCCTGCAAAAGGAATCCGGCACCACGCGCATCATCGATCCGTGGGGCGGTTCGGCTTATCTCGAGAGGCTGACGCATGATCTGGCGGCGCGTGCGCTTGCCCATATCGAGGAGGTCGAGGCGCTCGGCGGCATGGCCGCGGCGACCGAGAAGGGCATTCCCAAGCTGCGCATCGAAGAGGCCGCCGCCCGCACCCAGGCGCGCATCGATTCAGGCGAGCAGATGCTGGTCGGCGTCAACGCGCACCAGCCTGGTACGGATATCGAAGTCGACGTCTTGAAGATCGACAATGCCGAGGTAAGAGCCCGGCAGCTATCGAAGCTGCAGCGGCTGAAGGGCACGCGCGACGTCGCAGTGCTCGAGAATGCGCTCGCAGCGCTCTCCCGCGCGGCCGAGAGCGGCGACAACCTGCTCGAATTCGCCATCCATGCCGCGCGCGCCAACGCGACGGTCGGGGAGATTTCGCTGGCGCTGGAAAAGGTCTTTGGCCGCCACGTCGCTTCGGTGCAGACGATTTCCGGCGTCTATCGCCAGGCGCTCGGCGACAATCCGGCCGTCGACCGGCTGCAGCAGAAGATCGGCGCGTTCGAAAAGAAGACCGGCGGCAAGCCCCGCATCCTGGTCGCCAAAATGGGACAGGACGGACATGACCGCGGCCAGAAGGTGATTGCCACAGCCTTTGCCGACCTGGGCTTCGATGTCACCGTCGGCGCCATGTTCCAGACACCGGAGGAGATCGCGAAGCTCGCCCACGAGCAGGATGTGCACATTGTCGGCGCGTCATCGCTGGCGGCGGGACATCTCACGCTCATCCCCGAACTCAGCGATGCGCTGAAGAGGCTCGGCCACAGCGACATGCTGATCGTTGCCGGCGGCGTGATCCCTCCGCAGGACTATGATGCCGTGCTGCAAGCGGGTGCAGTGGAAATCTTCCCGCCCGGTACCGTGATCCCGGAAGCAGCGGAGCGGCTGATCGACAGGCTGCTGGTATCGTGAATTATCGGCAATGAGCGTGTCCGGGCCGACTCCCATTCGTAAGTTATAATATCTGTTGCAACGGCGCGGCGGTCGAGTTATAATTGACGTTGCAACAGGAGCAATCCAGCATGAACACCACCATTCGCAAGATCGGTAATTCCGAAGGGGTGATCCTGCCCAAGGAGCTACTCGACCGCCTGAATCTCAAAGCCGGTGATCAGCTTCAGGTTCTCGAAACGGACAAGGACATCGTCCTCAAACCGGTCGACGATAGTTTCGAGCGGCAGATGGAAGCTGCTCGCAAGGTCATGGACAAGTACAAGGTCGCGCTTCAGAAGCTCGCCGAATGAACTGGGAGTTCCTGTCGCGCCGCGCGGTCGAAGCGATGCATGCCGGGCAATTGCGCCGGCATGGCGGCGCACAAGGTTTGCGGAATGAAAATGCACTCGAATCGGCGCTGGCCCAGGCCCAGAACAAGGCTAATTACGGCACTCCGTCGATTGAAGATCTTGCAGCAGCCTATGTCTTTGGCATTGCCAGAAATCATGCCTTTGTCGACGGCAACAAACGCACGGCGATTGTCGCCGCCGGCGCCTTCCTGATCATCAACGGTCACGTCCTGACGGCGGACAACGGCACGCTTTATGAATTCGTGATGGCTATCGCCGCCGGCGAGATCGATGAAGCGGGTGCCGCCGCATTCTTTCGCGACCATATCGTGAAGACTGAGGACTGACGTTGGGGTTCAGCCGCCCGCGTTCAGCTTGACGATTTCCCATTCCTTGCCGTTGACGGTGGCGACATCGCCGACCTTCTTGCCAAACAAAGCAATCGCCATTGGCGACACATGGGAAATGCTGCCTTTCGACGGGTCGGCCTCGTCCTCGCCGACGATCTTCCAGTGCACCTTCTTGCCGTCCTCCGCTTCGAGCGTGGCGCCCATGCCGAAGCGAATGACGTCGCTCCCGGGCTCGGGCACCGAAAGCTCGGCACTTTCGCGCCGCGCGGTCCAGTAGCGCAGGTCGCGAGATACCAGCGCGATACGCTCGCGGTCTCCCCGACGCTCGGCTTTGGCCAATATGTCGCGCAAATCGGCCAGATTCTCGTCGATCATTGCCAGGCCACGCTCCGTCACCAGGTTGCGGTGGTGGCTGATCGGCCGTTCGCCGACGCCTGCGATGGCGTTTTCGCTGTCTTCCTCGCGGGTAAAGGCTCTGCTCATTCCTTGAACTTATGCCTGCCCTCACGACTTCACAAGTCATTGCCCCTAGCCGGGGACGCAGGTGCCCGGCTGGCACGAATCCTGCCACGGGATGGGCAAAATGCCAGGACCTGTGCCGATGTTGAACAGACGCAAGCTGCTTGTCCGGACAGCCGGTTTTGCCGTGTTCGGGCTTTCGCTGGGCAAGGCAGCGGCCGCGAGCTTGCCCGGCATCGAGAAAGCCTCAATGCGCGGATCGATCAACGCCACCGAGCTTGGCGTGCGACCCGGCACCTTTGACGATCAGAGCAAGGCTTTCGCCAAGCTGCTGCGCGAGGCCGGCGATCGCGACATGCCGGTGTTCCTGCAGCCCGGCACCTATGTCGTGTCCAACCTGACGCTGCCCGGCCGGGTGCGCCTTACCGGGGTGCCTGGCGCAACACGCATCGTCTATGGTGGCGACGGCCACCTGTTCATGGCCGAACAAGCCGATCACATCGAGCTCAGCGGCATAGCCCTCGACGGCTCAAACCGCTCGATGGGCGACTACGCGCAAGGACTGCTCGATCTGCGCCGCGTGGCGCATCTCATCGTCGACAATTGCCAGATAACCGGCAGCGGCAAGAACGGACTGGCGCTCGAGCACGCGGCGGGCCGGGTCGAGCGCACGGAAATATCCGGAGCGGCGGACGCCGGCATCTATTCGGTCGAGGCCGCAGGGCTGGCGATCACAGGCAACACCGTCTCCGACTGCGCCAATGGTGGCATCCTCGTGCACCGCTGGCAGGCGGCGGAGGACGGCACCATCGTCACCGGCAACCGGGTCGAACGCATCGCGGCGCGCGGCGGCGGCACAGGCCAGAACGGCAACGGCATCAATGCCTTCCGCGCCGCCAACGTGATCATCTCCGGCAATATCGTTTCGGACTGCGCATTCTCGGCCATTCGCGCCAACAGCGCCAGCAATCTGCAAGTATCGGGCAACACCTGCATGCGCTCTGGCGAAACGGCGGTCTATTCCGAATTCTCGTTCGAAGGCGCCGTCATCAGCAACAACATCGTCGATGGTGCCGCCAACGGCATCTCGATCGTCAATTTCAACGAAGGCGGACGCATGGGCGTTTGCTCCGGCAATATCGTGCGCAACCTGTCGACATCTGGCCCCTACCCCGCCGATCCGCCCGGTTTCGGCGTCGGCATCGGCGTCGAGGCCGACACCACCATGTCCAACAATGTCGTCGAGAACGCGCCGCTCTACGGCATGCAGATCGGCTGGGGACCGTATCTGCGCAATGTCGTGGCCACCGGCAACATCATCCGCAAGGCGGGCACCGGCATCGTGGTCAGCGTGGTCGACGGTGCCGGAACCGCCATCATCTCCGACAATGTCATCGACGGGGCACGCAATGGCGCGATTGTCGGGCAGCGCTGGGCCGATCCGGCCACGGGCGATCTCGCCGCGTCAGCCGATAGCGGCTTTCCGCATCTGACCGTCGAGCGCAATCACGTCAGTTGAGAGCGTCCGGATCAGGCCAGTGCCGCCGTTGGCCTGAGCGCTCCGACCTTGGCGCCGATCCGGCTTTCGATGGGTGCGTTTGCCATTTCGAGCAGCTTCGCCGCCAAAACCTCGTCAGCGCGCAGCAGCCTGGCGAGAACCGCGGCAACCATGGATTCGGCAGCCCGGCCGGCACCATCGTCGCATTTGAGCGCGATGCCGAGGCCAAGCTCGGGAAGTGCCGCACAATGAACGCCTTCAGCGCCGCCTTTCGCAAAAATCCGCCCGGGGGCGGCTTCCATCAACGCGACGTCTTCGCGGTCCGTTCCGGCAACAAAGAACGGCTCTGCCATGCAGGCGGCCAGCAGACGGTTTGCAGCTTTGGCTCGCACCGGTGCAAAACCCGTCCCGGTCGCCATCCGGGCAAAGCCCAGCGCGAAACTCCTGAGCGGCACCGCGTAGGTCGGGATCGAACAGCCGTCGGTCGCGCGCTCGTCGGCGCCGTGGCGGGCTCCCGTTACCGCTTGCATGGCGTCGCGCACCATTTCCTGCAAGGCGTGATCCGCCCTGACATAGCCGCGATGCGCGATGCCCGCGTGGACGCAGGTGCAGAGGAAGCCCGAATGCTTGCCGGAGCAGTTGTTGTGCAGCGCGTTGGGCGAGCCGCCGGCACGCGCAAGTGCTATCTCCGCATCATGGTTTGAGGGCCAGTGCGTGCCGCATTCAAGCGCCGACCCGTCCAGCCCGGCCCTGGCGAGCATCGACCTGGCCAGTTCGACATGGGCCGGTTCGCCCGAATGGGAGGCACAGGCCAGCGCCAGTTCGCGGTTGCCGAAGCCATAGGCATCGGCAGCCCCCGTCTCGACCAGCGGAAGCGCCTGGATCGCCTTGACCGCGGAGCGCGGAAACACCGGCCGCGATGTGTCGCCGATCTCCAGAACCGGCTTGCCATCGGCGCCGAAAACCGCGACCGCGCCTCGGTGGGCGCTCTCGACGATGGCGCCACGCAGAACTTCGATCAGAACCGGATTTGTCATGTTGCCCCCGCGGATGCGGGTCGCTTTTACCGAATCCGGTCGAGAATGGAAACGTAATTGGCGACCGCCGCACCGCCCATATTGAAGATGCCGCCGAGTTTGGCGCCCGGCACCTGGATGCCGCCGGCCTCGCCGACAAGCTGCATGGCGCTCAGCACATGCATCGACACCCCGGTGGCGCCGATCGGATGACCCTTCGCCTTCAGGCCGCCGGACGGGTTGACCGGCAGCCGTCCGTCCTTTGCGGTCGTGCCGTCCAGCGCCAGTTTGGCGCCCTCGCCGGGCTTCGCCAGGCCCATCGCCTCATATTCGATCAGTTCAGCGATGGTGAAGCAGTCATGCGTCTCGACGAAGGAGAGGTCGTCAAGCGTCACGCCGGCCTTCTTCAGCGCGCGGCTCCAGGCCTGCTCGCAGCCTTCGAAAGTCAGGATGTCGCGCTTCGACATCGGCAGGAAATCCTGCACGTGCTCATTGGCGCGGAAGGTGACGGCGCGGCGCATCTTCAGTGCCGTCGCTGTGTCGGTGAGGACGAGAGCGGCGGCACCGTCGGAAACCAGCGAGCAGTCGGTGCGCTTCAAGGGACCGGCTACGAAAGGGTTCTTCTCGCTCTCCTGGCGGCAGAACTCGTAACCGAAATCCTTGCGCATCTGTGCATAGGGGTTGTCGACGCCGTTCTTGTGGTTCTTGGCGGCGATCATGGCAAGCGCGTCGGACTGGTCGCCATAGCGCTGGAAATAGGCCTGCGCGATCTTCCCGAAGACGCCGGCAAAGCCTGCCGGCGTCTCGCCGTCTTCGGGGAGATACGAGGCCTTGAGCAGGTTCTTGCCGATCTCGGGACCGGGCGTCGTCGTCATCTGCTCGGCGCCGACCACCAGCACGATGCGGGCGGCATTGGCATCGATGGCGCGGATGCCTTGCCTGACCGCGGCCGAACCGGTGGCACAGGCGTTCTCGACGCGCGTCGCCGGCTTGAAGCGCAGCCGGTCGTCGGCCTGAAGGACAAGGCTGGCGGTGAAATCCTGCGCGGAAAAGCCGGCGTTGAAATGCCCGAGCACGATCTCGTCGACATCGTCCGGACCAATGCCGGCATGGTCAAGCGCCTCCGTTGCCACTTTGACGATCAGGCTCTCTAGCGTTTCGCCTTCGAGCTTGCCGAAGCGCGAATGCGCCCAGCCGACGATGCATGCGGTCATGACAACCTCCGTTTGCCGCGGAGCCTAACACGTCGTGTCGCGGCATGAGCACTCAATATTGTTCAATGGTGAACCGTTTTCCAGTCCCGGGTATGAGCCAGAGCGGACAATCGATTGTTGTTCAGGTTGGATTTTTGTTGATTGATCCGTCAATAAAAAATAATCTTCGGCAAACATCGGGAACGGCATGCCGAAAGTCGGAATGGAGCCACTGCGCCGCAAGGCGCTCATCGACGCAACGATCTCGGCGATCGGCGAGCGCGGCTCGCTTGACGTGACGATGTCGGAGATCGCCGGGCGCGCCGGCGTGTCATCGGCGCTTGCCCATCACTATTTTGGCGCCAAGGATGAACTGCTGTTCGCGACGATGCGCCACATCCTGGCCGAACTGAACACGGACATGCGGCGCGCGCTCCAATCCGCTGGTTCCCCCCGCGAACGGGTCTCGGCTGTGGTGGCCGTCAATTTCTCCGACATCCAGTTCCGGGCCGAAACGATCGCCGCCTGGCTCGCCTTCTATGTCGAGGCACAAAAATCGGCGGCGCTGCGCCGGCTGCTCAGGATTTATGCGCGGCGGCTGCATTCGAACCTGATGAGCGGGCTGGCCGGCATCCTGTCCCGATCCGAGGCCGATCGCGTCGCCGAAGCGACGGCGGCAATGATCGACGGGCTCTACATCAGGCGGGCGCTCAAGGACGGCGTGCCCGATGCCGCGACCGCGATCGCATTGGTCGAAGACTATCTCGAAACGAAACTCAGCGGACGGCAGACGCAGTGACACGCAAGCAACCAAATTTCCTGGTCGTCATGGTCGATCAGCTCAACGGAACTTTCTTTCCCGACGGGCCGGCTGACTTCCTGCACGCGCCGCATCTGAAGGCATTGGCCGCCCGCTCGGCGCGCTTCCGCAACAATTACACCGGCTCGCCGCTCTGTGCGCCCGCCCGTGCCTCGTTCATGAGCGGCCAGTTGCCATCGCGCACCGGAGTCTATGACAACGCCGCCGAGTTCGCCTCGTCGATCCCGACCTTCGCTCATCATCTGCGCGCCGCCGGCTACCATACTTGCCTGTCGGGCAAGATGCATTTCGTCGGGCCGGACCAATTGCACGGCTTCGAGGAACGGCTGACCACGGACATCTACCCGGCCGATTTCGGTTGGACGCCGGACTACCGCAAGCCCGGCGAGCGCATCGACTGGTGGTATCACAATCTGGGTTCGGTGACCGGGGCCGGCATCGCGGAAACCACCAACCAGATGGAATATGACGACGAGGTCGTGTTCCTCGCCACGCAGAAGCTCTACCAGCTTTCACGCGAACAGGACGATGAGGAGCGCCGGCCATGGTGCCTGACCGTTTCGCTGTCGCATCCGCACGACCCCTACGTCGCGCGCAAGCAGTACTGGGATCTCTACGAAAATTGCCAGGCGCTCGACCCGGAAACCGGCTTTATCGCGTATGACGCACAGGACAGGCATTCGCAGCGGCTGTATGTCGCCAGCGATTATCCGTCGTTCCAGATCACCCCTGAGCAGGTGCGCCGTTCGCGGCGCGGCTATTTCGCCAATATTTCCTATGTCGACGACAAGCTCGGCGAGCTCCTGGACGTGCTCAAGCGGACGCGCATGCTCGACGACACCACCATCCTGTTCTGCTCCGACCATGGCGACATGCTCGGCGAGCGCGGCCTATGGTTCAAGATGAGCTTCTTCGAGGGCTCGGCGCGGGTGCCGCTGATGGTTGCCGGCAGGGGCGTTGCGGCCGGGCTGATCGAAGCGCCGGTTTCCAATCTCGACGTGACTCCGACGCTTTGCGACCTCGCCGGCATCGACATCGATGCCGTCGCGCCATGGACCGATGGCCAGTCGCTGCTGCCTCTGATCGACGGTGAGCGGCGCAGCGCGCCTGTGCTGATGGAATATGCGGCTGAGGGTTCATACGCGCCTCTGGTGGCTATCCGCGAGGGCCGATACAAGTTCGTCCATTGCGAGCTCGATGCGCCGCAACTGTTCGATCTCCAATCCGATCCGCTGGAGCGGGAAAACCTCGCTGCCGATCCGGCCAACGAACCGCTGGTCGCGGCGTTCATGGACAAGGTGCGGGCGCGCTGGGACATGGCCGCTTTCGACGCTGCGGTGCGCGAAAGCCAGGCGCGCCGCTGGGTCGTCTATCGGGCATTGCGCAACGGCGCCTACTACCCCTGGGATTTCCAACCGCTGCAGAAAGCGTCCGAGCGCTACATGCGCAACCACATGAACCTCGACAATCTCGAGGAGAGCAAACGGTATCCGCGAGGCGAATGATGACTACGCTTGTTCCCTCACTCGACCACCTGAAGCAAGCCTATGCGGTCACCGCCAAGGCGACGCAGATCACGCCGCTGCTGGAATCGGCGGCGCTCGCCAGGGAAACCGGCGCCGCTCGCGTCTTCGTCAAGGCGGAATCGCTGCAATGGGCGGGATCGTTCAAGGTGCGTGGCGCCTATTGGCGGCTGAAGCGGCTGTCGCCCGACGAAGCCAAGAAGGGCGTCGTCGCTTATTCTTCCGGCAATTTCGCGCAAGGACTGGCGGCTGCGGGCCAGGCGCTCGGCATTCCCGTCACCATCGTCATGCCGATCGACGCGCCGGCCGCCAAGCGCGACGCCACAGCAGGCTACGGCGCGCGCGTGGTGCTTACCGATCACGGCGAGCGCGCGCGTGAGGAAGTCGCCGCCGCCAAGGCGCGCGAGATCGCCGAGACCGAAGGGCTGACATTGCTGCATCCCTTCGACGATCCGGAAATCGTGGCCGGCCAGGCAGGTGCCGGGCTGGAGGCGCTGGAGCAGCTTTCTGCCAAGGGCGCGAAGGCGGACGTGCTGTTCTGCTCGGTCGGCGGCGGCGGCCTGATCGGCGGCGTTTCGCTCGCTTTCCACTACCTGTCGCCCGCCACAGAAATCATCGGCGTCGAGCCCGAAGGTTTCAACGGCATGGGCGCCTCGTTGGCGCATGGCAGCATCGAGACCATGCCGCTCGCCCCGAACTCGATCTGTGACGGGCTGATGTCGCGGCGGCCCGGCGACGCGCCGTTCGCGGCGGTCAGAACCGCCGGCGTTCGCGGCATCACCGTCGACGACGCCTTGGTGCGGCGGGCAATGAAAATCGCCTTCGAGCGGATGAAGCTGGTGCTTGAGCCGTCCGGAGCTGCCTCGCTGGCGGCACTGCTCGGCGGCAAGGTGGATGTGGCCGGCAAGACCGTCCTTGTGGTGGCTACCGGCGGCAATGTCTCGCTCGCCGATTTCATCACACATATGAACGATGGGCGCATATGAACAATGCTTGAAGCGGATTTCGTCATCATCGGCTCCGGCTCCGCCGGCTCGGCCATGGCCTATCGCCTGTCGGAGGATGGCAAGCACTCGGTCATCGTTATCGAATTCGGCGGCTCCGATGTCGGGCCGCTGATCCAGATGCCATCGGCGCTGTCGATCCCGCTCAATATGAGCCTCTACGACTGGGGCTTCGCCAGCGAACCGGAGCCGCATCTCGGCGGCCGCGTGCTGGCGACGCCGCGCGGCAAGGTGATTGGAGGCTCGTCCTCGATCAACGGCATGGTCTATGTGCGCGGCCACGCCCGCGACTTCGACCACTGGGCCGAACAGGGAGCCGCCGGCTGGGGTTTTGCCGACGTGCTTCCCTATTTCAAGCGCATGGAAGATGCGGACGGCGGCGAGGACGGCTGGCGGGGCCATGGCGGGCCGCTGCACGTGCGGCGCGGCACGCGGAAAAATCCGCTCTATGGCGCCTTCGTCGAAGCGGGCCGCCAAGCCGGCTTCGAACTGACCGACGACTATAACGGCTCCAGGCAAGAGGGGTTCGGCCCGATGGAGCAGACCATTTTCGGCGGCCGCCGCTGGTCGGCGGCATCAGCCTATCTGAGGCCGGCGCTCAGGCGCAAAAACGTAAGCCTGGTCAAGGGCTTTGCGCGGCGGGTGATCATCGAGAATCAACGCGCCATCGGGGTCGAAATCGAAGCTCGCAAACAGATTCAAGTCGTTAAGGCGCGACGTGAGGTGATCGTCGCGGCATCGTCGATCAATTCGCCGAAAATCCTGATGCTGTCGGGCATCGGGCCTGCAGAGCATCTCAGGGAAAACGGCATCGCGGTGGTGGCCGATAGACCCGGCGTAGGCCGCAACCTGCAGGACCATCTGGAACTTTATATCCAGCAGGAATCGACAAAGCCGATCACGTTGAATTCGGTGCTCAACCCGTTCTCGAAGGCGATGATCGGGGCGCAGTGGCTGTTCTTCAAGACCGGCCTTGGCGCCACCAATCATTTCGAGGCGGCGGCTTTCGTGCGCTCGCGCGCCGGCGTCGACTATCCTGATATCCAGTACCACTTCATCCCGGCGGCTGTGCGCTATGACGGCAAGGCGGCGGCGAAGTCGCATGGTTTTCAGGCGCATGTCGGGCCGATGCGATCGAAGTCGCGCGGCTCGGTGACGCTGCGCTCGCCGGATCCGAATTCGAAACCGGTGATCCACTTCAACTACATGTCGCATCCCGACGACTGGAGCGAGTTTCGCCACTGCATCAGGCTGACGCGCGAGATTTTCGGCCAGAAGGCCTTCGACGGCTTCCGTGGCCAGGAAATTTCCCCCGGCAGCCACGTGCAGTCGGACGACGATCTCGACATCTTCATCAGGGATCACGCCGAAAGCGCCTATCATCCCTGCGGCACCTGCCGGATGGGCCGCACCGACGACGTCACGAGCGTCGTCGATCCGGAATGCCGCGTGATCGGCGTCGAGGGCCTACGCGTGGCCGATTCCTCGATCTTCCCGCGCGTCACCAACGGCAATCTCAACGCGCCGTCGATCATGACTGGCGAGAAGGCGTCCGACCATATCCTTGGCCGCACGCCGCTGGCGCCTTCCAACCAGGAACCATGGATCAACCCCCGCTGGCAGGCGTCCGACAGATAGAGCATGATCGTGCAACCGCAGGATCGGCATGCCGCGAAAGACGATTTGGAGAAGCCCATGCGCGCCCAGCCAACGGCATCGCACTATGTCAACGGACGCTACATAGAGGACGAGCAAGGCGCGCCACTGCCGGTCGTCTATCCGGCAACCGGCGAGACCATCGCCCTTTTACGCTCGGCGACGCCGAACGTGCTGGAACTCGCCATCGAGGCCGCGCGTGCCGCACAACCGGCTTGGGCGCGGCTGAAGCCGGTGGAGCGCGGCCGCGTCCTGCGCCGCGCCGCCGACATCTTGCGCGCCCGCAATGCCGATCTTGCCCGCCTCGAGACGCTCGACACCGGCAAGGCGATCCAGGAGACGCTGGTGGCGGATGCCCCATCGGCCGCGGATTGCCTGGAATATTTCGGAGGCGCGGTTGCCGCCTACAATGGCGAGGCTGTCGATCTGGGCGGACCTTTTGCCTACACGCGGCGTGAGGCGCTCGGCGTTTGCGTCGGCATAGGCGCCTGGAACTACCCGATCCAGATCGCCGGCTGGAAATCCGCGCCGGCGCTCGCCATGGGCAACGCGATGGTGTTCAAACCATCGGAAACCACGCCATTGTCTGCATTGGCACTGGCCGAGATCTACAGCGAGGCAGGCCTGCCCGACGGGCTGTTCAACGTCGTGCAAGGCTATGGCGATGTCGGCGCCAGCCTGGTCGGCCACGACGTCGTAGCCAAGGTGTCGGTGACCGGTTCGGTGCCGACCGGCCGCAAGGTGCTGTCGCTCGCCGGCTCGAAGATGAAGCACGCGACGATGGAACTCGGCGGCAAGTCGCCGCTGATCGTCTTCGACGACGCCGATCTCGAGAATGCCATCGGCGGCGCCATGCTCGGCAATTTCTATTCGACAGGGCAGATCTGCTCCAACGGCACGCGCGTCTTCGTCCAGAAGGGCATCCATGACCGCTTCGTCGACCGGCTCGTCGAGCGAACCAAGAAGATCCGCATCGGCGATCCGCTCGATGGCGAAACCCAGATGGGGCCGCTGGTCAGCAAGACACAGCAGGAGAAGGTCGTCTCCTACATAGCGGCGGGCAAGCAAGAAGGCGCCACGCTCGCCTGCGGCGGCAACGTGCCCTCGCTCCAAGGTTTCGAAGGCGGCTTCTTCGTCGAGCCGACGGTGTTCACCGGCGTGACCGACGGCATGCGCATCGCGCGCGAGGAAATCTTCGGGCCTGTCATGAGCGTGCTGAAATTCGACGGCGAGGACGAGGTAGTCGAGCGCGCCAACGACACCGAGTTCGGCCTCGCGGCCGGCGTGTTCACGCGCGACCTGCCGCGCGCGCACCGTGTCATCGCCGAGTTGCAGGCCGGCACGTGCTGGATCAACGCCTACAACCTGACGCCGGTCGAAATCCCCTTCGGCGGCTTCAAGCAGTCAGGCATCGGGCGAGAGAATTCGCTGGCCGCGCTGGCGCTCTATTCGCAGCTGAAGGCGGTTTATGTCGAGACCGGAGATGTGGCGGCGCCTTATTGAATTGGCGAAAGCCGACGTGACTGCCAAGCTCTCTTGCTAGTGCGGGAGATTGGCAGCGCCGGCATCACCGTTAGCTCGCCTCAGCCGCTCTTCTCCACGGTTCCATCCAGATACTGTGTCAGCGCGCAGACGAGATGATAAAAAATGCTGGCCGGCACGTCCGATGCCAGCGAGCGGCCGCGCTCGTCGATGCGGTCGATCCAGAGACCCAGCGGTGCCGGATCGATGTGCCAGCGGAACAGCCGGCCGACGCGCGCCTCGATCTCGGGCTTGAGGTTTATTCGAGGCGCTGAAACAGGCTCGCGAAGAAAGCTGGCGAAATGCGACAGAAGTGCTGCCATTGACGCTTGCAGGAACCAGATGCGGCGGCTATAAGCCCGCGGTCTGGTCACGGAGTGTAGCGCAGCCTGGTAGCGCACCTCGTTCGGGACGAGGGGGTCGCAGGTTCAAATCCTGCCACTCCGACCAGAAAAACAAAGCGCCAGGCGTGTTTGTTGTTCCCGCTGCAGCGGCTCGATGTTTGATCGTCGCCTGCTCCAATTCATCGCTTTACGCAATTCCGAACGGAAAACCGCTGCGCAGTTTTCCTGGAATTGCTTTAGCTGACGCGTTCTATGAGTTCGATTGCCGCTTTTGTGACGTCGGCGGCATCAAGCCGTTGAACGCAATAAACGCCCCCTGCATTGCCCACCTTGCAGAGGCCCGGCGCTATGCACTTGCATGGCATCGGAGGCTGCAGCGTACGGTTAGGAACGCCGAGAGGCCCCCAGATGTCAGGTTGGGTCAGACCGAACAGGCCAACGACGGGCGTTTTCATCGCCGCGGCCAGGTGCATGGGTCCGCTCTCGTTGCCAAGGAAGATCAGGGCCTCGCCCAGCAGGGGCAAAAGGGTTGTCAGGGGTGCCTGGCCAACGAGATTCACGATCGGCGATGTTGCCGCATCCAACACCTTGCCTGCGATACCTGCCTCGTCGGGGCCGCCAACGATGACCGCCCGCAGACCCTTTCGCCGGTAAATCTCTCCCAGGACCGAAGCGAAACGGTCCGGCTGCCAGCAACGGCCTGGGAAACTGGCGCCGGCATGGACGGCGACAAACGACTTCCTTTCCAGTTCGTGTCGGGCAAGCAGCTGTTTTGCCTGACGCGAACCGGATTCGGTTGGCTTCAGGGACGGGATAGGATCGATCACAGGAATGCCAAGGGCAAACAGCGGCGACAGGTACCGATGCAGATAATGCTCACCGCCATGGCCGTATGTGGCGGCAAAGATGTTGGCGCTTTGACGCTCCCAGAATTTCAGGGGCTGCTCCGATGGAACATAGCCTACGCGAAAAGGCGCCTTGACGAAGCGCATGACAAGCCGTGATGTCTTGGAGTCGGACAGATCGATGATAAGATCATAATCCGACTTCCTCAGATCGTGCAGGAGCCTGGACATTCCGGACATGCGCTCGAAAGGGGAGCCGCGCATTTTGCCGCGATCGAGCGAAACCACGCTGTCGGCGATGCCTTGCTCCAGAACGAATTTCGCCAGCGCCGCCTGGCATAGCATGGTGATCGTCGCGTTCGGAAACTCTGCCCGCAGATGCCTGACCAGAACCGAAGTTAGAACAACATCCCCGATAAACTTCGTCTGATTTATGAGTATTGATTGTACGTTGTCAGCCTTCGGCAGCGCCTTTGCCGGCTCTTTTGAATTCTTGATCCAACTTTTCATGGAATGACTATTCCATTTCAGCCAAAAAGAATCCAAAATTTTCGACAAACGATCGATCTAGGCAATAGCCGCGCAATGACAAGCTCGTTCTGTCCGCTGATATAGGATATCCGCCTCAGCCATCAACCAGCCAGGAATATTTGTCAACGCAGATGGGGCTCGCAGGCTCTCTTTCAAGGGTTCCGCCGACGCCGAACTCGTGACCGTCGTGAATGTGAATGACCCCGGTTCGTTTCGGCGTACGTACGGATGCGGGCATATCGGAGGGTGGCCATGGTCGCTTACGCTGGAGTAAGGTCGTGGACATGAAATTGCAGTCGACCCCCAGCAGGCCGTTCCTCCCCGTGCTCCTTCTCGCCCTTGTCGGAGGCTGCGCTTCGACCAGCGGATCGATCGACCCGGCGAATTACGACAAGATGACATGCGCCGAACTGAACAGCGCCATAGGCGAAACCGCCAAAGGCATCTCGCAGACAGCCATCACGCGCGGCAAGGTCGCCAGCACCAGTGTTCCCAGATGGCTGCTGGGCGGCTCAAGCGTCAAGGCCGCGGTCGCCAATCGCGAAACAGCCAGGATCGACCGGCTAAAGCAGCAGCAAGCGGCCATGGCCGCCGCCAGGGCGCGCAAATGCCCAGGGCTGGCGAATTGAGCTAAGGCGCCGCTGCCGGGCTCGCCTCACGCACTCAAACGAAACCGCGTGACATCGATTGCGGCGCTCATCAGCGTCTGCGTGTAGCTGGCCTGCGGATTGCTGAAAATGTCTTCCGTCGGCCCTTCCTCGACGATCTTGCCCTGCTTCATGACGATGATGTAGTCGGCCATGGCGCGCACCACGGCGAGATCGTGACTGATGAAGAGGTAAGACAGCTCATGGTCGGCCTGCAGCTTGCGCAGCAACTCCACGATCTGCTTCTGCACCGAACGGTCGAGCGCCGAGGTCGGCTCGTCCAGCACCACCAGCTTGGGCTTGAGGATCATGGCGCGGGCGATTGCGATGCGCTGGCGCTGGCCGCCTGAGAATTCGTGCGGATAGCGATTGCGCGAGGTGGGATCGAGGCCGACTTCGCGCAGCGCCTCGACGGCGCGCTGGTCGCGCTGCTTGCCCGAGAGGTTCGGTTCATGCACCAGCAACCCTTCGGTGATGACCTGGCCGATGGTCATGCGCGGCGACAGCGAACCGAACGGATCCTGGAAGACCAGCTGCAACTGACGCCGCAGCGGCCGCATCGCCTGGCGGTCGGCGGTCGAGATATCGCGGTCGCCGAAGCGGATGATGCCGTCGCTCGGCAGCAGCCGCAGCAAAGCGCGGCCAAGCGTCGACTTTCCCGAGCCTGATTCACCAACGATGCCGATCGTTTGATTGCGCCTCAGCCTGATCGAGATGCGGTCGACGGCGCGCAGCATCAGCGGCTCGCCGGCCAGAAAGCCGCCGCCGATACGGAAGGTGACCTCGACGTTTCTGCCTTCGAGCAGGACCGGCGCGTTGGCCGGCGGCGGCGCCTTCGTTCCGGTCGGCTCGGCCGCCAGCAGCATCTTGGTGTAGGCATGCTGGGGACTGGCGAAGATCGCTTGCGCGTCCCCCTCCTCCACCACCTCGCCGGATCGCATGACGTAGACCCGGTCGGCAAAGCGCCGCACGATGCCGAGATCGTGGGTGATGAAGACGATCGCCATGCCGAGCTTGCGCTGCAGCTCAGCCAGAAGCATGAGGATCTGCGCCTGGATGGTGACGTCGAGCGCCGTCGTCGGTTCGTCGGCAATCAGGATGTCGGGATCGTTTGCCAACGCCATGGCGATCATGACGCGCTGGCGCTGGCCCCCCGACATTTCGTGCGGATAGGATTTCATGCGCCGTTCGGGATCCGGAATATGCACCAACCTGAGCAGCTTGAGCGCCTCCTCGCGCGCTTGCGCCGCATTCAAGCCCCGGTGCTGGCGAATCGGTTCGATCAGCTGGTTGCCGATCGAATAGAGCGGATCGAGCGAGGTCATCGGCTCCTGGAAGATCATGCTGATCTTGCGGCCACGGACCCTGTTCAGCTCGGATTTGCTTAGCGTCAGAAGATTGCGGCCGCGATAATCGACGCTGCCAGTGGCTTCTCCATTGGAGGCCAGCAGGCTCATCGCCGCCATCATTGTCTGGCTTTTGCCGGAGCCGGATTCGCCGACCACGGCGACGGTTTCGCCCGCCTTGACGTGGATGTTGATGCCTTTCACCGCCTCGACCGCGCCGTCGAGGGTGCGGAAGCGCACCCGAAGATCTTTTACGCTGAGAATGGTCTCTGCTGTGTCCATCTTAGCGGTCCTTGGGGTCGAGCGCATCGCGCAGGCCGTCGCCGACGAAGTTCAGGGCGAACAAGGTGGAGACCAGGAAGAAGGCAGGGAACAGAAGCAGCCAGTTGGCGGTGCCGATGTTCTTGGCGCCGACCGAGATCAGCACGCCCCAGCTGGTCATCGGCTCCTGGATGCCGAGCCCGAGGAACGACAGAAAACTCTCCAGGATAATGACCTGCGGCACCAGCAGCGTCATGTAGATCACCACCGGCCCGAGCAGGTTGGGAATGACGTGGCGCAAAAGGATGCCGCGCTGGCCGACGCCCATGGCCTCGGCCGCCTGGACATATTCCTGGCGGCGGATGGACAGCGCCTGGCCACGCACGATGCGGGCCATGTCGAGCCACAGCACGGCGCCGACCGCCAGGAACATCAGCACGAAGTTGCGACCGAAGAACACCACCAGCATGATGACGAAGAAGATGAAGGGCAGCGAATAAAGCACGTCGACGATGCGCATCATCACCTCGTCTACCCTGCCTCCGGCAAAGCCGGCAGTGGCGCCGTAGAGCACGCCGATGGCCACGGCCACGACGCCGGCGAGCAGACCGATGGCCAGCGAAACGCGCCCGGCCATCAGCGTCCGCGACAACAGATCGCGGCCGGTGTTGTCGGTGCCGAAAAGAAAATACTGCTGCTTGACCGAGGCGCTCATCGTCGCTTCGAGGCCATCGGGCGACTTGCTTTCGATCCTGGTGTCGTCGAAGGCGTCGGACCGGTCGAGATAGCGGATGTTGCGGTCATCGATCGCCTTGCTGGAGGTGACGGTCACGAAGACGCGATTGCCGTCCTGGCGCCAGTCCTTAATGTCGACACGCATGCGCCTGATCGCCTCATCGAGCGCGGTCTCGATCATGTCCGCCTTCGGATAAGCCGACAGGCTCGGCGGCGTACGCACATAATCACCATAGATGGTGGTGTATTGGTGCGGCACGAACCAGGGTCCGAACACGCTGATCACAGCGATCAGGATCAGGTAATAGAGGCTGAACATGGCGGCGCGGTTGGCCTTGAGGCGCGCCCAGGCGTCGCCCCACAGCGAACGGCCGACGACCGGTGCGGCGATCGCGATATCAGTCATAGCGCACCCTCGGATCGACCACGGCATACATGACGTCGACGATCAGGTTGAAGACGATGGTGAAGATGGCGATGACCACCACTGTCCCCATCACCAGCGTGTAGTCGCGGTTGAGCGCGGCATCGACGAAGTAGCGCCCGACGCCGGGAATGGAGAAGATCGTCTCGACGATGATCGAGCCGGTGAGCAGTGCGGCGGCAGCCGGACCGGTGAAGGAGACGATCGGCAGGACGGCGCCACGCAGCGCGTGCTTGACCACCACCGACCAGTCGGACAGGCCGAGCGCGCGCGCCGTGCGGATGTGATGCGAGCGCAGCGATTCGATCATCGAGCCGCGCATCAGGCGGGCGATGATGGCGATCTGCGGCAGGGCAAGCGTCAGCACGGGACCGATCTTGTTGATGAGCGCGCCATCGCCCCAGCCGCCGATCGGCAACAGCTTCCAGGTCAATCCGAACACGAGCTGAATAATCGGCGCGATGACGAAGGTCGGGATAGTGCTGCCCGCGGTTGCCAGCGCAATCACCGTGTAGTCGCCAAGTTTGTTCTGGTTGAGCGCCGCAATGGTGCCGAGCACGCTGCCGAGCAGCAGCGCCAGGATCAGCGCGGAGGCGCCGAGCTGAATGGAGATAGGCAGGCCCTTGGCGAAAAGCTCGGTGACGGTAAAGTCCGGCATATTGTAGCTCGGGCCGAAATTGCCGCGCAGGAGATTGCCGAGATAGTGGACAAATTGCAGCCAGAGCGGGTCGGCGAGCCCGAACTGGGCTTCAAGATTGGCCCTGATCTCGGGACTCAGGCCCCGCTCCTGGTTGAACGGGCCGCCCGGTGCGACGCGCATCAGGAAGAACGCCAGGGTCACGATGACGAATAGCGTTGGAATGGCGGTCAGAAGCCGCCTGAAAATGTAGCGTAGCATCGGCGGTGCCCTGCTTCGGCCAGGGTGACGGGCATCCAACCGGACGCCCGCAGCGCTCTGGCACCTCTCATCTTCGCACCGCGGCCTGCGAAAATCGATTTCGACTTTCGGACCCCATGCGACGACAGATCGAACCGCCGTCCTGAACGGGCGGCGGTTCGATCAAGGTTTTCAGTCCTTGGAGATGAAGCGGGACGGGTGCACGTCCATGACGTTGTCGACGAAGCCATGCAGCTTCGGGGAAACGATATCGTGGTAGCTATAGTAGAGAAGCGGAATCTGGCCGACGTCGTCGACGAGGATACGTTCGGCGGCGGCGAGTTCCTTCATGCGCTCTTCCGGCTTGCCGCCGGCGGCGGCCGCCTTGTCCATGGCCGCCTCGTATTGCGGGCTGTCATAGACCGAATAGTTGTTGCCGCTGGCCTTGCGCGAGATGCCCAGGAAGGTTTCCGGATCCTTGTAGTCGGCAATCCAGGCGGCGCGCGCCACGTCATAGTCGCCCCTCTGCTCGAGGAAGGAGTAGTGGGTCTTGGTGTCGGTGTTGAGCAGCGTGACGTCGACGCCGAGCGGCTTCAGCTGTTCCTGGATGGCGACCGCGGTATTCTTGTGGTTCTCCGACGTGTTGTAGCGGATCTCCATCTTCAGCGGATGCTCCGGCGTGTAGCCGAGCTTCTCGAGGATTTTCTTGGCTGCGTCCTCACGGTCGATCTGCGACATGTCGGCATATTTGGCCATTGCCGGCGTGTAGCCCTCGATGCCCGGAGGGACCATCGAATAGCCCGGCAGCATTGAGTTCTGCCAGACCTTCTCGGCGATGAAATCACGGTCGATGGCCATCGAGATGGCATTGCGCAGCTCGACATTGTCCCAAGGCTTCTTGTCGGTCTTGATCGCGTAGTAATAGGTGCCGAGATACGGCCCCACCTTGATCTGGTCACCGAACTTGGCCTTGAGGTCGGCTAGCTGCTCGGTCGGGAGATCGTCGTAGCTGTCGAGTTCACCGGCCTCGAAGCGCTTCATCGCCGAGGAGCGATCCTCTGTCGGGATGTAGTTGACGACGTCGATCTTGACGCTTCCGGCATCCCAGAATTTCGGATTCTTGACCAGTTTCATGTGATCGTTGGGAACCCACTCGGCCAGCGTATAGGGGCCGTTGGAAACGAGATTGCCCGGCTTGATCCAGTCGGCGCCGAGCTTGTCCATGGACGCCTTGTTGACCGGATAGGTCGCCTGGTGGGTCAGCATTTCGAGGAAATAGGGCGTCGGCGCCTTCAGCGTCACTTCAAGGGTGGTCGCGTCGATCGCCTTGACGCCCATGTCCTCGGGCTTGCCCTTCTTGGTGTTGACTTCCTCGGCGTTCTTGACGGGATAGAGCATCGAGGCATATTCGGCGGCCGTGGCCGGGTCTTCGAGGCGACGGAAAGCGAAGACGAAGTCTTCGGCCGTCACCGGGCTGCCGTCGGACCACTGGCCGTCCTTCCTGAGTTTGAAGGTGTAGACGGTGCCGTCATCCGACACCGTCCAGCTCTCGGCGGCGCCGGGGATGACGTTGGCCTTCTCGTCCTGCATCACCAGCCCTTGGAACAGGTCGCGCAAGACGTTGGCTTCATAGACCGTCGAGGTCTTGTGCGGATCAACCGACTCGGATTCGGCAGCAGTGCCCCTGTTGTAGACGACCTCGGCAAAGGCCGGCGTGTAGAATGTTCCGGCGGCCAGCGCCATGGTCGTGGCGAATGCCGTCGCCTTCAGCATGTTTTTCAGCATGAAGTTTCTCCCTGTCGGCGCTGCCAACGGCGCGCCTTTGCGTGTTGACGCCCCGGGACCGATGTCTGGCCCCTTTGAGCGCGCCGCCGGTTCCCTCCGTCGGCTGGTGGCAGGAGACTAGACAGGCGGCAAGCTCTTTTCAACCGAGTACTGATTGACCCTAAGTCAATAGCCAGGAATCAAAGAAGCCGCGGCTAAATTAGCGCAGCTTTTCAATCATACGCACTTCCAGGTGCGCCTAGAGTTTTCGCTTTTTGCATGCGAACTTTGGCATGCTCGGCGGCATGGTTCAGAACCTCTGACGGGCGTGACCTATTCGGACGTTCTGGCCTCGAAGGCTACAGTCGGCCAGATCGCCACCGCCATGGCCAATGTCCCCGGGCTCGGCAACCTCGGTGAAGCCGACGTCCGGGTCACCGGCGCAACGTGCGGACGTGCCGTGCTTGTCCAGTAAGGTGGCCGGCACCGTGCTGAATCAGGCAAGCTGTCCAAGAAAGCATCCGAGTGCCGGCAGCAAAAGCACAGCTTCTCTGGCGAGCGAGGCATCGCCGCCAAGTTTCGCAACCACTGCTAAGTCTTGCGGCAGCGGCCAATTGGCCGGTTCCCCGGCGAAATTGAAGGCACAAAGCAGCCTCTCATCGCCACGCTCGCGGACAAAGGCCAGCACGTCGCCTTCGGCGTCGAGAAAGCGGATCGAACCGCCGACCAGCGCTGGATGCCGCTTGCGCAAGGCGAACGCCGAACGGTAGGCGGAAAGTACCGATTGCTCATCGCCGCTCTGTACATCGACCGCGCGAGCGCGATGGCTTTCCGGCACCGGCAGCCAGGGTTTACCGGTGGAGAAGCCCGCATTGTCGGCGCCGGACTCCCAGACCATGGGTGTGCGGCAACCATCCCTTCCCTTCACACCGGGCCAGAAGCGGATGCCGACAGGATCGCGCAGGTCCTCATAGGCAAGTTCCGCCTCCTGCAAACCGAGCTCCTCGCCTTGGTAGAGTGAGATCGAGCCACGCAGGCACGAGAGCAACATGATCGAGAATTTGGCCACCACGTCGGGATCGCCGCCCGTCCGCGTCCAGCGGCTGACATGGCGCACGACGTCATGGTTGGAAAACGCCCAGCAGACCCAGCCCTCGGCGACAGCATTTTCGAAAGCCTCGACACAGCCACGCACATGCGCCGCCGAAAATTGCGGGCCGAGCAGATCGAAGGTGTAGCACATCTGCAGCTTGTCGCCGCCGGAGGTGTAGGTGGCCAGCGTCTGCAGGGAGCGCCCCTCATCGCCGATTTCGCCGACGGCGGCGCGATCCCCGTACTCGTCGAGCAGCGCCCGAAAGCGCCGCAGGAACGCCAGGTTTTCGGGCTGCGTCTTGTCGAACAGGTGCTCCTGGTAGAGGTAGGTGTTGGTCTCGGTATTGGTGCCCGCAACGCTTGACGCCAAGGGCGGATTGCTGCGCAGCCAGCGGTCGTGGACGTAGTAGTTGACGGTGTCCAGCCGGAAGCCGTCGACGCCGCGCTCCAACCAGAACCGCACCGTATCCAGGAGCGCGTCCTGGACCTCGGGATTGTGGAAATTGAGATCCGGCTGCGAAGCGAGGAAATTGTGCAGGTAGTACTGCCGGCGGGTCGCATCCCACTCCCATGAGGGGCCGCCGAAGACCGACAGCCAGTTGTTGGGCGCGCCGCCATCGGGCCTGGCGTCGGCCCACACATACCAGTCGGCCTTTGGATTGTCGCGGCTGGCGCGGCTTTCGACGAACCATTCGTGCCTGTCGGAGGAATGAGACAGCACCTGGTCGATGACGATCTTCAGGCCGAGCCGGTGTGCTCCGGCAACCAGAATGTCGAAATCCTCCAACGTCCCGAACATCGGATCGACGTCGCGATAGTCCGACACGTCGTAGCCCATATCGGCCATCGGCGACTTGAAGAAGGGCGAAAGCCAGACAGCATCCGCACCGAGCGAGGCGATGTGGGCGAGCCTTGATGTGATGCCGGGGAGATCGCCGCTGCCGTCGCCGGTCGTGTCCTGGAAGGAACGCGGATAGACCTGGTAAATGACGCAGCCGCGCCACCAGTCGGCCGGCCGCTCGGCATTATCGTCAGCCATCACGATCCTTTCCCTGTGTCGGCCATTCTGCCCTGCGCTCGATCATGAAATTCACGCTGCGGCCCGGCAGCGCGCGAGAAAGATCAACTGCTTGTGCTTCGATGGCGGGATGCCATTGAAATCCGTCTCGCGCGGGCAAAGTGAAGATGCATTGGCGGCGATCGCCATTGATCATGACGGCAAGCCGGCCATCCACGCCGCCGAGCAGCATGACGAGGCGATGCCGGGCGGGATCGTTCCACTCCGCCTCGCCGAGCGGCGCCCCCGTCTCCGTGAGCCAGGCGACGTCGGGCGTGTCCAAACCCGCCAGCGGCTGTCCGGTGAGGAAATGCGTATTGGAGAGCGCCGGCACAGTGCGGCGCAACGCGGCCAGCGCACATGCGTAGCCTTCCAGCGCCTGGTCGCGGCCTGCCCAGTCGAGCCAGGTGATGGCGTTGTCCTGCGCATAAGCGTTGTTGTTGCCTTGCTGGCTGCGGCCGAATTCGTCGCCTGATGTCAGCATGATGGTGCCGCGCGAGGCGAACAGCGTGGCGAGCAGCGCACACTGGTCGCTGAAGCGCGCCTTCCTGATTGCTGCGTCGTCCGTCTCGCCCTCGGCGCCGTTGTTCCAGGACAGGTTCTCGTTGTGGCCATCGCGGTTCTGCTCGCCATTGGCCTCGTTGTGCTTCTCCTCATAGGCGACGATGTCGGCCAGCGTCATGCCGTCATGCGCAGCGATGAAATTGACGCTTCGGCTGGTCGGCTGCCCAGCCCTGCCGAAAATATCGGACGAGCCGGCAAGCCGTGTGGCGAGCACGCCGACACCGTCGGCATCGCCGCGCCAGAAGTGCCTGACATCGTCGCGATAGCGGTCGTTCCATTCGAGGAAAGGCGGCGGAAAATTGCCAAGCTGATAGCCGTCGGGGCCGATGTCCCAGGGTTCGGCGATCAACACACGGCCGGCCAACAGCGCATCCTCCCGCACCATCTTCAGCAACGGCGCTTGCGCTTCGAATGCGCCGTTGACGCGCCCCAGCACTGGCGCCAGGTCGAAACGAAAGCCGTCGACGCCGGCGCGGCGGACGAAATGGCGAAGCGTGTCGAGCACCATTTCCCGCACCACCGGGTGGTCACACGCGACCGTGTTGCCCGTGCCGGTGTCATTGACCAGCCTGCCATCCGGCTGGTGCAGGTAATAGGCCTGATTGTCGAGGCCGCGCAGCGACAATGTCGGACCGAGCCTGTCGCTTTCGCCCGTATGGTTGAAGACGAGGTCGAGAATGGTGCCGATGCCGGCTGCACGCAGCGCGGCAACGGTGTCGCGCAATTCGGCCAGGCCGCCAGGCGCCAGGCGCGGGTCGAGCGCCATGAAGGTGACAGGATTGTAGCCCCAGGCGTTGCTCAACCCGAGCGGCGGCAGATGCCGCTCGTCGATCGACGCGGTCACCGGCATCAGTTCGACGGCGGAGACGCCGAGCCTTTGCAGGTGCTCGATGACAGCCGGATGAGCAAGTGCGGCGATCGTGCCGCGCTGGCTTTCCGGCACATCCGGATGCAGCTTGGTGAAGGCGCGCACCGGCACTTCGTAAATCAGGCCGCCGGGACGGAACAGCGGCGGCAGCACAGGCACAGCCGTGTGCAGGGCTTTCGCCACGGCCTTCGGCATCAGCGGCGCGGTGTCGGCACCCTCGTTGCGGCGCGCAGCGAGGCGCCAGTGACAGGCATAGGGTCGGTCGATTTCGATGGCGTAGGGATCAGTCAGCAGCTTGTCGGGGTCGAACCAAAATCCGCGCTCGGGCGCGTAGTCGCCATCGGCACGGAAACCGTAGCGGGTGCCCTCGGCAAGGCCGGAGACGAAGAGTGCATGCACCCCCTCTCCTTCCGGTTTCAGCTCCAGCCGGTCAAGTTCGCGGTTTCGCTGTTCGTCGAAGATCGAGACCCAAAGGCGACGGGCCGACGACGACCAGGCGGCAAAGCGGATGCCGTCCTGGGCGACGGTGGCGCCGAGTGAAGTCATGCAGGTTTCCCCTTCTCCCCTTGTGGGAGAAGGTGTCGCCGAAGAGGACGGATGAGGGGGGTTCCAGCTTGGCACCGGCGGCGATCTGTCACGCACCCCTCAACCATCTCGGCGCTACGCGCCGATCCACCGCCCTGGGGCGAGCCACGGGTCTCGCCCCGTCCTTCGGACCCCATAAGGGGAGAAGGAAGGGAGCACTCCGCCACGCTCAAGTAATCACGCTCGGCTTGTTGCGGCCGGTGTGGCTCCTGATTCCCGCGATGTCATCCGCTGCCGCGATCAGGTCGGCGAGCGCCTTCTGCGTATCGAGATCGTGCCTCGCCTTGTCCGGCTCGTAGCGCTCGATGTAGACGCGCAAGGTGGCCCCTGAGGTGCCCGTGCCGGAGAGCCGGAAGACGACGCGCGAACCGCCTTCGAACAGCACCCTTATGCCTTGATGCTCGCTCACCGAACCGTCGACCGGATCGTGATAGGCGAAGTCGTCCGCCTTGGCGATCTTCAGGCCGCGCACGCTGGTGCCCGGCAATGAGCCGAGCTTGGCGCGCAGTTCGTCGATCAGCGCATTGGCGCGCGTGCTCTCGACTTCCTCGTAGTCATGGCGCGAATAGTAGTTTCGGCCGTAGGTCGCCCAGTGCTCGGTGGCGATCTGCTTACAGCTCTCGCCGCGCGCGGCGAGGATGTTGAGCCACAGGAGCACGGCCCACAGGCCGTCCTTCTCGCGCACATGGTTGGAGCCGGTGCCGGCACTTTCCTCGCCGCAGATCGTCGCCATGCCGGCATCGAGCAGATTGCCGAAGAATTTCCAGCCGGTCGGCGTCTCATACATGCCGATGCCGAGTTTTTCGGCGACGCGGTCGGCGGCCCCGCTGGTCGGCATCGAACGGGCGATGCCTTTCAAGCCTTTCTTGTAGCCCGGCGCCAGGCGGGCGTTGGCGGCAAGCATGGCGAGAGAATCCGACGGGGTGACGAAAATACCCTTCCCGATGATCAAATTGCGGTCGCCGTCACCGTCGGAGGCGGCACCGAAATCCGGCGCGTCCGGTCCCATCATCTCGTCATAGAGATGTTTGGCATGGACCAGGTTCGGATCCGGATGATGGCCGCCGAAATCCGGCAGCGGCTTGAAGTTGCGGCAGGTGCCGGCGGGCGCGCCTAGCCGGTGTTCGAGGATCTCCTTGGCGTAGGGACCGGTCACCGCGTGCATGGCGTCGAAGCGCATGCGAAAGCCCGACTTGAACAGTTTGCGCAGCGCGTCGAAATCGAACAGGCTTTCCATCAGCTCGGCATAGTCGGCGACCGGGTCGATGATCTCGACGGTCATGCCGGCGGCCTTGACGGTGCCGATCGTGTCGATGTCGATCGGATCGATGTCGGCGGTCTTGAAGCTGGAAATCGCCTTGCTCCTGGCGAAAATCGCATCGGTCAGCTTTTCCGGCGCCGGACCGCCATTGCCGGCATTGTATTTGATGCCGAAATCCTCGTGCGGGCCACCCGGATTGTGGCTGGCCGACAGGATGATGCCGCCGAACGTTTTGTATTTGCGGATGACATGCGAAGCGGCCGGCGTCGACAGGATGCCGCCCTGCCCGACCATCACCTTGCCGAACCCGTTGGCGGCGGCCATGGCGATGGCCTTCTGGATGACCTCGCGATTGTAGAAGCGGCCGTCGCCGCCGATCACCAGGGTCTTGCCCTTGAACCCGTCCAGCGCGTCGAAGATCGACTGGATGAAGTTCTCGGCATAGTGCTCCTGCTGGAACACAGGCACCTTCTTGCGCAGCCCCGACGTGCCGGGCTTCTGGTCGGAATAGGGTTTAGTGGGAACGGTGCGTATCATGCTTCAAGCAACCCTTTTCGAAAGCAGCAGGCGATAGAGTTCAACGTACTTGTCAGCGCTTCGGTCCCAGGACAGGTCGGTCTTCATGCCCTGGCGCTGGATGGCCTCGAAGATCGCGGGGCTGGCATGGGCCTCGGCCAGGCGGCGGATGGCGTGAAGCAGCGCGCCGCCATCGTTGGGAGCGAACTGGAACCCGGTCGCCACGCCGGCGGCAATCGCCGCCTCGTTGGCGTCGATGATGGTGTCCGCGAGCCCGCCAGTGCGGGCGACCACCGGCACGCAGCCGTAACGCAGCCCGTAAAGCTGCGTCAGTCCGCAAGGCTCGAAGCGCGACGGGATGACGATGGCGTCGCAGCCGCCCTGCATGACGTGCGACAGGCCTTCGTCATAGCCGACGACGACGCCAATGCGGCCGCGATGCCGCGCCGCCGCGGCGAGCAGCGCGCCTTCGAGACCGGCATCGCCCGAGCCGAGAATGGCCAGCCGCGCGCCCGTCGCAACGATGCCGTCGACCGCCGTCGCCAATATATCCATGCCCTTCTGCCAGGTCAGGCGGCTGACGACGCAGACGATCGGGCTACCGTCGCGATCGAGCCCGAAACGGTCCTCGACAGCGGCCCTGTTAGGCGCGCGCGCCTTGAGCGAGGCGGCTGTATAGTTTGACACCAGATGCTTGTCGGTCTCCGGGTTCCAGATGGCGGTGTCGATGCCGTTGACGATGCCATAGAGATCGCTGGAGCGCATGTTGATCAGGCCGTCGAGACCCATGCCGAATTCCGGCGAGCGGATTTCCTGCGCATAGGTCGGGCTGACGGTGGTGATTGCCCAGGCAGCCTGCAGGCCGGCCTTGAGGAAGCCGACGCCACCATAATATTCCACACCGTCAAGCGCCATCGCCGCCGCCGGCAGGCCGAGTTCGCCGAAGATGCCGGCGCCGAACTGCCCCTGGAAGGCGAGATTGTGGACAGTCATCATCGACGGCGTGCCCACCGCCTTGCCATAGCGCATATAGGCCAGCGTCATCGCCGACTGCCAGTCATGGGCATGCACGATATCGGGCATGTAACCGGAGATGGCACCGCCGGCGATATCGGCGCCGGCCTGGCTGAGCGCTGCGAAACGGCGCCAATTGTCCGGCCAATCGGCACCCGCGGCATTTCCGTAGGGACCACCGGGACGATCGAACAGATGCGGCGCGTCGAGCACGAAAAGATCGAGCCCGGCAAGCTGGACAGAATGGACCGAAGCCTTGCCGCCCTGCAGCAGCGGATACTTGTAGACAGCCTTTTTTTTCTTGGAGGCGTCCATCACCGTGGGAAAGCCGGGAATAAGCGTGCGCATGGTCACGCCTTTGGCGGCCAGCGCGACGGGCAGCGCGCCGGTCACATCGGCAAGCCCACCGGTCTTGATCAGCGGAAAGATCTCGGGCGTGACCGACAGAACCTGCATGCGCTTACCGAACCGCTCCTGGTGCATGTAGCCCAAACCGTGCAGCGGTTCTTGGGCAAGGACATGCACAAACCACCCTAAAGTGACAGCTTGTTGATCAACCTGATCAGGTTGACAACCTGTTGATCAACCCGATCAGGTTGACAACTTGTTGATCATGTCCTGCGTGATCAGGCAGATGCCCTTTTCCGAAACGCGGAAGCGCTTGGCGTCGAGCACGGGATCCTCACCGACCACCAGCCCTTCCGGTATCCTTACACCGTGGTCGATGACGACGCGCTTCAACGTTGCGTTCCGGCCGACATGGACGTCGGGCAGCATGACGACCTCTTCCAGCGTCGAATAGGAATTGATGCGCGCGCCGGTGAAGATCAGGCTTTTGCGGAGCGTCGCGCCCGAGACGATGCAGTCGCCCGACACCAGCGAGGACACGGCCGAACCGCGCCGTCCATCCTCGTCATGGACGAACTTCGCCGGCGGCTTCAACTCGGCATAGGTCCAGATCGGCCAGTCGCGGTCGTAGAGGTCGAGTTCGGGCGTCACGTCGGTCAGGTCGATATTGGCTTCCCAATAGGCATCGACGGTGCCGACATCGCGCCAGTAGGCCTCATTTTCCGCGGTCGAGCGCACGCAGGACTTGGCGAAGCGGTGGGCGATCGCCTTACCGTGCTCGACGATATAGGGGATGATGTCCTTGCCGAAGTCGCGGCTCGAACCGGGCTCGGCCGCGTCGCGGCGCAGCTGCTCCATCAGGAACTTGGTCTTGAACACGTAGATGCCCATCGAGGCCAGGGCAAACTCGGGTTTGTCTGGAATGCCGGGAGGATCGGCCGGCTTTTCGACGAAGGCGATGATGTTGTCCTTGGCATCGACATGCATGACGCCGAAGCCCGTGGCCTCCATGCGCGGCACTTCGAGGCAGCCGACGGTGACATCGGCGCCGGCGTCGACATGCTGGCGCAGCATCAGCTCGTAGTCCATCTTGTAGATGTGATCGCCGGCGAGGATGACCATGTATTCGGGGCCATAGGCCTCGATGATGTCGATGTTCTGGTAGACCGCGTCGGCCGTGCCTTCATACCACTGGGTTTCCGACACGCGCTGGCTGGCCGGCAGGATGTCGAAGCTTTCGTTTCGTTCGGGCCGCAGGAAGTTCCAGCCGCGCTGCAAATGGCGGATCAGCGAATGCGCCTTGTATTGGGTTGCAACCCCAAGGCGGCGGATGCCGGAGTTGAGGGCGTTGGAGAGCGCGAAATCGATGATGCGCGTCTTGCCGCCGAAATAGACCGCCGGCTTGGCGCGCCGGTCGGTCAGTTCCTTGAGTCGGCTGCCGCGCCCGCCGGCCAGCACATAGGCCATGGCGTCGCGGGCCAGCGGCTGGGTTCGTTTCGAGTTTGCCATTTCTACCCTCCCAAATTACCCGGTCTCGACATGGCTTGTTCCGCGACCAGTTCAAGCATGATCGTCGACAGCGGCGGCAAGAGCATCGTTGCGGAGATGCCCCCTTCCTCCGCCCGCGCTTCGACGGCGCCGCCATTGCCCTTGCCGGAGCCGCCATATTCGGACGCGTCCGTGTTGATGATCTCGCGCCATGTGCCGGCTTTCGGCAGCGGCACGCGGTAGTTGTCGCGCGGCACCGGCGTGAAATTGGAGATGACCGCGACCGGATTGCCTCCCGGCGCGCTGCGCAGCCATGCAAAGACGGAATTCTGGCTGTCGTCGACGATCAGCCAGGAAAAGCCTTCCGGCTCGCAATCGCGGCCGTGCAGGGCCGGACGCGAGCGGTAGAGATAGTTGAGGTCGCGCACCACCTGCCAGACACCGCGATGCGAGCGGAAATCGAGAAGATTCCAGTCGAGCGCACGCGCCTCGCTCCATTCGCGGCGCTGCGCGAACTCCTGGCCCATGAACAGCAGCTTCTTGCCGGGGTAGCCCCACATGAAAGCGTAGTAGGCGCGCAAGGTCGCGAATTTCTGCCAGTCGTCGCCGGCCATCTTGCCAAGCAGCGTGCCTTTGCCGTGCACGACCTCGTCATGCGAGAGCGGCAGCACGAAATTCTCCGAGAAAGCGTAGACCAGGCCGAAGGTGAGGTCGTTGTGGTGGTGTTTGCGGAAGATCGGCTCCTTGGAAAAATACTCCAGCGTGTCGTGCATGAAGCCCATGTTCCACTTGAAGCCGAAGCCCAGCCCGCCTTCATGGACCGGCGCCGAGACCTTCGGCCACGAGGTCGATTCCTCGGCGATGGTCATGACGCCCGGATGGTGGCCGTAGAGCTCCTTGTTCATCTTCTGCAGGAAGCTGACCGCCTCGAGGTTCTCGCGGCCGCCCTTCTCGTTGGGGATCCATTCGCCTGCCTTGCGCGAATAATCGAGGTAGAGCATCGAGGCGACCGCGTCGACGCGCAGGCCGTCGACATGGTATTTTTCGGCCCAGAACAATGCGTTGTTGACCAGGAACGACACCACCTCGCGGCGGCCGAAATTGTAGATCGCGGTGTTCCAGTCGGGGTGAAAGCCTTTGCGCGGATCGGCATGCTCATAGAGCGCTGTGCCGTCGAATTGAGCCAGGCCGTGTTCGTCGACCGGAAAATGCGCAGGCACCCAATCCAGGATGACGCCGACGCCGGCACGGTGGGCGCCGTCGACAAAGCGGGCAAAGCCGGCCGGGTCGCCAAAACGGGCCGACGGTGCGTAGAGGCCGGTCGTCTGGTAGCCCCAGGAGGGATCATAGGGATGTTCGGAGATCGGCATGAACTCAATGTGGGTGAAGCCGGTCTCGACGACATAGGGGATCAGCCGGTCGGCCAGTTCATCCCATGACAGAAACGTGCCGTCATCGCGAAGCTGCCAGGAACCGGCATGGACCTCGTAGATGGAGATGGCCTCGCGCCGGGGATCGGCATTGCGCCAGAAAGTCCGGTGCGCCTCATCGCCCCATTGATGGGCGGGCGACGAAGCGGTCACCGAAGCGGTCGCCGGGCGCAGTTCGGACTTGAAGGCAAACGGATCGGCCTTGAGCGGGAGCCTCACGCCATCGGGGCCGATGATCTCGTATTTATAGGGCCTGCCGGCGCCGATATCGGGGATGAACACCTCCCAGATGCCGGTGTCGCGGCGGTCGCGCATCGAATGACGGCGACCGTCCCAATCGTTGAAATCGCCGACCACCGAGACGCGCCGGGCGTTTGGAGCCCAGACGGCGAAATGCACGCCGGTGGCCCCTTCGTGCTCGATGACATGTGCGCCGAGCTTGTCGAACAGCCTCAGATGCGAGCCCTCGGCAATGTAGTAATCGTCCATCGGACCGAGCACCGGGCCGAAACTATAGGGATCGGTCAACCACCAGTCGCCGCCGGCATTCCTGGCGTGATAGCGCAACGGCTGGCGCTTCCTGATCGACAGCTTGCCTTCGAAAAAGCCGCCATCGTCACGCCTGGAGAGTTCACCAGCAATCATGCCGGTCAGCGTATAGGCGGTGACGAACTCCGCATGCGGAACGAAGCAGCGGGCAAACAGGGTCTTGCCCACCTCATGGACGCCGAGGACCGCAAACGGATCGCCGTGCGTGCCGGCGACAATCGCCGCGACATCGCTGGCCGGCGCCGATCCGTCCGGCCCGCTTGTCGCAGCGGTCGCGCGCGGTTTCCTCATCGGGCAGTGTCCCTCCCCGGGCACTAAATGTTTGTTTTAAGGTATAAATTCGGCGTTCGAACTCACACCCAGGACCACATCGTTCGTCGCTTCATGCAATCACATCAGGCAGGCACGTTCCAGATGTCTTTCGCGTATTGGCGGATCGTGCGATCGGAAGAGAACCAGCCGACGCGCGCGACGTTATGGATTGCCCTGGCGTACCAGTCCGGACTGTTGCGCCAGACGGCGTCAACGTCTCGCTGGCAAGCGGCATAGGCGTCGAAATCCGCCGCGACCATGAACCAGTCGCTGTCGTAGAGACCATTGATGAGATCGCGGTAGCGGTTGGGATCATCGGGCGAAAAGACGCCCGATGAAACGGCCGCGAGCGCCTGCGACAGTTCGGGCGATGCCTCGATGACGCCACGCGGATCGTAGCCATTGTTGCGGCGCTCCGTGACCTCCGCCGTGGTCAGGCCGAAGATGAAGATGTTGTCGTCGCCGACGCACTCCTTGATTTCGACATTGGCGCCGTCGAGCGTGCCAATGGTCAGCGCGCCGTTCAGCGCGAACTTCATGTTGCCGGTGCCCGAAGCCTCCATGCCGGCGGTCGAGATCTGCTCGGAAAGGTCGGCGGCCGGCATCATGATCTCGGCGAGGCTGACATTGTAGTTCGGCACGAACACCACCTTGAGCAAGCCGCGAACGGCCGGATCGCGGTTGATGACCCTGGCGACATCGTTGGCCAGTTTGATGATCAGCTTGGCATTGTGGTAGCTGGGCGCCGCCTTGCCGCCGAAGAATTTCACGCGCGGCATCCAGTCGCGCTCCGGATGCGAGCGGATCTGGTCGTAGAGCGCGACCGCCTCGAGGATGTTCAGGAGTTGGCGCTTGTATTCGTGGATGCGCTTGACCTGGATGTCGAACAGCGCCGAGGGATCAAGCCTGATACCGAGCCGGTCGGCGACGAGATTGGCCAACTTCACCTTGTTCTGCCGCTTCACGCCGGCGAATTTTTCGCGGAAAGCGGTATCGTCGGCAAAGGCATCAAGCCCCTTGACGGCCTCGATGTCATCCAGGAAGCGGTCGCCGATCGCCTCGCGGGCGAGTGCGGTCAGACCTGGGTTGCACTGGATCAGCCAGCGCCGCGGCGTGATGCCGTTGGTCTTGTTGTTGATGCGGTCGGGATAAAGCGTGTGCAGGTCGGCGAACACCGTTTCCTTCATCAGCTCGGTATGCAGCGCCGAGACGCCGTTGATCGAATGCGAGCCGACGAAGGCGAGATTGCCCATGCGCACGCGGCGGTCGCCATTTTCCTGGATCAGCGAGATGCGGCTGATCTGCTCGCCGGAGAACTGATTGGTGGCGCGCGCCTCGAGCAGCACCTGCGCATTGATGGCGTAGACGATCTGCATATGGCGCGGCAAAAGCCGCTCGAACAGCGGCACCGGCCAGCTTTCCAGCGCCTCCGGCAGCAGCGTGTGGTTGGTATAGCCGAAGGTGCGTTTGGTGGTGTCCCAGGCCTGGTCGAAATCCATGCCGTGGACGTCCATCAGGAGGCGCATCAGCTCCGGCACGGCGATCGCCGGATGGGTGTCGTTGAGGTGGATTGCCGCCTTGTCGGGCAGCGACTTCAGGTCGCCATATTGGCTGAGATGCCGCTGCACGATGTCCTGCAGCGAAGCGGTGGAGAAAAAATATTCCTGCCGAAGCCTGAGTTCCTGCCCTGCCATATGGGAATCGGCGGGATAGAGCACGCGCGACAGCGCGTCGGCCTTGTTGCTTTCGGCGAGTGCGCCGATGTGGTCGCCGGCGTTGAACTTGTCGAGCAGGATCGGATCGACCGGCATGCCCGACCACAGCCGCAGGGTGTTGACGCGGTTCCCCCGCCAGCCGACGACGGGGGTGTCGTAGGCGACGGCCAGCACATGCTCGGTCGGCTTCCAGACATGGCGTTCCAGCCGGCCATCCCTGGTGGTGACCGATTCCACCGAGCCGCCGAACCCGACCTCGAACGACCGTTCGCGCCGTTCGAACTCCCAGGGATTGCCGTGATCGAGCCAGGTCTCGGGCAATTCTACCTGCCAGCCGTCATGTATCTCCTGGCGGAACATGCCGTTGGCGTAGCGGATACCGTAGCCATGCGCGGGAATATCGACGGTGGCCATGCTTTCCATGAAGCAGGCGGCGAGCCGGCCGAGGCCGCCGTTGCCAAGCGCTGCATCCGGCTCGAGCGTGGCGATGAGGTCGAGTTCCACACCCAGCGACGACAACGCCTCGCGCATGTTCTCCATCAGGCCGAGATTGGAGAAGGCGTCACGCATCAGGCGGCCGATGAGGAACTCCAGCGAGAGGTAATAGACGCGCTTTTCCTGCTGGGCGTAGGCCTCTTTCGTTGCCTGCATCCAGCGATCGACGATGCGGTCGCGCACGACCTTGATCGAGGCGGTCAGCCAATCGTACTGGGTGGCGACGGTGGTGTCCTTGCCGACCCTGTATTTGAGGGCCATCAAGACTTCCCTTGCGAGCGTCTTGGGGTCGGGATTTTCAAGCAGTGGCGGGAGGGGGTCGGATGTCATCGTGCGCGTCATGCTGCCTCTCGTGCGATTGCCACGATCATACCGGCTTTCATCATTGATCCCAGCCCATGCTACCGCATTGCAGCAAACGTTCAATCGATTTAAGTGAGCCGGAGGCGACTTACCCAGCGGCAATTTGGCAGTTCAGGCGGCCAGCGCTGCCTCCGGCGGCGTCTTTGCCCCGGTCATGAAGGCGACGGCATCGGACATTGTATGTTGTTTGGGATCGATGACGCACAGCCGACGACCCAGCCGATGGATGTGGATCCGGTCTGCCACTTCGAAGACATGCGGCATGTTGTGCGAGATCAGCACGATCGGCAGGCCCCGCTTCTTCACGTCGAGGATGAGTTCCAGCACGCGGCGGCTTTCCTTGACGCCAAGTGCTGCCGTCGGCTCGTCCATGATGACCATCTTAGAGCCGAAAGCGGCGGCGCGCGCCACTGCCACGCCCTGACGCTGGCCGCCCGATAGCGTCTCCACCGCCTGGCTGATGTTCTGGATGGTCATCAGGCCCAGTTCAGTCAGCTTGTCGCGGGCGCGCTTTTCCATCGCCGGACGGTCGAGCATGCGAAGCCATTGGCCGACAAAGCCGGGCTTGCGGATCTCGCGGCCGAGAAACATGTTGTCGGCGATCGACAGCGCCGGCGACAGCGCCAGGTTCTGGTAGACGGTCTCGATGCCGGCTTCGCGGGCCTCCATGGGCGACTTGAAGGCGACCGATTTGCCCTCAAGCCGGATTTCGCCTTCATCGGGCACGACAGCGCCTGAAATCGCCTTGATGAGCGACGACTTGCCGGCGCCGTTGTCGCCGATAACAGCGAGGATTTCGCCGGGGTAGAGGTCGAAATCGGCATTGTCCAAGGCGGTGACGCGGCCGTAGCGCTTGACCAGTCCACGAGCGGTGAGAATAGGGTCCTGGGTCATGCCGAAACCTTTCTGATCCATTGATCGACCGCCACGGCGCCGATGATCAGCACGCCGGTGAGCAGCACCTTCCATTGCGGATCGGCGCCCAGCATGTTGAGGCCCATGGAGACGACACCGACGATCATCGCGCCGAACAGCGTGCCGAGGATCGAGCCGCGGCCGCCGAAAAGAGAAATACCGCCGATCACCGTGGCGGTGATCGCCTGCAGATTGTAGTCGGTCACGGCGGCCGACGGCGAGATCGACCCATTGCGGCCGATGGAGACCCAGGCGGCGAAAGCGGCGATCAGCCCGGCCAGGGTATAGACCGTCATGAGCACCTTCTTGGTCTGGATACCCGACAGTTTCGCCGCCTCCTGGTCGTCGCCGACAGCGTAGACATGGCGGCCCCATGCCGTGTGATTGAGCACGTACCAGAGGAGCAGCACGAGCGCGACCATCGCAATCACGCCGGCCGTCAGCACAGCGGTGCCGACCTTGAAGCTGAGCGCGAACAGATGCAGCAGCGGCGCCTGAACGTCGACATCGGTGTCGCGGATCGTCTCATTGGCCGAATAGATGAAGTTCGTCGCCATGACGATGTTCCAGGTGCCGAGCGTCACGATGAATGGCGGCAGTTTCATGTAGGCGACAAGCACCCCGTTGAGCAGCCCGCAGGCAGCACCCGCGGCAAGTCCGATCGCCACGGCAAGGACGCTCGGCAGGCCGTAGCTGACGGCGCAATTGCCCATGATCACGGCCGAAATCACCATGATGACGCCAATCGAAAGGTCGATGCCGGCCGTGAGGATGACCAGGGTCTGGGCGGCACCCAGAATGCCGACGATGGCGATCTGCTGCAGGATCAGCGTCAGCGTGTAGGACGAGAAGAAACGCCCGCCAATGGTGAGGCCGAACACGATGATCGCCAGAACCAGAACGATCAGCGGCACCGCGGCCGGCGTCGAATGCAGAAAATGCTGGATGCGTCTGACCGCCGATTTATGCTCGTCAAACGCGGCAACGCTCGTGTCGCTGCCCGAGAGAACCTTCTCGAATTCCTGAGCTTGAGACATGTTTCCTCCCCGTAGGGTATCAGCCACGCGGCGACACCCGTCCACGCCTTTCCGGTCTCCTGCCGGGATTGTTCGCGGTCACGCGACCATCGTCCACCCGAAGCGGCCGGGGATCAAGTCCGGCCGCTCCGTTTTTCGTGCCAGTCAGACCGGCATCAGCCCCAGCACTTGGCGAGGCCATCCTTGGTGTCGATGGACTTAACGCCATTGGCCGGCTTGTCGGTCACCAGATTGACGCCGGTGTCGAAGAAGTTCTTGCCTTCGGTCGGCTTCGGCTTGGTGCCGTCCTTGGCGAAGTTGGCGATGGCCTCAATGCCGAGCGCCGCCATCTGCAGCGGATATTGCTGCGATGTCGCGCCGATGACGCCTTCGGCCACCGACTTCACGCCGGGGCAGCCGCCATCGACGGAGACGATCAGCACCTGGCTTTCCAGGCCGACGGCCTTGAGTGCCTGATAGGCGCCGACCGCGGCCGGCTCGTTGATGGTGTGGATGACGTTGATGGTGTTGTCCTTCTGCAGAAGGTTCTCCATCGCCTTGCGGCCGCCCTCCTCATTGCCGTTGGTGACGTCATGGCCGACGATGCGCGCGTCATCCTCGTCGCCGATCTTGTTGGGATCCTTCACGTCGATGCCGTAGCCCATCATGAAGCCCTGGTCGCGCAGCACGTCCACGGTCGGCTGCGAGGGTGTCAGGTCGAGGAAGCCGATCTTGGCGTCCTTGGCCTTGTCCCCCAGCGTCGCGGCGGCCCAGGCGCCGATCAGCTTGCCGGCTTCCAGATTGTCGGTGGCGAAGGTCGCGTCGGCGGCGTCGATTGGATCGAGCGGCGTGTCGAGCGCGATCACCAGCAGGCCGGCATCACGCGCCTTCTTCACCGTCGGCACGATGCCCTTGGTGTCGGACGCGGTGATGAGGATGCCCTTGGCGCCGTCGGCGATGCAGCTCTCGATCGCCGCGACCTGGCTTTCGCTGTCGCCGTCGATCTTGCCGGCATAAGTCTTGAGGTCGACACCAAGCTCCTTGGCCTTGGCGGTCGCACCCTCCTTCATCTTGACGAAGAAGGGATTGGTGTCGGTCTTGGTGATCAGGCAGGCGCCGACACCGGCCGCGGATGCGGACGAGGCGAATGCCATCAGGCCCAGAGCAGCCGCCGCAAAAACGGTGGACTTCAGCAGTTTTGTATTGGTCACGATTTCCTCCCAGTGGAACATTTCAGATGCCGGCCAACCGGCACCCCTCCGGCATCCAAGCAACCTCTCCCGGTACGGATGCCTGCCTCAAATGACACCAGACCAATCTCTCTGTCAATAATTAAATCACTCTTATTTATTATTGACAGCCTTGCGCCGTTCGCACATTCTGCCCCAAAAGCATCGAGGGGAAATAACGGGAGGAACAGGGTGGAGACGGCCATTGCCAGGCATGGTTCGCCCGAGGCGAATGAGAGCCTTATTCACCGCGGCACCAACCAGAGCGGCATGCGGGACCACAATGAGCGGCTGGTGCTGTCGCTGGTGCGCCAGCATGGCAGCCTGGCGAAGTCCGACATCGCCCGCATGACCGGACTGTCGGCGCAAACCGTTTCCGTCATCATGCGCGAGCTCGAGGAGGAAAGCCTGCTGCTGCGGCAGGCGCCGCTGCGCGGCAAGATCGGCCAGCCCTCCATCCCCATGGCGCTCAATCCCGAGGGCGCGTTCTTCATCGGCCTGAAGATCGGCCGCCGCAGCGCCGAACTCGTGCTGATCGATTTCCTCGGCAATGTACGTTCGATGCTGCAGCATTCCTACCGCTACCCTGCCCCGCGCGAGACGGTGGAATTCGTCACATCAGGCATGAAGAAGATGCGTGGCGAGCTTTCGCCCGCGCAGGACAAGCGCATAGCGGGGCTCGGCATCGCCATGCCGTTCGAGCTCTGGAACTGGGCCGATACCGCCGGCGCGCCGCGCGACGTCATGGACGAATGGCGCCATCGCGATATCCGCGCGGAGATCCAGGCGCAATGCGATTTTCCGGTCTATCTGCAGAACGACGCCACTTCGGCCTGCGGCGCGGAGCTGGTCTTCGGCCAGGCAGGCGCCCCGCGTGATTTCGTCTATTTCTATATCGGCGCCTTTGCCGGCGGCGGCATCGTCCTCAACGGGCGGCTCTTTGGCGGTCCGACCGGCAACGCCGGCGCGCTGGGCTCCATGCCGGTGCCCGGACCGGAGGGAAGGCCGACCCAATTGATCGACGTGGCCTCGATCGCCATGCTCGAAAAAGCGCTCAATGCGCGGGGCGTCGAGGCGTCGCATCTGTGGACCTCGCCCGAGGACTGGGGCGAGATCGGCGCCGAGCTCGACGACTGGATCACAAACGCCTCGCGGGCGCTCGCTTATGCCATAGTGGCGGCGTCGTCCGTCATCGACTTCGAGGCGGCGGTGATCGACGGCTGGATGCCGACGCAGGTGCGCCGCAGGCTGGTCGACGCGGTCATCGCAACCATCGACACGATCGATGCCGAGGGATTGAAACTGCCAAACGTCCGCGAAGGCACCGTCGGTATTCACGCGCGCGCTCTCGGGGGCGCCAGCCTGCCACTATCCGAGCGCTTCCTGATCGGTTCGACCACGATTTCCAGGAGCATATGAATGCTGATCGGAATTCCGGCGCTGCTCGGTCCGGAGCTTCTGGCGATCCTGCGCGCGATGGGGCATGGCGACGAAATCGCCCTGGTCGATGGAAACTACCCGGCCGAAGAGCAGGCAAGGCGGCTGGTGCGGGCCGACGGCCACCATCTCATGCCGGTGCTGGACGCCATATTGAGCGTGCTGCCCGTCGATGACGTCGTGCCAGAGGCGCTGTTTCGCGCCTCGGCCAAAGGCGACCCTTCGCTCGCCGATCCCGTGCATCATGAAATTGAAGTGCTGTGTGCAAAACGCGCGCCGGGGCGCAAGGTGGTTGCGCTGGCCGGTGCCGACTTCTATGCACGCGTCAGGGCCGCGCACGCCATCGTCGCGACCAGCGAACCCAGGCTCTACGCCAACATCATCATCCGCAAGGGCGTGATCCATCCGCCGGAGACGACAAGACAATGATCCTTTGCTGCGGCGAGGCCCTGATCGATATGCTGCCGCGCACGACGACGGAGGGAGAACGGGCCTTCGCACCCTATGTCGGCGGCGCGGTGTTCAATACCGCCATTGCGCTCGGCCGGCTGGGCGCTCCTGCCAGCTTCTTCTCGGGCCTGTCGTCGGACCTGTTCGGCGGCCAGCTCCGCGAAGCGCTCGGGGCGAGTAAGGTCAGTTCCACCTATGCGCACACTTCGCCCCGGCCGACGACGCTCGCCTTCGTGCGGCTGAACGATGGCCAGGCAACCTACACTTTTTACGACGAGAACACCGCCGGGCGCATGCTGACCGTCGAGGATCTGCCGCAACTCGGTCCGGAGATCGAGGCCATGCTGTTCGGCGCCATCAGCCTTATTTCGGACCCGGCGGGGGCCGCCTACGAGGAATTGATGAAGCGCGAGCATGGTCGTCGCGTCATGATGCTCGACCCCAACATCCGGCCGAACTTCATCCCGGACAAGGCAAAGCATCTGAAGCGTATTCGCGAGATGATGGCGATGGCCGATATCGTGAAACTCTCGGATGAAGATCTTCACTGGTTCGACGAAGCCGGCTCGCACGAGGATGTCGTGCGCAACTGGCTCGACCGCGGCCCCAAGCTGATCGTCGTGACCCATGGCGCCGAAGGCGCCGTTGGTTACACCAGGGATCACATGGTCAGCGTGACGCCGCAAAAAGTCGAGGTGGTCGATACGGTCGGCGCCGGTGATACGTTCAACGCCGGCATCCTCGCCTCCCTGCACGAACAAGGCCTGCTGACGAAGACGGCAACCTCCGGGCTATCGCAGGACGCTATCCGCAAGGCGCTGGTGCTTGGTGCCAAGGCAGCCGCGGTAACCGTGGCGCGGGCCGGCGCCAATCCGCCCTGGCGGCATGAGATCGCCTGAGTAGCGCTCCAGGGCAACGAATCCGAATTAACGGGTTCCTTCGAACCTTCCCCGGCGCGCTGTTGATGAAGCATTAAAGGAAAACCCGCCTGTGCCGCGGGTCCTGGAGCAACTCAGCACCATAGGCAAATATGTAGCATAGCTGCCCTCACCCCGTCAAGAAAAAATTCCTATCCTCCGATAGCTGCCGCACTACGGACTGGCTGTCCCCAGCCCCTGGCTGACCCCGGTTCGGGCCTCGGTAAAGGCCCAACATGGATTGAGCCGTCGATCACTTTATGTTTCGCAGGGTCGACTCTGGGGTTCTAAGGCCGTAATTGCGCCCGACGAAGCGCGGATTTTCGGCGTCTGGCTGACCGACACCGAGAAAATGCGGTAACAGGCTGTCACGATCAGGCAATTTGCCGCTCCGCGCGCCCGGCTTTCTCGGCAGGCGCAATTCTGATACCAGCGGGCCGAGGCTAGACCGCTTGGTTAAAATCGTTTGAGGACGACATGCAGTTCATCGATCTTGGCGCACAGCGCGAACGAATCCGCGACCGGCTGAAGGCAGCGATCGACCATGTCGTTGAGGACGGCCGCTATATCCTCGGTCCCCAGGTAGCCGAATTCGAGAAAAAGCTCGCCGCCTATGTCGGCGTCAAGCATGTCGTGGCCTGCGCCAACGGCACCGACGCACTGCTTTTGCCGCTGTTCGCTGCCGGGATCGGCCCGGGCGATGCCGTGTTCGTGCCGAGCTTCACCTTTGCCGCCACAGCGGAAGTGGTAGCGCTGGCCAAGGCCGAGCCGGTGTTCGTCGACGTCGATCCCAACACCTACAATATCGATATCGCCAGCCTCGAGGCGGCGATCGCGATGATCAAGAACGAAGGCCGGCTGAAGCCCAGGGCGATCATTCCGGTCGACCTCTTCGGCCTTGCCGCCGACTACGACGCCATCATGGCGATCGCCGACCGGGAAGGCCTGATGGTGATCGAGGATGCCGCCCAGTCGATGGGCGGTTCGGCGGACGGCAAGATGTGCGGGTCGTTCGGCACGGTCGGCTCGACCAGTTTCTACCCAGCGAAGCCGCTCGGCTGCTACGGCGACGGTGGAGCGATGTTCACCAACGACGATGCCTTGGCCGACAAGCTGCGCTCCTTCGCCTTCCACGGCAAGGGCGAGACCCAATATGACAACATCCGGGTCGGCATCAATTCACGGCTCGACACGCTGCAGGCCGCGATCCTGATCGAAAAGCTCGCCATTCTCGAGGACGAGATGGTTGCCCGGCAAATGGTGGCGAACCGTTATGCCGAAGGGCTTGGCGATGTCGTGACGGCAGCCCGCAACCTGGACGGCAGCCGCTCGGCCTGGGCGCAATACGCCATCGAGACGCCCAAGCGCGACGGGCTGAAGGCTCATCTCGGCGAAAAAGGCATTCCGTCGGTCATCTACTATGTGAAGCCGCTGCACGAGCAGATCGCCTATCGCGACTATCCGAGAACGCCGACCGGCCTTGCCGTATCGGAGCAATTGCCCAAGCGCATCCTGTGCCTACCGATGCACCCCTATCTCAGCGAAGCCGATCAGGACCGGATCATCGAGACAATCCGCAACTATGTCGGATCGAACTCGGCGCAGGCTGCGGCCGAGTAGTCAGCAACCAATATCAGGCGGGGCCCGCCCCTGCCCGGCCGCTGGCGATGAAATGCGGATTGGCGAAATCCGCATCGCCGCCCTGGTTTCGCTTGCCATACATCAAGGGCTGTCCGTCCAGCGTGCGCGTGATGCCGCCGGCGGCGCGCAGCACGGCATCGCCGGCTGCGGTATCCCACTCCATGGTGCGACCGAAGCGCGGATAAATGTCCGCCTCGCCATTGGCGACCAGACAGAATTTCAGCGACGAGCCGACAGAGACGATCTCAGCGACGCCTAGGTCGCGAATATAGGCTTCGGTTTCGGGCGTGTTGTGGGAGCGGCTCGCAACCACAGCCAGCGGCGTCGCAGCCGCTCTCACCGAAATCGGCCGGCGAGAAGCGATGCGGTAGTCGCCATCCGTTTCGAGGGATTCCGCCCTCCCCGGCAGCCCGGAAAAGAAGCGCCCCGTGCAGGGCGCGAAGACGACGCCGACTTCGGGCACGCCATGACGGACAAACGCGATGTTGACGGTGAAATCGGTGCGGCGATTGACGAATTCTTTGGTGCCGTCCAGCGGATCGATCAGAAAGAAAGCCTCGTCCAGGTCCGGGGGCACGATGCCGGCGGATGCTTCCTCCTCGGCCACGCAGGGAATGTCGGGAAAGGCGGCGCGCAATCCGGCCAGAATGATCTTCTCGCTCTCGCGGTCCGCCTCGGTCACCGGCGAGGAATCTGATTTCTGGTCGACCGCGCAGCCGGCGTGGAACACACGCATGACCTCGCGGCCGGCCGCCAAAGCGAGCCCCTCGAAAATTTCGAGCATCGACCTGTCGTCAGATGCCGCCGCCATTGTCGTATTGGTCTTCGGCAATGTCACGCTCGTTCAGCCAGTGTTCCAGGGCATCTACCATCTCCTCGGCCGATTTGCCGAGTGTCTTCAGATGGATTTCCGGTTTTTCCGGCGCTTCGTAAGGCGAGTCGACACCGGTGAAGTTCTTGATCTCGCCATTGAGCGCGCGGGCGTAGAGTCCTTTCGGGTCACGCCTGGCGCATTCCTCGAACGGCGTGTCGACGAACACCTCGACGAACTCGCCTTCAGCCATCAATTCGCGGGCCATGCGCCGCTCGGCGCTGAAGGGCGAAATGAAGGAAACGATGACGATCAGCCCTGCATCGGCCATGAGGCGGGCCACTTCGGCGACGCGGCGGATGTTTTCGACGCGGTCGGCGTCGGTAAAGCCGAGATCGCGGTTGAGGCCGTGGCGGACATTGTCGCCGTCGAGAATGTAGGTATGGCGCCCGGAGGCGAACAGCTTCTTCTCGAACAGGTTGGCGATGGTCGATTTGCCCGAGCCCGACAGCCCGGTGAACCAGAACACGGCGGGCCGCTGGTTCTTGATGTCCGCACGTACCCGCTTGCCGACATCGAGCGATTGCCAATGGATGTTCTCGGCACGGCGCAGCGAATGCAGGATCATGCCGGCGCCGACCGTGGCGTTGCTGATGCGGTCGATCAGGATAAAGGCGCCGGTTGTACGGTTCTCGGCGAAGGTGTCGAAAGCGATCGGCGTGCGCGTCGAGATGTTGCAGATGCCCACTTCGTTCATCTCGAGCGACTTGGCAGCTTCACGGGCAAAGTCGTTGACATTGACCCGGTATTTCAGATCGGTGACGGTGACGCTGGTCTGGTCGGTCTCGGTGCGCAGGATATAGGAGCGGCCCGGCAGCAGCGCATGTTCGTCGAACCAGACGATGTTGGCGGCGAACTGGTCGGCAACCTGCGGGCGTGCGGCAGGCGCCACCAGCATGTTGCCCCGGGAAATCTCGACCTCGTCATCGAGGACAAGCGTGATGGCCTGGCCGGCGACCGCCTGGGCAAGATCGCCGCCCTGCGCGACGATGCGCCTGACGCGGGAGGATTTGCCCGACTTGGCGACGACGACCTCGTCGCCTTGCGAGATCGCGCCCGAGGCGATCGTTCCGGCGAAGCCGCGAAAATCGAGATTGGGACGGTTGACGTACTGCACCGGAAAACGGAACGGCAACTCGGCCGCGGCCTCGTCGACCGAGACGGTTTCGAGATGTTCGATCAGCGTCGGGCCGGAATACCATTCCATCCTGTCGGAGCGGCCGGTGACGTTGTCGCCGTAGCGCGCCGACATCGGGATCGGCACGATGGTCTCAAAGCCGAGATCGCGCGAAAATTGCAGATAGTCCTGCGTGATCCGGTCGAAGACCGCCTGGTCGAAATCGACGAGATCGATCTTGTTGACGGCCAGCACGATATGGCGGATGCCGAGCAGCGAGGCGATGATCGAGTGGCGCCTGGTCTGGCGCAGCACGCCTTGCCGCGCATCGATCAGCACGATCGCCAAGTCGGCGGTGGAGGCGCCGGTGGCCATGTTACGCGTGTACTGCTCGTGGCCGGGCGTGTCGGCGACAATGAATTTGCGCTTTGGCGTGGCGAAGAAGCGATAGGCGACGTCGATGGTGATGCCCTGCTCGCGCTCGGCTTCGAGACCGTCGACCAGCAGTGCGAAATCGATGTCGTCGCCGGTCGTTCCGTGCTTGCGCGAATCGCGTTCGAGCGCGGCGAGCTGGTCCTCGAAAATCTGCTTGGTGTCGGAGAGCAGACGGCCAATCAGCGTCGACTTGCCATCGTCGACGGAGCCGCAGGTGAGAAAGCGCAGCAGCGATTTCTTCTCCTGCGCCGCCAGATAGTCGCGGACGCCGTCGGTAGGTGCGAGGCTCTTTGCCATGATGTGGCGCATGGTCAGAAATACCCCTCGCGCTTCTTCTTTTCCATCGAGCCGGCTTCGTCCCGGTCGATCAGGCGGCCTTGCCGTTCGGAGGTGCGCGCGGTCAGCATCTCGCCGACGATAGCTTCCAGCGTGTCGGCTTCCGATTCGATGGCGCCGGTCAGCGGGTAGCAGCCGAGCGTGCGGAAGCGCACCAGCCGATTCTCGATCGTCTCACCGGGGCGCAATTTCATGCGATCGTCGTCCTTGAGGATGAGCATGCCGTCGCGTTCGACGACCGGCCGCTGCTTGGCGAAATAGAGCGGCACGATCGGGATGTTCTCCTGCAGGATGTACTGCCAGATGTCGAGCTCGGTCCAGTTGGACAGCGGAAAGACGCGGATCGATTCACCCGTGGCGATGCGGGTGTTGAAGATCTTCCACATTTCGGGCCGCTGGTTCTTCGGATCCCAGACATGCTGGGCGTTGCGGAAGGAAAAGATGCGCTCCTTGGCGCGCGACTTTTCCTCGTCGCGGCGGGCGCCGCCAAAGGCGGCATCGAAACCGTATTTGTCGAGCGCCTGGCGCAGCGCCACGGTCTTCATCACATGGGTGTGCGTGTTCGAGCCATGATCGAACGGATTGATGTTGTCGCGCACGCCATCCTGGTTGACGTGAACCAGGAGATCGAAGCCGAGTTTTTGCGCCATCTGATCGCGAAAGGCGATCATCTCGCGAAATTTCCACGTCGTGTCGACATGAAGGAACGGAAAAGGCGGCTTGGCGGGATAGAACGCCTTCATCGCCAGGTGCATCAGCACGGACGAATCCTTGCCCACGGAATAGAGCATGACCGGCTTGGCGAAGGCGGCCGCGACTTCACGGAATATGTGGATTGACTCGGCCTCAAGCCGCTGCAGGTGCGTAAGCGCTGTTGTCATGGCCTGTCTAGCGTTCTCTCGTGCCTTCCGACAGAAGACCTGGCATCAAATCATCGGGCTTCACGCCCGGTTCAAGCTTGCTTCTGGACAATGTTATTCTTGCGGGCGTTCTAGCAGATCGCCGCTGCCCAGAACAATGCAAGACGCGCCTGGCAAGGAGCGGTTCGGGAATGAATTTTCCATCCATGCACCAAAATCCGGAAATTCCTGCTTATCACGCCGGCGGCTGAGAAAATGCGGGGGAAAAAATTGCTTGATGAAAAGTACGCAGTCTTCGCCGCGCCCAATCCGATCGTCTGCCAGCGGCTGCCGATTTTCGGTGGCAATCGGCCTTGACGCACTTTCAGAAAAAGACCCAAGCCGCTATACCGGCCCCTGAAAGCGGGCAGATGCACGATGCGACACGGGCAATTTCGGCAGGGCTATGTTCGCCGCCGTCAGACAATCCGCCGTGTGAAGCGTCCGAGAATGGTGAGCCGCCCTTGAGCCAGCTTTCATCGATAAGACGGCAGTTCTCGCCCGCGCGGATCAATATCTATTTTTCCGTCGCTTGCTTCTTTTTTCCACCGGTCCTGGGGTCGGTGGTGAGCTTCGTGTTCAACGGCGGCGGCCTATGGTCCGTTCTTTTGATCGCCTCGAAAAAGAGGCGCTTCAACATCGACCGGGCGATGATGGCGCTCACGGTCGCGATCTATGCCTATTGCGCGGCAAATCTCCTGGCTTCGCTCGCCAACAACACAGTTGTCAGGGATGCGCCGCATCTGATCCCGCTCGTCACCTTCCTGTTTTTCCCCCTCTCCTATTCAACCTGGAGCATTACGCAGAAAACAACCCTTGTCCGGATCATAATCCTCAGCAGCATGGCCGCCTGTTTCGTGGCGCTGCTGTTGGCGATCATCCAGCAATATTGGATCGGGATGAGGGCGGAGGGCGGAGCGGGAAATGCGATCGTGTTCGCCACGGTCATCTGCCTTGCAGTGATGGCCTGCGTGGCCGGTGCCCTGTCGGGCATCGAAAAACACAAGAGTGCGCTGATCTGCGCAGCGCTCGGCGGAACGATCGCCATCATCTATTCCGGCACGCGCATCATCTGGCTGGCGCTGCTGATTTCCGGCATCGCCGTTCTGTTGATCAACCAGCATAGGCTGAAAGGGAAGAATGCAGTCCGTCTGCTGCTTCTGCTGGCAGTGATCGGCATCGCGGTCGCCGCTATCGGCTTCCATACGATATCCGACAGATTCGATTTTCTGCGCTCTGATTGGGACGCGCTTGGGGCGCACGGCAATTCCGACACCTCGCTTGGAATACGTGTTGCCCTCTGGGACATCGGCCTGAAGGCATTCCGCGACATGCCCTTGTTCGGACATGGAGTGGGTGCCAGTCGGCCTTTGATCAACCAAGGTTTTCAAGATCTGTTCGCGAAGTCGCAGGGCTACAACCATTTCCACAACGGTTTTCTGACCGCATTGGTGCAGGCGGGCATTCTGGGCGCCGTGACTTTGGCGGCGATCTTTGCCATCGCCGCCAGAAACGCCGCCCTGGTCCTGCGCAACAGCGCCGACCCGATCGAGCGCTTTGGCGCCACCATGGTCGTCGTCCTGGTGATCACCTATCTGACGGCCGGAATGACGGGCATCCTGATCGGCCAAGACATCCTGGACTCGGTGTTCATGGTCTTCCTGGTATCCGGGACCTATCTTGCGTCGGGCCGCCAGGCCCCGCTGCCGGAAGAGATGCCACATCCGCCAGTCACGCAATAACGGCTCCGGGCAAGGCAATGAAGGTCTTGGTCACAGGCGCATCGGGCTTCATCGGGCGTCTCGTCGTGCAAAGGCTTCGCGAGGCAGGCGTGGAGGTTCGCCTCGCCTCGCGCTATCCCGAAAGGCTCGGTTCGGGCAGCGACATCGTCGCCTTGCCGCGTTTCGATGCGCCGGCCAAGGCCTTCCTTGCCGTCACCCGCGATGTCACGGACGTCGTTCATTGCGCCGGCCTGAACAATGATCAAGGCGGTGCCACCGAAGCCGACTACCGAGCCGCCAACGCGGAACTGAGCGCGCGGCTGGCGCATGCGGCTGCCATGCAGGCAAGCGGACGTTTCATCCAACTGTCATCGGTCCGGGCCGTGATCGGCGCCCGTGTCAGCGCCACGATCGACGAGCATACGATCCCCGATCCGCAATGCGCCTACGGGCGCTCGAAACGCGAAGGCGAGATCAGGGTTCTGGACGCCTATGCATCGCGCGGCCGCGCCGACGCCGCCGTGCTGCGCCTGCCTGCCGCCTACGCAAGCGGCATGAAAGGCAATCTGGCAATGCTGATGCGCCTGGCCGATACGAGCCTGCCGCTGCCGACGGGTGTCCTGACAGGAACCCGCTCGCTGGTGTCGGCCGACGCAGCGGCGCAAGCCGTGCGGCATTTGTTGGCTCATCCGGGGCCGCTTAGCCCTGCCTATATAGCCAGCGACGTGCCTCCGGTGTCGATGGCAGCCGTCGTAAGCGCCTTCCGAAAGGGATTCGGGCGGCCGGTACGTTTGGCTGCCGTACCGGCCAGCCTGATGCGGATGGCCGCGGTGGCGCTAGGCAAGCGGGCGTTTTGGGAGAGCATGACGGCGACACAGATATGCGACCCTTCCCTGCTCATCTCGCAGGGCTGGCTGCCGGAAACAGCGACGCTTGATCGTCTAAGCGAAATCGCGGCGCGCAGCAGGCAAGCTCAACCTGGATAAATCGTCGCGAGCAGGATGCGAAGATCAAGACCGATCGACGCGACCTTGAGATAGTCGGCATCGGTTTCGGCCAATAGGGCCGGGTCCGACATGTCGATGCCCTTGACCTGAGCCAGACCGGTGATGCCGGGAAGCGCCGATGAAACGCCCAGCCGTCGGCGGCACTCGATCAGCTCGGTTTGCGTCGGCAGACAGGGACGCGGTCCGACCAAGCTCATCTCGCCCTTCAGAACATTCCAGAACTGCGGCAGCTCATCGAGCTTGAACTTCCGCAAGGTCTTTCCAGCCGGCGTCACGGCATTCGCCGGCGCCTCGTGCGAAGGCAGGGATGGCGTGCCGACATACATCGTGCGCAATTTGTGACAGCGAAAGAGCACGCCATCGCGGCCAACCCGCGTTTGAGAAAAGATGGCCGGACCGGGCGACGATATACGAACAGCCAGGACAGCGAGCGCCAGGACGGGTGACGTGACCAGGAGCAGCAGCGCCGCGCCGGCAAGATCGAAGATTTGCTTGGCTGTCTTCATGAACCGCCGATAGTGCTCGTTGCCAAAACCAAAGACGAAAATACGAATCCGCTCGACGTAGCATGAGGCTATCGCTCGACCAAGCTCGACCCCTCGCCTGCTCAGATGCGCCCGCAGAGGAATGCCAACCGGCGCCCCGGGGCCCCGGAGGTCCGCCGATAAATGCCGCTCTTGCGCAGACTGCTCAAGCGCCAAAGAAGGCCGGGGTCTTTTGAAGCATCAGTTTGCCTGCCCGGCGGCTTTCGGGATCACGGCCTCAGGCACGTCCCCTCTTGCCTTCTTGGTATGGTCAAGACCCGCAAGCACAGCTAGCGAGGATGCCTTGTCCTGGCTCTTCACGGATTGCTGCAGGGCCGCAAGCGCCGCCTGGACATCGGACCATTCCGCGACATCGGTGCTCAGGCCAAAAATCTTGGAAATGCCGAGTTCGACCAGTTCCTCATCCTCACCATGCAACGTTTCATGGAGTTTTTCACCCGGCCGGATCCCAGTGAAGCGAATGGGGATGTCCGTGTATGGGCTTTTTCCGGACATGCGGATCATCGTCTCGGCAACTTCGAGGATCGGCACCGGTTTGCCCATGTCGAGCATGTAGACGGCGTAGTCGTCGCCGGCTTGCCGCGAAGCGGCATCGGCCGCCGACATGATGACGAGGTCGACGGCTTCGGCCACGGTCATGAAATAGCGCGTCATGCGCCGGTCGGTTATGGTGACCGGGCCTCCGGCCTCGATCTGCGCCTGGAATATGGTTGCGACCGAGCCATTGCTGCCAAAGACGTTGCCGAACCGAACGGCTATGAACTTGGTGGCGGGGCGCCGTGCACCGGGCTCGCCGGCGGGCGTTTCATGCAAGGCGCTGACGATCTGTTCGGCCGCCCGCTTCGTCAGGCCCAGCACGGATGTCGGGTCCACGGCCTTGTCGCTCGAAACAAGCACGAATTGCTTGACGCCGCATTTGGCGGCAACCTCGGCACAGACAAGCGTTCCGAAGACATTGGTCTGGATGGCCGAATCCCAGTTTTCCTCGAGCAAAGGCACATGCTTCAGTGCTGCGGCGTGGAAAACGATGTCCGGCTTGAACTCGGTGACGACACGCGTCATCTGGCGTCGGTCGGCGACATCGACAATGCGGACCTTGAGGCGGTCGTGGTCCTTCTCTTCGACATATTGGCTCAACTGGAAAATGCCGAACTCGGAATTGTCGGCAACCAGCACCGCCTCCGCGCCCAGTTCCAGCGACCTCTTGACCAGGGTGCGGCCGATGGAACCGGCGCCGCCGGTGACCAGGACGCGCTTGCCGCCGACGAAGGCCCCGATGCGTTCGATGTCGGACGGAACCGTGGGGCGGCGCAGGATCGTTTCCATCTCGACCTCGTCGAGAACAAGCTTTCCTTCCTGGCCAAGCTGCGAAAGCCCCGAGAACTGCACCACCGCTATGTCGCCTTGCCGGGCAACACGGACGAGCTCCGAATACTCCTCGATCTCATGTTCGGCGCCGCTGCCGAAAATCAGCAGGTCCAGGCTTGTCGTACCCTTGGCGTATTCTTCCAGAACCTCGATCAGGCGCGGCCGGGTGGCCACGACGGGAACGCCCTGGATCCGGGTGCCCTGCGGAACACCGTGCTCAATCGCCATGACACCGGCGATGGAATAATCCGCAGGTTGCGCCGTGCGCGTGAAGCGAATGATCAAGTCGGCCTCGCCGAGCCGGCCAACGAACAAAGCTTGCTTGACTTGCGTCTTGTCGGTCTTGCGGCTCAGGATACCCCAACTCGCACCGTCGCGCAGGAAACGGTAGAACAGCCGCGGCGCCGAGATGATGGTGAAAGAGACGAGGAAGAAGACGATAAACTGGCGCTCGTTGAGGCCTGCGACGGGCTGGAAAGCACGAACCACCAGCGAAGCGCCATAAAGAACTAGCGTCAAAATCGAGCAGCTCTTGAGGATGTTGAAAAAATCCGGCGTCGAGGCGAAGCGCCAGACCGTGGTGTAGAGCCCGGAATATCTGAACAGAAGGTGGCTTATGAGGACGATACTCGCCCAGGTAGCAAGACCCTCGCGGGAGAATGCATCAAACGAGAGATCCGAGCGCGACAAAACCAGGCTGAGCGCCACCGCGACCAAGACCATAACTACGTCCTGGGCCATGATGAACGCGCGCCGCATTCCCGGCCTGAGTCCGAAGACAGCTTCGAGGTAAGAATTCATAGAACGGCACTAGACTCCAGGCTCTCGGCTATGGGCACCGGCAAAGTGCGGACACCAAGATCATTCGCCGCCCCTTCAACGCACCATCTCCGGCCCCGCCGTCCTGTGTATCGCATACTGCGGGGCTGAGATCATAGCCAGATGTTTTTTTCAAACGACGCTTGGTTAAGCTGACGCTTATGTTTATTTCAATTCGGAGAACAACGCTAGGTCGTAAGGACAGGCCGATAGCTCCCTTCCAAGGGGCACGGCCTCGGATACAGCGCGGCATTCAACCTTCTTGCGAATGCGTTGCCATGACCATCACAATGGTTGTGAATGGGTCTTTTTGCGATTCATCGGAGTCATCCGGGAATCCTGTGAGCCAAGCCCCGGTCCCAACCGGGCAATCGAAATGCCTGAAAGCAGCGCGAGTTGCAGTTGGCTTAGATGACGGAACATCAAGGCAAGGCGCCGGATGCACTTCGAATTCGTTTCAAGCTGATCCCAACGAGCACATACCGGCCGAATGGGAAGACCTTACGCGTTTCGTTTCAAACGGGCGATATCGGCGTCCACCATTTCGGCTATCATCTCTTCGAGCGTGATGTTGGTGCTCCAGCCAAGCTTGGCCTTGGCTTTGGCGGGATTGCCGAGCAAAACTTCGACCTCGGCCGGACGGAACAGCACCGGGTCGATCTTGACATAGGCATCAGGATCGAGGCCGACATGGTTGAAGGCGATACGGATCATGTCGCGCACAGTCGTGGTGCGTCCGGTGGCCACGACGAAGTCATCAGGCTCGTCCTGCTGCAGCATCAGCCACATCGCTTTCACGTAATCTCGAGCATGCCCCCAATCCCGCTTGGCGTCGATGTTGCCCATCTTGAGCTCGTCTTGCTGGCCAAGACTGATGCGGGCGACGGCATGCGTAACCTTGCGGGTAACGAACTCTTTGCCGCGGAGCGGCGATTCGTGATTGAACAAAATACCTGACGAAGCGTGCAGATTGAAGCTTTCACGATAATTGATCGTTATCCAGTGTCCATAGAGCTTGGCGACCGCATAGGGCGAGCGTGGGTAGAACGGTGTCGTTTCGCTCTGCATCTCTTCCTGGATAAGGCCGAACATCTCCGAAGACGAAGCCTGATAGAAACGCGCTTCCGGACATTCGAGCCTAACACATTCGAGCACATTGGTGACGCCAAGAGCGGTTGTCTGGGCAGTGAGAAGCGGTTGTTGCCACGACGAATGGACGAACGACTGCGCGGCAAGATTATAGACCTCATCGGGCCTTACCAGCTTGAAAGTGCGCATGAGGCCGGCAAGATCGCTAAGGTCGCCGTCGACGAAATGGACGTCGTTCTCGATGCCAAGCCAGCGCAACCGATGATCGGTAACTTCCGCATGGCTGGACCGGCGAACAAGTCCATGGACTTCATAGCCCTTGCCCAGTAGTAACTGCGCGAGATAAGCTCCGTCCTGGCCGGTAATGCCCGTAATCAATGCCTTTTTCAACGACTACTCCCAGAATATCGACTGCCATTCATGCCCCTCCCATAGGGCATCAATACAGGGTTGTCCACTTCCGAACACCCAGCAATTCATGGTGTTTGGCAGTGTGCACAAGACACGACGTTAGGGGTTTCCACCGTCTCGCCGAAGCCCGACCGGGATTTGCCGAAAGCATTTTCGAATCGCGCCGAACGCTATGCGGACGTCATGCGAGTCATCGTTCGAACGCAACGCCGTCAACGTGCGTGTTACAATGAAAATCGGCATCGACGCCCGCAACCTGACCGCATCGTTCAGCGGCATCGGGCGCTATCTTACAGAGATGGCCCGGCATTTGTCGTTGGCCGGCCACCAGCTCATTCTCTATATGCCCTCGCCACCAGCTCAGCCGCTGCCCTCCGATTTCATCGTTACGTCGCGAGTCGACGCGCCAGTACGTACCAGCGCGATCCGACGGCATATTTGGGGACAGATCACCCTTCCCCGGCAGATAGCCGAGGACAAGCTGGACGTGTTCTGGGGGCCGGCTCATCGCCTGCCGTTGTCAATGCTGAAAACGGTTGCCAGGGTAGTCACCATCCACGATCTGGTCTGGTACTATCATGGACAGACCATGCGCCGCTCGGGATGGGTGGCAGATCGCCTGTTGATGCCGCGCGCCATAGCGACAGCGGACATCGTTGTCGCCGATTCGAATGCGACGGTCGACGCGCTTCACGACGTGCTGGCGGTGCCCCACGCCAAAATGCGGATCGTCTATCCCGGCACCACCGCCGACGTGGCAGCAAATACAGTAACGCCCTCGTTGCCCCAGGGTCTGGACAGACCTTTTGTGCTTTTTGTCGGCACACTCGAGCCTCGCAAAAATCTTGAACGCCTGCTGATGGCCTACGCTGCGCTTGCTCCGGAGCTTCGTCGTGCATGCCCGCTGGCAATCGCCGGCGCGCCCGGCTGGCGGCAGCGCAATGTCGCCGACTTGGTTGCTGAACTCGACCTTATAGGATCCGTGAAAGTGCTAGGCTTCGTTTCCGAGGCGATGCTGGACAGCCTGTACCGGCATTGCCGGTTTGTTGCCTTCCCCTCGCTCTATGAAGGATTCGGCTTTCCGATTATTGAGGCAAACCGGGTCGGCAAACCGGTTTTGACTTCGGCCAATTCGTCGATGATCGAGGTCGTTGGGGACGCCGGAGTGTTGGTCGATCCTTTCGACATCAACTCGATCGCCGATGGCCTTTTTCGTCTTCTGACCGACGAGCCGCTCTACGAGACGCTGTCGGCGCGAACTCAGCCCAATGCGGCGCGGTTTGACTGGGCCGACAGTGCCCAAAAGCTGATCGACTGTTTCCAGCAGGCGATGGCACAACGCGCGGACCGTACATGATACGGGTCCTGCATTTCTTCAAAACCTATGTTCCTGACAGCTTCGGAGGCGTCGAGCGCGTTATCTGGACCATAGCAGAAGGTGCTGCCCGCCATGATGTTCAAAGCGACGTTCTCTCGCTCAGCAGATCGTCCGAAACCGCAGCAATGGTGGTCGGTTCACATTTCGCGCACAAGGCCAAGCTCGATTTCTATGTCGCCTCCACCGGCTTTTCGATCAGCGCGTTCGGCCGTTTCAAGAAACTTGCCGAAAACGCCGACATCATACATTACCACTTCCCGTGGCCGTTCATGGACCTCGTGCATCTGGTCAGCCGGGTCAGTAAACCCAGCGTCGTCACCTACCATTCCGATATCGTCAAGCAGCGCCTTCTGATGCCAATCTACACGCCGCTCATGCTCGCCTTCCTCAACCGCGTGGATGCGATCGTAGCGACCTCGCCCGACTACTTGGCGAGCAGCCCTGTCCTGCAGCGTTACGCGACCAAAACCACGGTCATTCCAATCGGGCTGGACGATCCCGCGATACTGGCTCCCGACCCCGCACTGGTCGAGCAATGGCGCGCGCGGGTGGGATCAGGCTTTTTTCTCTTTTGCGGTTCCTTGCGCTATTATAAGGGCCTGCAGTTCCTGATCGAAGCCGCGCGGCAAAACCGGTTGCCGGTCGTCATCGCCGGCAATGGCGATATGGCGTGGGCCTTGCGCGATGCCAATCTTTCCAACGTCGTCCACGTGCCCGAATTTTCCGATGCAGACAAAGCCGCCTTGCTGCACCTGTCGTTGGCCTTCGTGTTTCCGTCCCATGTCCGCAGCGAGGCGTTTGGCCTGGCGCTGGTCGAAGCGGCGATGGCCGGGCGGCCGATGATCAGCTGTAAACTCGGCACCGGAACAAGTTTCGTCAACCGTGACGGCGAAACCGGGATCGTCATTCCACCAGCCGACGTGTCAGCGCTTGATCGGGCCATGCGCGCGCTTTGGACCGACCGGGATGCTGCCCGCCGCATGGGCGACGCGGCGCGGGTACACTATCAGGCGCACCTGCGGGCAGGCGCCATGATCGACAGCTACGTTACGCTCTATCGAAATCTGCTCGGATAATCGTAAATTGACGATCCCGGGCATCAAGGCCGGATAGCGATTGCAGACGGCTTTGCCGCACGCTATAGCACCCACCGGCGGGCGGTCTCAGCTAGCAGACGGCTGAAACAGAAGAGTGGCTGTTGCTACCGCGTGCGCCCGAGCTGACAAGGATGCCTTCGACGGATGCCGGCTCCATTTTCAGCCGACGCGGTTGACGGATGTCGTCGTGCCATAGTAGCTCAGTTCGCTGCTATAGATGCACCATTTCCCGTTCCTTCCAGCTGCCATGGACCCACATGAGCGACCTCAAATTTGGTACAAGTGGCCTGCGGGGATTGGTCACCGATCTGACCGATGCGGCCTGCGAACGATACACAAGCGCGTTCATTACCCACCTGCGCAGCATGGGAGCGACTGGGCAAGATGGTCCGATTCTGGTTGGACAGGATTTGCGGGCCAGCAGCGCCCGGATCGCCGCTGCTTGCCTCGGAGCCATTGCCGAACAGGGCTTTACGCCGCTGGATTGCGGGCATTTGCCGACATCCGCGCTGGCGCTTGAGGCTGCCCGAATAAGGCGGCCGGCGATCATGGTGACCGGCAGCCACATACCCGATGATCGCAACGGCCTGAAATTCTATCGGGCAGAGGGCGAAATAGATAAAGCGGATGAAGCCGGCATAGTTGACCAGCTTGACGATGGATCGGCGGACCGGGGCGCCGACAGTCTATCGCCCCCGCGCAGCGGGGAATCCTCGTTCAGCCCGGAAGCTTTGAACCGCTATAGGCAACGCTATGCCAACCTTGCAAGCCATATCGATTTGTCCGGTCTGCGGGTAGCGGTCTATCAGCACTCGTCGGTCGCGCGCGATCTTCTTGTCGAGGTGCTTTCCAGTCTCGGCGCCTCCTGCATTCCATTTGGCAGGGCGGAAGCCTTCATTCCAGTCGACACGGAGGCTGTTCGACCGGAAGATGCGGCGTTGGTGCGTGAGACCTGCGCTTCGATGCACGTCGATGCCGTCGTGAGCACCGATGGGGATGCCGATCGCCCCATGGTTGCCGACGCAAGTGGTGCATTTGTACGCGGCGACGTCATCGGCATTCTGACTGCTCGCTGGCTGGGCGCCGATGCAGTCGTCACGCCCGTCACGTCCACCTCCGCAATCGAAGCGTCCGGCCTCTTTGCATCGGTAAAACGCACGCGGGTTGGCTCGCCTTATGTGATCGAAGGCATGATGCGCGCTTCAAAAGAAGGTTCGCGCCTTGTCGTTGGCTTTGAGGCCAATGGCGGCGTATTGCTTGGCTCCGATATCGACTGTGACGGGGTCGTGCTGAGCGCGCTGCCCACCCGTGACGCTTTTTTGCCGATCATTGCCGTCTTGGCGCTGGCGCAGCAGAACAAGCAAAGCGTGGCTGCACTGGCAGCCGATCTGCCGCCCCGGTTCACAGTCAGCGACAGGCTCAAGAACATCCCATCGCAGAAGAGCGCTCCCCTCCTCGCCCGGCTGGCTGAAAGCCGGTCATACGCCGCCGACTTTCTTGCCGATTTCGGCGACTTGGCTGGCACGGACACGATGGACGGCGTTCGGATGACACTTGAGAATGGCGATACAGTCCACTTTCGCGCATCCGGAAACGCTCCGGAATTGCGTTGCTATGTAGAGACCGGCGATGCCGAACGCTCCAAGATGATCCTGCAATCCGGCCTGGAGAGAGCGGCGGCGGCAGTCGCACAATCGTAATCCAACGGGATTGCGAAAATAACAGGTCAGTGGGGAGAAGCGAAATTGCGCTTGCCTTGCGCATTTTGCTGTCTAAAACGCCCCATTGTCTTCGATGAGGAATATGCATGTCCGGGTTGATCGTTCCAATTATTCTTGCTGGCGGCCAAGGCACACGCCTCTGGCCGATGTCGCGCTCGGCGCGGCCAAAGCAGTTTTTGCCACTGTTGGGGCCGCACAGCCTGTTTCAGGAATCGCTGAAGCGGGTCGCTGACGCGCGCTATGCCGATCCGATCGTCATCACCAACAATGAATATCGGTTTCTCGTCGCCGAGCAGGCAGCCGAAGTCGGGTGTGAACTCTCAGGCGTCTTGCTGGAACCTGTCGCCCGCAATACCAGCGCCGCGATCGCCGCGGCGTCGCATTTCGCGGTTCAAAAGTTCGGCGAGAACGCGGTGGTCCAGATCATTCCGTCCGACCACTCCATTGTTGTCGACGAAAGCTACTGGACCGCCGTAGATACGGCCGCGGCTGAAGCCCGCAGCGCCAGGCTGGTGACATTTGGAATTACCCCGACGCGGGCAGAGACAGGTTTCGGCTATATAGAGACCGGCAAGGAGCGATCCGCTGGCGTCCACGAAGTGGCGCGGTTTACGGAAAAGCCAGGCGTTGAAGAAGCTCAGAGAATGCTCGCCTCAGGCAAGTACCTCTGGAATTCCGGCATGTTCATGTTTGGGATAGAAACCTTCCTTTCCGAGCTGGAAAAATTCTCACCCGAAATTTCGGCAGCTACGCGGGAAGCGGTCGATAAATCAGTTGTCGACTTGGATTTCGTGCGCCTGGACAGAAAGTCGTTCGAGGCCTCTCCCGGCATTTCGATCGACTACGCTGTTTTTGAGAAATCTTCGGTTGTATCGATTGTTCCCGTTGATTTTTCCTGGTCCGACATGGGCAGTTGGGACGCCGTCTGGACAGCAAGTGAAAAGAGCAGTGACGACAATGTCATTGTTGGCCGCGTCGGCCTTTCGTCCACGCAGCGATCGTTGGTCATTTCGGAGAAGGCTTATGTCGCGGTGCACGGGCTTGACGATGTCGTCGTCATTGCCAGCGAAGACGCGATTTTCGTCGGGAAACTGTCGGATGCGCAAAGTGTTGGCCGTATTGTCAGCGGGCTAAGAGCGCTGCCAGAGACCTCGCACCTTACAGAAATCCACCGTACTGCGTACCGCCCTTGGGGCGGCTATTCTTCCGTTCTGAACGGTGATCGTTTCCAGGTGAAGCGGCTTTTCGTCAAGCCTGGTAAGAAGCTTTCCCTGCAGAAGCATTTTCACCGGGCCGAGCACTGGATCGTTGTTTCAGGTACAGCCGAAGTGACGATCGACGGTACGATTTCGATGCTGACCGAAAATCAGTCCATCTATCTTCCGCTTGGATGCACGCACAGGCTAGCGAACCCCGGCAAGATCTTGCTCGAGCTGATCGAGGTGCAGACCGGATCCTATCTGGGCGAAGACGACATCGTTCGCATCGAGGACGAGTTTGGTCGGGTTTGACGGTTTGCAGTAGAACCAGATCGGCGTCCGTTCATGGGAACCTGACGCCGATCTATCTCCTAACTTGAGCATCAGAATTATCCAAAAAAGGTTCGCACTTTTCAGTCCGATGCTCTGGATTTCAAGTCAGCATTTGCGCGAGGACATCGCGAACGGGCAAAGGCGGAAGACGGTTTGGCAGCAAGCGGTTGAGTTTTTCGACAGAGCCGACAAGATGCCATACCTCATTCTTGCGCGTGAATTCCGGCGCGGCTTCTATCTCGATTTTGTGGCCTGTCAGCCCGGTCAGATCTTCCAGGAGTTCGCGCAGCTTCGTTCCGCGTCCCGAACACAGATTGACGACTTCGCCGAAAGTGGCTGGCGCCCCGATCGCCTCGATCAGGATCGAGCATGCCGCATCGAGGTTGATATAGTCGCGGATGACATCGACATTGCCGAGACGCACGACAGGCGCACGCCGGATGAAGTGGTCGACCAGCTTGGGAACGATGAAGTCCGCCCGCTGCCCTTTGCCGATGACGTTGAATGGCCGCACGATGGTGATGTCGTGCCTTTCGGCGGCCAGAAAGGTCAGCCGTTCGGCAACGAATTTGCTCAGTCCGTAGTGATGGACCGGCAAAGGCGGCATATCCTCGCTGAGCACATTGGAAGGCTGGTTGCCGTAAACGCCGGCGGTGCTGACGAAGATAAGGCGTGTGCGCCGCCCGAGACGGTCGACGGCCTTGATCAGGCGCTCGGTGCCCAACGCGTTGATCTCGTAGTAGGCGCTTGCTTCGTTGCCCGTGACTGTGGCCAGCGCCGCCAGGTGAATGACAACGTCCGGATCGGCATGGGCAACCGCGGCCCACACGGCTTGCGAGTCCTCAAGCGAGAAATTCGCACCTTGTGGAAAGGGCACCGCGCCGGAACTCGCGCCATACACCGTATGCCCCTGCTCTCGAAGCAACATGCACAGGCGGGTGCCGATGAAACCCGAAGCCCCGGTAACGAGTATTTTGCTCACGAAGTGACTGCCTTCATTGTTATCACACAATCCATTTGACCGCACGCCGGCACAAACTGGCCCGAACGCTGAGCTCCTGTCTGGCACGAACCGACGCGCAAATTCAATGCGTGTCGGAGACATATCGAGACCTTTGGCAGCGCATTCGCGCGGTGGCACGAATCAAATTCGAACGGGCAGTGATTCAGGACGGGAACCGCGCCACCTCGCGCGGCGAGATGGCATACTTGCAACGCTAGACACCATGGATTGCGCAATAAGGGTGATAGGCTTATGAACGGGCTCAAGGCGGGGTGTCTGGTAGCCGATAATGAATAAAACGACCGACAAAGCCCTATCGCCGATCTTCATCCATTCTTCCTGGCGTTCGAGCAGCACCTACGTCTATTCGCTGTTCCGGAAGCAGACCGAGCTCTACTATGCATTCCAGGAGTCGCTCAACGAAGTGGCTTTGCTCGGGCAGCGCGAACCGCAAACCCTGCTTCAGTCCAACCAGATGCTCGCTTTGCAATTGCGTCACCCAGATCTCGGAAAACCCTATTTCCAGGAACTGCACGATACCTATGAGGCCTGGGTGAACGTCTTGCAAAAGCCGATGCTCTACGACGATTTTTTTGGCACAGCCGATGACGTGGATACGGCGGCGTTTTTCGATGCACTCATCAAGGCTTCTCCGCGGCGGCCGGTATTTCAGGAATGTCGGACAGGGATGCGAATCGCAAAACTTCGCGAACGGCTCGGTGGGGTGCACCTGGTACTGATCCGCAATCCACGCGATACATGGTGGTCTTACAAGGTCAACGAATATTTCGAGCGCGCGCGAGCTCTGTGCGTCAATGCGGCGAACCCGCCAGCCAGTATTTTGGCGCTGCGCGAAGCTATCGGCTTTGTGCCGTTCTCCGCTTCCGACATTATGGAGGAATTTGGTCATTTTTCGCGCGTGCATCGTTCGCCTGCCGACAGCTATTTCGAACATTGCGTTCTGTGGGGGTTGGCGCTTCGGCACGCCCTCGACCATGCCGACCTGATACTCGACATCGATCGCATGACGAAGAATCCCGGATTGCGCCAAAATGCGAGGAGCCGGCTGGAGGCGCTTGGGGTCCCTGGTGTCGATCTTGAAGGTGTCCATGCGCCGCAACGCTGGTATCAGCCGAGCGAACTGGATTTCTATCGGGCACAGGAAGCGCGTGCGATTGAGCTTTTGGAACAATCCGGCGTATCCACCGAGGCGCTGATTGCGTTTTGTGGTGACGATTATTGGTCAGCCGCGCCACATGCCGATGCGTCGGCGGCGGCCGAATATCGCGCGATCGTGCGGCGGCTGGAGGAACATGCCCAGGAGTACGACCGGGTTGCGGAGACTGAAAAGACCAACTTGCTCAACACCGTGCATGAAGTGTCGGCACATTACGCTGCCCTGGAAAAAGTACACGCAGCCGCGACTGCCGAGAATGACGAGTTGGCAAGGAAGCTCGAGACTGCACAGGCCACCGTCGAAGCACTCAGCGCCGAGAAGGGCGAACTGCTCGACCGACTGAAGGAGGCATCCGGGCACTACGTGAACCTGGATCGGGCCTTTGCGGCAGCCAAAGACGAAACCGAGACCCTGAGGGAGCAATTGGCAACCGCACAAAGCGAGGCGAGCGAGTTGCACGCCAGAATCCACGCACTCGGCGCGGCCAACGAAACGCTGGGCGCCGAGGTCGAGGACTGGCATGACAAACATGCGCGGGCAAGGCAGCGATCAGCCGACTTGCAATCTGAACTGGCGATGGCGGAGGCTGCCTTGGCTATCGCGCGCCAGCGCATCCTGGCGATCGAATCCAGCCGCACGTGGCGCTGGACGCGATCCTTGCGGCGGGACGGAAGCTGAGCAGGCCGCCCTGTCAGCTCATCGCTGCGAGCGCCTGGCTGCGCCTGCACGGGAGTTCACAGGCTGAGATATTTCGGTGGATGTGCCGGCAAGCTTGGCGAAGTGGGCGTCGGCATTGCTTTGCAATGCCGCGTATACGTCCCTCGCGCAATCCGCCCAGCTGTAGGTTTTCCAGTTACGCTTGATGGCACGTTCACGCTTCTTCAATTGTGCCGGATGATCGAGATAGTAACGGATCTTGTCCGCCCACCCCATCACATCCCAGGGCAACACATAATCGACGAGATCCCCGCCCGCCTCACGCAGCGGCTCTACGTCGGAAACCAGGCAGAACTTTCCGTATTCGAGGCTTTCCGGCAGAGTCAGGCTCCACCCCTCGTAAAGGCTGGCCAGAAGCGTGAACTCGCAATGGCGATAGAGAGCATCGAGCTGCGCATCATTGGCACGTGTAATGATGATTTTATGCTTTACCCGGTCATCACGAGTCATCCGGTTCATGAAATCGCCGGTATGCCAGCCTTGCCCACCCACAAATATCATCTGCGGCACGTCCCCGCCGCGCTCCAGCAAGGTGAGGTAGGCTTTGTAGAGCGTATCGTGGTTCTTGCGGTTTTCGATCGTACCGACGGCCAGCAGAAACTTTCCGGTCACGCCCAGCGATTGCAAAAGCTCCCGGTCCCGCTCCTCCGTACTATCCATCTTAACAATATCGCCACCAAAGTGAATGGCGACGCTATCAGGCGATTCGAAGCCATTTTCTTTCTGGATGAGGGCCGCGTCGCGTTGCGCTGTTTTCCCACCGTAGATGATAAAGTCAAATGTGTTGGAAACCAGCTCCAGGAATTTCAGATAGATCGGCGGATTTTGGCTGACATGCAGATGCGGCGTGATCGTCGGTGTCATGTCGTAGAGAACATGGGCCAGAAACAATCGCTGGCGATCCGGCATATCGCGCAACACCTTGAGCGATATCAGCGTCCAATCAATGCCGGCAAAAAATACAATGGCGCCATCGGGGATGACACTCATATCCCCTCGGTGTGAAATCGAGGCGTTCGCCGATGTGTTGTCGTCAAGCGTTTCCGCCTGACGACGGCTCGCCGCCTTTTGATATAGCCAAGATTGCCATTTTGTGGGCAGCGCGCTGGCGATCAGTAGCGAACCCTCGCGGAAATCCCAAGGGTTGCGCATCTTTGGCCCTTCCTGTAACCGCGAGAGCCTGGTCTTAACCGTTGTATGGTCACCTAAATCCGAGACTATAAAGGGACTGCGATAGGTTCCCTCAAGCGCCAGCTCATCCATCATCTGGTTGAACCGAATAAAGTCCATTGTGAGATTTTCGCCGCAGAAAAGCCATTCGAGGTTTCCCTTCGGTATCTCGAACGCCCTACCCCGGTCACAAGCGAAAAAGCGTACGCCGGGATCTATCTTGCGCAACTCACGCGCGAACAGAAGTTCGGCGCGAATAATGCCTGATATTCCCCTCTGTGGAACCAGGTAACTTAGCGAAAGATCCATCCACAAAGGCCGAGTTTCGACCACGGGAGTAATAGCAGAGGCTGCTGAGTTATGGAGCAAAGTGATGGCCTTGTTGAGTGCGATAGCACAGTCGTTCCAGGTCGTGTTCTTCCACTTTGCCACGATATCGGCGTTGCGTTTCGCCAGGACCTCCGGGTTGGTTGCGTAGAACTCTATCCGGTCGCGCCAACTAACGACATCCCAAGGCGGGATATAGTCAACCAGATCGCTCCCGACCTCGCGAAGCGGTTCGACATCCGAACATAGGCAAAGCTTGCCATATCCAAGGCTTTCCGGAAGCGTCAGGCTCCAGCCTTCGTAGAGTGTTGGCAACATGGTGAACTCGCAATTTCGGTACAAGGTGTCGAGTTCGACGTCAGACGGCTGCATCACCAACAGCTTGCCTTGGATGCGCGGATCCCGCTTCAGTGTGTCCATCAGGTCCGACGAAGAATACGACTCTGGCCGCCCTGCAAACACGAGCTGTGGTGCGGCCGATCCCATTTTATCAAGGAGCATCACATAGGCGCGATACAACGTCTCGTGGTTTTTGCGACCCTCGATGCTGCCCACCGTCATGATGAACTTGGTCGAAAGCCCCAATCTTCTCAGTACTATAGCATCGTCCTCGCCGGCCTTTGAGCCATTGCCGAGATTGCTGCCAAACTGAATGGCGGCTGCGGCTGGCATGGGTAGGTTGCGCTCCGTCTGTATGCGTTGCGAATCATTGAGCGCCGTCTGGCCACCATAGATCAAGAAATCACAATTGCGAGAGGCCCACTCAAAATACTTCTGAAAAAGATCTATCCCATAATCTAAATAAAGATGCTTCGTAGTACGTCCAATCAGAATGGTGTCATAAATCAAATATCCCAAATATACCTTCGTTCCAAACTCCTTAACGCGCCCTATTATCCTTTCTTTGTCGTTCAGCATAAACCCCGCACTGAAGACGATATCCCCATCCTTGAACGGATGAGAAACCCCGACAGGAGCTGCAAGACCTGATCCCGCGCGCGGTGTTGAGCCGCGCGGTATGTTTGCGCGGATGGCACGACCGAAGGTCCCTGCTTTGGAGAAAGCGGCTCCTGCCGCCACGAGCGGCGCCGTCGCCACGCGCACAACACCTCGCCAGCCGGGCTCCATTGCGTTTATCAACAGGCCGCGGCCCGCCCGAAAACGATTGAAGCGACTGACGTCGAGTTGGCTGACCCGTTGAATTTCGGTACGAATGTGGGATGGCATCGCATCGACGCCATTCTCCCGTGAAGGCTTCCCGGAGGGCCCCGAATTCTTCAGGCGCGCCACAAACGCATCCGCCACATTTTCCGAAGACAAGAGCCAATCGAGGTCAGAAGCCGGCACTTCCACAAGCGTCTCGCCTCGCAGGCAAAAGAACCGGACATTTGCCCGATTGCGATAAAGACCGACCGCCAGCTCCATCTCCGCGCGGATAATGCCGACAACTCCGCCAGTGGCGTGCAGTGTGGCGGTCAAATCCATCCACAGGACGGGTTCCAACTCGTCGGCAGTTCCAGCCATCGCATCTTTCTCCGGAAATTTACACTATATCTGTAGAGACCCGGCGTCCGATACTAAAAAGATACTAGCTCATACCAATATCCCGATCGCCGATCTCGCCTTCGGGCGAAGCACTAGGTGATGCCCTGGCTTATTGCAACACTCACGTGAAGTGCTGCCGCCAGCCGCAAGCCCCGCAATGCCGCGGGATTGCTGGCTTGGCAGCAATGCGCACGCAGGATTCTCGTCTGGCCTCCCAGGCTGGAGTTTCTCCTGCGAGATCGTGACTGTCTCGGGCGCGCCCGCTCGGGAATAGCTACCCGTCTTAGGTGACGGCAGGGTCGACGCCCGAGACCACCTTCCGCTTTGTCCACCACCGCCGAAGCCATGTGTTGACCGGTTTTTCAAACCAGACATGAAGGGCAACTGACAGTGCGATTGCTACCAACAGGAGGATCACAGTTACCTTCGCCATGTCTTCCAGGCGCAGAATGGTTTCAGGGTGCATAACCCATGGTGAAAGGGTGATAACGATCTGATGCACCATGTAAAGGGCAAACGATGAATCGCCGAGTAGCACCAACAGCCGATTATTTAGCATGCTTGAGACAAAACCGCGTTGATGGGCAAATACGAAGATCATGAGGGCCATCGACGGCACGTAGTAGACATCCCAGCGCCACTGGAGCGGAACTGCCCACTCCATTGCGACAATCACCGAAAGTGCAACAAGGGCTATCGACACGAACTCGGCAACGGTCGCCGCCCGGTGTGACATTTGCAGCGGTCTTGCGACAAACAGCCTGTAAAGCAAGACGCCAGTCAGGAAGTCGATGAACCGGAATACCGGGTTGATGTAAAGAAGCCAGCTTGAGAAACCATTATCAAGATGGACGGCTAGTATGTTGATGACAATAACCAACATCAGAGCCGACCAGGAGAAAATTATCGCACGGCTACTCAGTGGGACGAAGAGGCAAAACGCTGCGTAGAAAAACATTTCGGTAGAGATACTCCAGGAAACTCCGTTGAAACCAAAATAGAACAATACATCAGGAACGAAGCTCTGCAAAAGGGCAGCATTCGTAAAGAAACGCAGCCACACGTCAAAACTAGGTGAATTCAAGGCGCCGTAGAAATACGTTGCTGCTAGCAATGTCAGCCAGTGAATCGGGTAAATGCGGGCGGCTCGGAAAAATAAGAAATCGCCAAAGCTCAGCGACTCCCCTCTTGAGGCGAAACTGTAGGCGATTACAAACCCGGACAGGATGTAAAAGAACTGAACGCCGGCAAAGCCTTCGAAGAACCAGCCATATACCATCTGGACATCTGGCGACGGGCTTTTCTGTAAGAACTCCATGTGGTGGATCAGCACGGCAGCGGCGGCGAAGAACCGCAGGGAAGTCAGACTGTCAATTCGCATTGGTGGACTCTATTGTGGTTGAATTCGAACTATGGCAGTGGCTTTCTGGGGCGCTGGGCAGTCCGGGCTCGGGGATCGTAGAATCGGAAAACAACGGTTCGTTATCGGTTTGTGCTGGCTTAGGAGAAAAGCGGCACAGGTGAATTTGGCCTTCAGGCCGGAGCCACGATAGACAGCGCGGATCGCGCTAAGCAATGTTCACCTGGCCCCGAAGCCGTTACATTAGCGCAGTCTGAATGAAAGCAGCCTTCATGCCGCGGGTATTTGCCACCCGTGAGGCCATTTGTCTATCAACCAATCTGCGCGACCCCAATTTCATCACCTATCGGCCGAGCAGAAAGTCCAGGCAGCGTGGCTACCGTGCCTTGACCTCGCGCTCCCGGTCGCGGTGCGTAACCCAGCGCCTATGGTCGAAGTCCAGGCGTATGCTCGAAGCGCCCGCTGGCCTTCACAAGGATGCGGCCGGGCAGCAGCACCTGTTCACAGTCGTCGGTGACGGTGGCTGCCAGAAGCCCCTTCGGCACCGGCTGATGGCGCGCAACGTGGCAGCCAGCGCCAGCCATCAAGGTGATGCCTTGGCTTATTGCAACACTCATGTTAAGCGCTGCCCTCAACCGCCAACCGCGAGCCACGCAATTCCGCGGGGATCGCCGGCCTGCCTCAATTCGCGGGCAAGGCCTCTTCGCCTAGCCCCTCAGGCCGGAGTCCCCGCCGAATTGCCACTGGTGATATCATGACTGTCTCGGGTGCTCCCACAACGACCCGGCCGCGATCAGGAACAAGTGATATTCTGGCTGCCGTCGCTGCCTTCGAATCCTGGCTCAGCCTCGGCTCCTTCGATATACGGCAGCGTTACCGGCGCTCGGCTATCGGGCCATTCTGGATCGTGATCAGCACGGCGGCTGTTGCCGGCGGCATTGGATTCATGATGTCGTCCATCCAGGGACGCCCGATCACCAACCTTATCGCATACATAATTATCGGGATAATGATCTGGCAATTTCTGTCGACGGCTCTGGCGGAATCCTGTCAGGCGCTGATCGGACGCGCGGCCTATATCAAGAGCCTCCCCCAGCCCGTCTGCGCAAACATATTGCGAACCCTATGGGTGCAGGTGCTGATATTTCTCCACACGATGATCCTATATCCATTCGTCGTGCTGTTTACCGGAATCCCGATAAGCGGCAACCTGCTCATGGCGATCCCGGGCCTGGCTCTCCTGATTCTCAATCTCGGCTGGATGTCGGTGATCCTTGCAACCGTTTCGGCCCGGTTCCGAGACATTCCACTTGTGGTCGGGAATTTCCTCAGCTTTCTAATGTTCCTGACGCCGGTTTTCTGGACGGCCAGTTCGAGCAATTCCAACTATCTCGCTGCCATAGATTACAACCCGCTCTACTGGCTTATCCAGCTGGTTCGGGAGCCGATGCTGGGCAATATGCCTGTCACGCTGCAGTGGGTCGGCAGCATTGTCATGGCGGTAGTCGGCTGGACGGTGGCCGCTCTGATCTATAATCGAGCCTACAAGCGCCTGGCGCTCTGGCTATAGCGGAGCTGGCGGATGACACGTGTCTCTCTCAAATCGGTGACCCTTGATCTCCCGATCTATTCGGCGCGGTCACGCTCGTTCAAAAATGCCATCCTGTCGGCTGGAACAGGAGGCAGGATCAACTCCGCCGATGAAAACACGGTGGTGGTACGGGCGCTCAGCGGCGTAAGCCTTGAGCTCGCCGCGGGTGACAGGCTTGGCCTCATTGGAACCAATGGTGCAGGCAAGTCCACATTGATGCGCGTTATTTCGGGTATTTATCACCCTACCACCGGATCGATCGACGTCTCAGGCAGCGTTGGATCGCTGTTCGATATGGGTCTCGGCATAGATGCCGAAGCCACGGGCTATGAGAACATTCGAATACGCGGCTTGCTGCTCGGGCTGCGCCGGAGCAAAATCGAAGAGCTCATCCCCGAAATCGAGAGCTTCACCGAACTCGGCAGCTATCTCGATATGCCGATCCGCACCTACTCCACCGGCATGCAGGCGCGACTGGCCTTCGCCATTTCGACCGCCATTCAGCCTGACATACTGGTGTTGGACGAAGGCATCGGCGCGGGCGATACCCATTTCATGCACAAAGCCCGCGAACGCCTCGAAAGCTTCATGCGCAGTGTTGGAGTCCTGGTGCTGGCATCGCATTCCGACAGCCTCATCCGTGATTTCTGTAACAAGTGCATTGTCATGCACCGTGGCAGGGCCACGGGCATCATGGGGGTTGAAGAGGCGATGAAAGCCTATTCCGGGCTTGTCGCGTTGCGCGATGCGGGGCAGGAGCCGGACGAATCGTTGTTCAATTAGGGCTAAGCGGCCGTGTGCTGCGGACTAGTCAGCTTCCTGCTTGGCAGATGGTTCGCCCGTCCGTGACCCGGAACGGGCTCTCAGACGGAGGTACGCCGCACCACCGCTTCCGTCGATAGCCGCCAGTCCGGCGCACTCCATCCAAACACGGAGGCGAACTTCGCGCTCGACAGCCGTGAATTGGCGGGGCGGCGCGCCTTGGTCGGATAGTCCGTCGCAGCAATATCGCGCACCCGCGCGGAGGGGCCACCGAGCCCACCGCTTGTGTCCAGGATATAGCGGGCGAAGCCGCTCCAGTTGGTCCCGCCCGTGCCGGCCAGATGATAGATGCCCCACGCGGCGAAATCCTCGTTGCGGTGCAGCCGTGCTGCCGCATGCAGAATCGCGTCGGCGATATCAAGGGCGGAGGTGGGATTTCCCCATTGGTCGGCCACCACCGAAATCTCGTCGCGATCGCCGGCCAGCCTCAGCATGGTTTTGGCGAAATTCTTGCCAAACGGGCTGTAGACCCAGGCCGTTCGCAGGATCAGGTGGCGCGGATTGGCTGATGCCACGGCCTGTTCGCCGGCAAGCTTGGAGGCGCCGTAGACGCCAATCGGCGCGGTCGCGTCGGTTTCCAGATAGGGACCGTCCTTGGTGCCGTCGAAGACATAGTCGGTCGACAGATGGATGACGGGCACGCCGAGCCGAGCCGCCGCCTGCGCCACCTCGCCGGCGCCGGCGGCGTTCACCGCAAAGGCCAGCTCAGGCTCGTCCTCGGCCTGGTCCACCGCCGTATAGGCGGCGGCCGACACGACGATATCGGGCTTGGCGGCGGCGAGGGCGTCGATCACGGTCTCGGGCCGCGCGAGGTCGAGTTGCGGCCGGCCGATGGCGACGACCTCGACGTCTTCGCGCCCGGCCTCCAGAAGGCTTGCCGCGACCTGGCCCTCGCGTCCGGTGACAACGAGCCTCACACGGCCTCCTTGCGGACCTCGCCCAGCCGCTCGCCAGCATAGCGCTGTTCGCGGATCGGTCCCCACCACCATTTGTTGTCCAGGTACCAGTCGACCGTCCTTGCCAGGCCGCTGTCGAAATTCTCCTTCGGCGCCCAGCCGAGCTCGCGGCCGATCTTGGAGGCGTCGATGGCGTAGCGGCGATCATGGCCGGGGCGGTCGGTTACGAAAGAGATCAGGTCGCGATAGCTTTTACCGCCGGCGCGGGGGCGCCTGGCGTCGAGCAGATCGCAGATCGTCTCGACGACACCCAGATTGGTGCGTTCCGAATTGCCGCCGACATTGTAGCTCTCACCCGGCTGCCCCTTGGTGGCGATCAGTTCCAGCGCGCGCGCATGGTCCTCGACGAACAGCCAGTCGCGCACATTGGCGCCGACGCCGTAGACCGGCAGCGGCTTCTCGTCGAGCGCGTTGAGGATGACGAGCGGGATCAGCTTTTCGGGAAAATGGTAGGGTCCGTAATTGTTCGAACAATTGGACAGCACCACCGGCAGGCCATAGGTCTCGTGCCAGGCGCGCACCAGATGGTCGGAGGCCGCCTTGGAGGCGGAATAGGGCGAAGAAGGCGCGTAAGGCGTCTCTTCCACGAACATGCCGCCATCGAAGGGCAGGTCACCGAACACCTCGTCGGTCGAGACGTGATGGAAGCGGAAACGGCCCTTCCTGTCGTCGGACAGGCCGCGCCAGTATTCCAGCGCTGCATTGAGGATCCGGTAGGTGCCGACGATGTTGGTCTCGATGAAGGCGCCCGGCCCATCGATCGAGCGGTCGACATGGCTCTCGGCGGCGAGGTTCATGACGATGTCGATATCGTCGCGGCGCAATATGTCGAGCACCGCCCTCTCGTCGCAGATGTCGGCATGAGCGAAGCTGTAATTGTGTGCATTTTCGATCGGCCGCAGCGAGGCCAGGTTGCCGGCATAGGTCAGCTTGTCGAGATTGGTCACCCGGTAGGCCGGGTTGGCGCACAGATGCCGGCACACCGCCGAACCGATGAATCCGGCCCCGCCCGTCACCAGAAAGTTCATGCCGCTAGCCCCCTGCATCTGGCAATGTTCATCAGGCAAACACCTCCGCGGCGGCGAGCAGCGGCGCCTTGAGGTCCTTGTCAGAAAGCTGGAAGCCGCCAGCCGGCGGCGGCCATTCGATGCCGATGGCCGGATCGTCGAAACGGATCGAGCGGTCGTGTTCGGGCGAATAGGTGTCGGTCACCTTGTACAGTACCTCGGTATCGGGCACGAGCGTCATGAAGCCGTGGGCGAAGCCCTTGGGCACCAGGATCTGGTTGCCCTTCTCGGCCGAGACCTCGAGGGCAACCCATTTTCCGAATGTCGGCGAGGAGCGGCGGATATCGACCGCGACATCAAGGACACTGCCTCTGACAACGCGCAGCAGCTTGTCCTGGGCACGTGGCGGCAACTGATAGTGCAGCCCTCTGACGACACCGGCCGCGGCGGAATAGGAGTGATTGTCCTGGACGAAGGCGAGTTCGAGGCCGGCCTCGGCGAAGCGTGCGGCGTTCCAGGTTTCGGTGAAGTAGCCACGGGCATCGCCGTGCCGCTTCGGAATGATTTCGAGCAGACCTTCGATGCCAAGGGGTCTCACCTCCAGCATCTAGTCCTCCGACAACTCGACCACCCGGCGGCGCAGATAGGCGGCATATTCATTTTTTCCCAAGCGGGTTGCGCGCTGCAACACCTCCTCAGCCCGCAGCCAGCCCTGTTCGAAGGCGATTTCCTCCGGACAGGCGACCTTGATGCCTTGGCGACGTTCGATTGTACGCACGAACGAAGAAGCATCGTCCAGGCTGTCATGAGTGCCGGTATCGAGCCAGGCGTAGCCACGCCCCAACCTATGCACCTGCAACTGGCCACGCTCGAGATAGGCATTGTTGACCGCCGTGATTTCGAGCTCGCCTCGAGCCGAGGGCCGAATCCTTGAGGCGATGTCGACAACCTCGTTGTCGTAGAAATAAAGGCCGGTGACGGCCCAGTTGGATTTCGGCTTCTGTGGTTTTTCCTCAATCGTGAGCGCGGTTCCAGTGGTCTTGTCGAAGGACACCACGCCATAGCGCTCCGGATCCTCGACATGGTAGGCGAACACCGAAGCGCCGCTTTCGCGCGATGCCGCGGTGCGGCAAAGCTTGGACAATCCGTCGCCAAAATAAATGTTGTCGCCCAGTATCATCGACACGCTGTCCGCGCCGATGAAGTCACGGCCGATAATGAAGGCTTCCGCAAGCCCGTTGGGCTGCGGCTGCTCGGCGTAGGACAACTCAAGCCCGAATTCCGATCCATCGCCCAACAGCTCGCGGAAAACCGGCAGGTCCCGCGGCGTGGAAATGACCAGAATCTCTCGAATCCCCGCAAGCATCAAAACGCTCAGCGGGTAATAGATCATCGGCTTGTCGTATACCGGGAGTATTTGCTTGGAGACCGCTAACGTTAGCGGATAAAGGCGCGTTCCACTGCCTCCAGCAAGGATAATTCCTTTCAAGAAACTCTCCTTGACATGCCTAAGTCCCCTCCCCTGACACAAGCCGCCCGTGCTTAGGTTTCATGCCGCGGCTTGTCAATCTGGTGCCCGACGAAGGCGCCGAGCGAGTGTCCCCGGCCCCGGCCAACCCCCCTTGCCTTGCCGGGCCCGAGGTCCTGGCCGGGACAAGCAGATTGTCTTCATCGTGATGGCCTATCTCGCCCATCTCGCGCCTTTGGTTCAGCCGCTCGGCAAAACCCTTGTGAAAGACCATCGCATTCAAATAGGCAAACGTCATCGCGAGTGCTGCGGTTCGCAAGGGATAGTCGACAAGAGAGTGAGCGAGCAAAAACGACACCGAAAGAAATGCAGCCTTCTGTAACGGCTCCCGGCGAATCCGGACCGACGAGGCGAAAAGCAATATGGCATACACAATCATTAACAAAACGACCGGTATGCCGCCCTCAAGGGCCAATTCGAGGTAGTCGTTGTGGGCATGATTTACATAAGTTCTGAAAATCATCTCTCCCTTTTCGTAAATTTGATAGACTTTCGGAAAACTGCCGAAACCAACGCCGGTCACCCAGTTCTCTTTAATCCCTTCGATCGTGGTGCGGGCAAACTCCGCTCTCCCGAAAGCCGGGTCGACCGCTTTCGCGTCGATCTTCGCCCATGCGCCGATCGTGTAGACGGAAAGACCGATGAAAACCGCAAGAATGCCATATCCGCCCGCCCTTGAGCGAGCGGACAGGAAGACAACGGATATCGCGGTGATCGCCAGTCCGATCAGAATGCCGGCGCGCGAGCCGGCTGCCAGAAGAAGCAGCAAGAGCATCGTCAGCCCAAGCGATCCGGACAGAAGATGTCCACGGAACAAGCCATAATAGACCACGAATGGAATGGAGACGAAGAGCAAGGCCGAAAAGTGATTTTGATTGGCAAACAGGCCCGCATTGATCGTAAACGGCAGCAATCCTTCTATGGCGACCGTATCGGAGAGCGAATACTGGATTGCCGCGGCCAGGCCGTTGCAGATGACGCCCATGAAAAAGAAGGGAACAAGGCCGTAGACCTGCTCGGTGCGCAGGCGGGTGACGCCGAGGAAAAATGCCGCGGCGGCGGCGAAATACAACATGCACTCGATCGTGCGCCCGACGCCGACGCTGACGAAGCGCGATTGCGTTTCACCATCCATCCAGGTTTTGGCAAGCAGCACCTCAGGCCGCAACCCATCGAGCAAGGCCGCGGGCAGCGGAACGATCTGGAAGCAGAACACGGCGAGGCCGAGAGCAATCAGCCACAAGATCGCCAGGGGAATTGTTTGTCCGCTGGGCCGCGACAGGATGGCCGCGGCCGAGAGAATCGCCGCGATCTCGATCAGCGTTTCGGTGTAGAGACCGCTCGCGGTGCCGCCGCCAATCAGCAGGGACAGGAAAAGAACCGACCCAAGCAGGTATTTGTCCCACTGCCCGGGCTGCCGTGACCGTGCTCTCACGACGGCACCCTTTCGATGCTCAATCTGTGCATGACCAGCGTGCCGACGTATCGAAACCGCCAGCTCTCGGCAATTGCGGCTGTTTCCAGCCTCAGCAACTGTATCGGACACGCAGCCGGTCCGACGGTGAAATCCAGGCTCAGGCTTCGCCGGTTGAATGTGCCTTCCGGTATGTTGAAGCGCGCTATCTCGCTTGACGGGTCCGCGCATCTGACGGACCAGAACAGCTGCTTTGGCAGTTTGAGATTTGTCGCGGACGCGGTCATGGACATCCGGTAAGAACCGGGGGGCAATTCGACATATTGCTGAAGCGCGGCGTTCTTGACCGGCGTGTTTAGAAATCGAACCGTCGCCCCGCTGTCGCTTTCACTTTCATCCGCGCCTTGCGATCCGGCAAAGGTGATCTCCAGCCCAGATCGGTCGTGTATCACCCAGTCGAACGGCTTGCCGCTGTAGAGCGGCTCGAAGCCGCCATTGAAGATATAGCCGCCCAGCTTACGCTCCTGATCGGACAGGCTGAAAAGAAACAGCCGATAGGCCGGGCCATAGTCCTTCTGCTTGATGTAACCGGTGATAACGGCGGACAATTCGCTGGAGGTCGGCGGCGCACCCGTGCGCCCGAGATCGAGCAGGAGCTGGTTTGCAGGTCCCAGGCTTTGCGGGTTCTGGCCAAGGGCGAGAAAAAGCTTACCACGCCACGGCGCCTCTGCCTCCAGGGCTGCCAGCACGGCCTGATAGCCGTCGGAATTGGAAAGGATGGCAGGCCAGCCTGGGGCGATGGCCGAAAACTGGTCTGGCCACCGGCGCAGCAAGGTGTCGATCTCGCCCACGGCCCTCGCCAGATCGCCTGCCGCGATCGAGCGATCGATGGACCTTTGCAGCGCATGGATTTCAGTCTTGGACAGTTTTCGCGCCTGGTCGAAAAGTTCGAAAGCCTGGGCCTGTTCGCCTTGCCGATATCTGATCTCGCCGATCAGGCTGTAGAGACGGGCGTCCGCGACATTGAAGCGAAGTGCGTTCTTGGCCTTGGCGGCCAGGGCGCCGAGATCGGCGCTCGTTTTGTTCAGCTCGCCGGCAATTTCGTCTATCAAGGCATCTGCGTTCAGCGGGTCCAGTGCCAGAGACACGCTCGGCGTTCCCTCCTCAAGGAGCCGACTTAGCCCGATCGACGAAGCCATCAACACCAGAACGGAGGCGACGAACCAAACGCTTGAACGCAGGAGATTTTGCATGAGCGGGCTGGCCTGCTCCGTCATCGACTTTGCCCTCAATCTTCGGCGTGCCCGCGCCATGTTCGTAATATTGGTAGTTCATGTATTTATAGGCGTAGTTGTAGTCGAACCTGTTCACCGCGAATTTCGACATTGCCGCCCCGATCACGTTCGCTCCGGCTGCGCGCAGGCGTTTCAGCGCCGTCTTGGCCGCCTTGCGCGTCACCTGGTTGGTGGAAATGACCACCAGCGTGCCCTCGGCGAGCCGGCTGAGAATGGGCGCATCGGACAGGCCGACGATCGGCGGAGCGTCGACGATGACGAGATCGAAGCGCTTGCCGAGATTGGTGACGATCAGCGCCATCTTTGGCGATGAAAGCAGATCCGCAGGGTTGGGCGGGATCGTTCCGGACGTCAGCACGGTCACGTTGGGATATTTGGTCGTCCTGAATATGCCCGCCACATCTTCCTTGCGCACGGTATTCGTCAGGAGATTGCTCAACCCGATCGCGTTGTCGAGACCGAACAGCCGATGAAGATTCGGTTTGCGCAGATCGCCGTCGATAAGCAAGACCTTCGCACCGAGGGCGGCGAAATCCTGACCGAGCTTGAACGAGGTCGTCGACTTGCCTTCGGAAGGCTCGGAGCTGGTCACCAGCAGCGAACGCGGCGCGCCCTCCGCGCCGGAGAATTGCAGTGACGTTCGCAGCGAACGATAAGCTTCCGATAGCCCGGACTTCTGGTCGGCGATGCTGGCCATCAGTTCGCGGTCATCGACGAGCGGCAGGATGCCGAGCATGGCCAGCCCCAGCTCCCTTTCGACCTGCTCGGGATTGGTGAAGGTGTTGTTCAGCAACTCGATGATGTAGATGATCGATGCAGTGAGGGCCATGAACAGCGCTAGCGCGATCGCCAGATTGATGATCAGGCGCGGAGAATAGGGACTTACGGGCAGGGTCGCGAAATCGACAATGGCTGCGCTTTGCGTCTTGAGCTCGGAGCTGACGCCTACTTCATTCAGCTTGGTGATGAGGCTGTCATATTGCGACCGGTTGGAATCGACCTCGCGCTTGAGGATGGTGTATTTTATATTCTTGTCATTAAAGACAACCTGCTGCTTTTCCATCTCGGCGAGCTTGGATTTGAGGTCGGCTTCCTTGTTCTGCGCTTCCTGGTACTTCAGGCGCAGCGAATCGGTTATCGCCAGGACGCCGTTGTTATAGAGCCGCGTCAGCTCCTTGATCTGCGACTGGAGTTGCTGCATCTCCGGAAAGCCAGGCTTCAGAATGCTCAGTTTCTGCTGATATTGGCTCTTGAGGTCCGCGAGTTTTTCGCTGAGTTTTTGTAAGCCATCACTCTCCAGAACCGGCGACAGGCTGGAGCCCCGGCCCTTGTCTATCTGGTCCACGACGCGACCGGCATCAAGACGATCCTGGATAGCGGTCGCGAGCGCTGTGTTCAGCGCCTCGATATTCGATCCGATCAGCGATTTGTCGTCGCCAGTGACGGTGATGCCGGCATCCTTCGCATAGGTGACCAGCTCCTCCTCGGACTTCTGCAGCTTCTGCTTGACCTGCAGGACCTGTTCCTGGATGAACTGTCTCGCCAGATCGGACGTCTCGCTGGTCTGGTCGAGACGTTGATCGATAAAACTCTGCGCCACCTGGTTGGCGACGTCACTTGCGTATCTTGGCTTCTGGTCGACGAAGGTGATCGACAGCAAGCTGGTGTTGGTCACAAGGTTGACCGTCAGATCCTTCAGAACGCGCTTGATCGCCATTGCCTCTCGCTCTTCGGGGGTCTTTTCCTGGATCGAAGGCGATTTGGAAATTCCAAATGCACGGTAGAAGATGTTGCTGAGCGAGAAGCTCGAGGTTGGGAACAGGAAATCCGGTTTTTCGGAGAGCCCCAGCTGAAACACGACGCGCTGGGCCAGCGCCCGGCTCTTCAGTTTCTCGCGAGCGGTCAGAAACGCGCGTAAGTCGCTGTTTTCGGAAACCACTTCGATGTCCTGAAAAACCTTTGCCGAAGGGACCAGGACTTCCAGCTGCGTCGTTGCCTGATATTTCGGCGTCTGCATCATTGTCACTATGATACCGGCAACTAGGCCAGCCACCGCCATCATGACGATCAACCAGCGGTATTGCACAACATAGAAAAGCAGCTTGAGCGGATTGAACCTCTCGTCGTGAGCGGCATAGTCTCGACCGTAAGGACTATAATTCTGCGCCCCGTCATAATAGAGGTCCGCGGACAAAGCCTGGCCATGTCGAGGACCGGCGATTTGGGACTGCCTGTTGCGATCGAGCATGCGCGAGGTGATCCTGGTTGTCCTTATCCTGGCCGGCCAGGCCCTCCCCTACGGAATGACCGCAATTCGGGCCGCGCTCGATGCGAGGCCCAGGGCATCCTTCAAATTGTTCATTGCGATTTTCGACTTCGAAGCGAAAACCACGACCACGTCGCCGCCATAGATGCGCGGGTTGCGATTCTTGCCGGCGCGGATTTCCTCGACATTGTAGTTTGCGACCAGCTTGTTTTGACCGACATTGCGGTAGACGAAGACCTTGCCGGCATCGCCGACGGCGTTGAAGCCTCCGGCAAGGGCGATCGCATCCAACAAGGAGGCGCTGCTGGACACCGGATAGATGCCGGCCCTGTTGACCTCGCCGTCGACCGTGATGCGCTGGCCTATCGATTCCTTGACGAAAATCGTCACATCCGGCGACTGCAGATATTTTGCGCCATAGGCGGTCTCGATATCCTTTTCGAGCTGGCGGACCGTCTTGCCGGCCGCTGTCATCGTCCCGATAAGCGGAAGGGAAATCTGGCCGCCGGCATCCACCTGAACCGTCCTGTTCAGGTTGTCGACCTGGAATACGCTGACTTCGAGTACATCGTTGGCAGATAGCGGCTGCTCGCTGCCGTTTTGCGTATTCTGCGGTGCCGGCAGATCCTTCACCATCCGTAGCGCGCCGCCCCCGGCAAGCGCCGTTGAGGACGATGTCGGCTGCAGCGCATCGACAGAGCTCGTGGACGATGATGAACTGCTCGCGCAAGCAGAGAGGGCGAGCAATACAAGCAGTGCCGGCATCCCCGCGCCACTTCCCTCGAGAATGCCCATCACAGAGCCCCACTTTTGAACAGCTTGGGCAGCCCATCGAAATGGCCCGCACAGCTGGCTCCCGGCTTCTTCGCTCGTTTTTCCGATGGCGTGAGCAACTGGTTCTGCACTATCGCGCCCGAGCTTGCGCAAACCGGCGAGACCAGACCTTGGCTAGCGGCTGACTGCGTCGTCGTCATCCTGTAGTCCAATAGCCAGTGCGGCGGCGCCACCAACCGCGCCGGCGCCCAACAGCACCGGCAAAATGCCAGGTCCGGAATTGGCAGGTCCGGAATTGGCAGGTCCGGTAGCAGGCTGCTGCGCGTCAAGCGCGACGCACATACCGCCTTGCACCGGATCGATGCTGACGGTCGCGTTGGCCGGAACATCAAGCGCGCAATTGGCGCCGATGGCCAAAGAAGCCGATGCTTGCGGCCCGGTCATGATGCGCGCGCCTGGATAGATCGGCGCTCCCGCGCCCACCCCGGCGTAACCGCCGGCCTGCGCCATCTGCACATCACCCTGGACTTGGGTGAACTGGCCGACAATGCCAGACACGGGCGCAGCGGCCAGGCACGAACATGTCTGTGCCGACTGGGCAACAGCATCGGACGCTGCAAACAAGGCACCTCCCCCGGCGAGCGTGACAAAAGCTAAAACAACCCCAACCCGATGACGCCCGGTCATTTCTACCCCCTTCGAACCAACGACCCGCCCCCGGAACGAATCGCTTACGCACCCCTTCGATCAACAACACTCAAAGAACTCACCAACATTCAGGTGATCCGCCCCTCAGCGACTGACCGCTTTGTCGTCATCCTGCGTCGCCGCCAACACACCGCTGGTGACAAGCGCACCGACGAAAATCCCTTCGGGCAGGCCAAACCCACTTGTGCCGCCGGACCGCTGGATGGCCGCCGTCCGCTCCGAATCCACGAGTTTCAGACAGATGTTGCCGCCCACGCGTGAAACATCCAGACTGGAATTCGCCGGTACATTCATGTTGCAGCCCCCAACAAGCACGGATGCCGAACCCTTGGCTCCGACTACCACCCGACTGCCGAGACCGAGAGTGTTCCCCGCCTTTGCAGGACCATAGCCGACCGACTGCGACACCATCACGTCGCCATCGGCGGAACGAATGGATCCAATCGCACTCGCCGGGCCGCCATAGGCGGCAGCGCAGCTGCAGGATACATCCTGGGCGAAAGATGAAACCGAAGTGAAACCACTCGAGGCAACCAACGCGCTCACGGCGGTTCTAATGATGACATTCATCTGTTTCGCCTTTCCTTCAAATCGTCCCGGATATGCCAGATCAAAAGGTGTGACATCAGCGCCTAACATTTTTTTGCCACAATTCCAACCCGTGTCGCACGATGCGGAGAAGTTTGACCTGAACAACACGTCATTTTAGCAATTACGCATAAATAATCCCGAGCTGTCGGCGATGGATGTCTGGCCCTCCAAAGAGAAGTTACGATTCCCTTTTCATCCTGATTACACCGAGCCAACTTGATCAAAGCCGAGCACCCTCGAAAGCCGAGTCCCGATCTGCAATGCAGCAAGACAAGCTTAGCGCCGCTCGAACTTCAACCGCGTTCAACTACACGCCGGCCCGGTTCATCGCATGGCGAGGCATCGAGCTTCCCTATCTGCGCCATGTAGCTCTCTATGACGATCCTTTCCGAAAACTGCCGCTCCACTTTGTTTCGGCTCTCCATGCCCATCCTGTCCCTGGATGTGGGGTCCATCGTCGCGAATTCGAGCATCTTGCTCGCCAGGTCGCCTGCGTCTTTCACCTTGCACAGCAAGCCGTTGACGCCGTGGTCCACCACCTCCCTGCAGCCGGGCACATCTGACGCGATCAGCGGCTTGCCCATCGCGGCTGCTTCCAGCAGCGAGCGCGGCGTTCCTTCCCTGTAGGAGGGCAAGACGACGCAATCGGCGGCACCCAGGAAGGGACGGACGTCGTCGGTGGTTCCGAGATACTCGACCAAGCCCTCGCCTGCCCATCGCTCGACCTGCGCACGGCTGACCGCTGTGCGGTTCTCGACATCGAGGAATCCAAGAAGCTGGAAGCGCGCGCCGGGCATGTTGCGGCGCATCTGACGAGCGGCCTGGACGAACTCGCCCACGCCCTTGTCCCAGAGAAGCCTGGCCACCAGCAGAAAGACGATCGCACCGGACGATTGGCTCCGGCGGGGCGCCGGAGAGAAGCGAACAAGATCGACTCCGGAGCCCGGCAGCAGCGCGGTCTGCTCCTTGCGGACCAGGCGCTCGCCGACGAACAGCATCCTGTCGTCGTCATTCTGAAAGAAGACCATTTTCGAACGGGCCAGCGCCAGCCGGTATAGAACCTTGGCAATTTTCTGGAGAAGGCCGCCACGGACGAAAGCCGTGCCGAGCCCTGAAACATTGTTTATGACCGGGATGCCATTGAGGTTTGCCGCCAGCGATCCGAACACGTTGGGCTTGATGGTGAAGCCGACAAACGCCAGCGGCCTCTCGCGGCGAAGCAGACGCCAGTAACGCCACAGAAGCACCATGTCGCGAAACGGCGAGGTGCCGGAATTATCCATCTCGATTTCGACATACCGGCAACGCATCCGCGGGATCAGGCGTGAATACTCATCCCTGGGCGCTGCAATCGCTATCTCATAGCCCTGACCTTGCAGCGCCTCGATGAGGCCTTTGCGGAAATTGACGACATTCCAGGACGTGTTGATCGAGATGACTATCTTTCTTCCGGTTTCAAGCATCGTCCCCCCGCCTTTCGGATCCGCTCACCGTCGCGTATGCAATCGTGCCCTGCCCGGCCCAAAGGTCTCGAACAGCCGCAAGATTTCGTCCTCGTTGGCGAGCGATGATATGCGCGCGAAGCAGGCGTCCCTGGCAAGCCTCAAATCCCCGGGCCGGGCGATCACCCCCGCGATCGCGCGTGCGATGTCTTGCGGATCGTCGGGGTTGAAATCGAAATCGGCCCCCTGGGGCATGTATTGCCTCGTGCCGCTGTCTCGCGACATCAGCACGGCACATCCCGCCCAGGCCGCCTCGATGGGAGACACCGCCGCGGGTTCAGCCCGCGATGGCAATATCAAGAGATCATGACCGGAAAAAACCGAGATCATGTCGTCATGGGCAATGTTGTTCTGAAACCGAAGCCGGTCGGCCACGCCAAGCGCCTGAGCCTCGCGCCGCAACGCCTGACAAAAAGCCGTGTCGGCATTCGTTGCTTCCTCGCCGCAGAATGTCAGGGAAAAGGGCATGGATGAAATCGCGGACAACGCCCTCAGAAGCAAACTATGCCCCTTGCGCTCCCGGTATTTTGCCACCACCAAAATTCGAGGCGGCCACTGCAATGGCCTGCTTTCCAGGCCTTCAGTCCGGGCCGGCTCGAAAGGGCTCCCGAATGGCAGGGATATGGCATCGCCGATCCTGAGCGGGCCAGGGTTCGGTGAGAGCCGCGAGGTGAAATGCGGAATGCCCAGCCCCTGAAAGACGGCTCTTCGAACCCAAGTGCCGCTCCATGCCCGAGGCGTGGCGTCCTCCTGGTCGTAGATGACCAGTCTGCGCCCTTGCAGGATTGAACAGAGTGCCGCGACCCTGGAAAACCTTCGCGTCACACCGCGAACAATCACAATGTCGGGGTCTTCGGCCTGCAAGCGCTTCCAGTAGGAAAAGACGCCGGGAGAGGAAAAAGGCGAATTCGGAATGTTGCTCGAGCGCCGACGCATGATCATACGGGACAGCGCGGATGGAGCCATCACGTTGGGAGAAACAAGAGCGTGATTCTCCGTGACGCTCGTTTCGACCACGTCGACCGCAACATGGTGCCCCGCCGAAGTCAGAATGCGAACCCAGGGTACCGCATTGGTATGGTATCTTGGCAGGCAGAACAGGTATCTCAAAACATCAGCCTTCAGATATCTTTCCCAGGCGGATCCGCTTTTTCAACAATAGATGCGAAACCACTATCATCGCCGCATAGACCGCCGCCGCTACGAGCAAGCCGGCCCAGGCCATGCCTGAAATTCCGATCCATCCGGACAAAGCCAGGCAAAGCGGAACATAGACGGCCATCGCCAGCGCCGTGATTTTCAAAAGCGGCTTCGTGCCGGCCAGGACCTGGATCAACGGATTGAGATGCATTCCAGCGAGGCCGAAGCATTCGGCCGCGAACAAAATGGCAAAGAGCAGCGAAGCTTCGGCGTAGGCCGAACCGCCAGAGAGAAGGACGATGGGGTTTTGCAGCAGCACCCCCCCGACCGCCATGCCGGCGGCGGCGCATCCCGAAACCACGATGATGCGGGCGTTCAAGCGGTATAGACGAGAAGGCGGCTCCTGCCTGGACAGTTTCGCGATTTCGGGAAAGATCACCTGGTTCAGGGGACCGGTCAGCCGGGAAACCATCGTCGCCAGGCGCGATGCGAGCGAATAAGAGCCCGCGGCGACCTCTCCCAGCAGGCCCGCGACAAGGAACAATGCGAGATGCCGCCTGGCACTCACAAGCGTCGAGAGCAGACTGGTCCCCGTGGCCGTGGCAAGAAACGCCCAGAAGAAACGGCGTTTGGACCGGGAGCGAAGCGGGTTGAACAGTTCGATGTCCCCCTGCCTGGCATAGAGCAGCATGCGAACGAACAGCGTCAGGTTGTAGAATGCGCCGACCGCTGCCAGCACGATTACATAAGCCGGCAATGAGGCATCGAGGATCCAAAGGACGAGAGAGGCAACCACCACGGCAACCCCTTGCATGAGTTGATTGCCGGCAATGACGTCGTACCGGCCGTTCAGCCGAAGCACACCTTTCGGCGTGCCCGAAAGACTCGCCAACAAGGTGAGGCTGTAGATAATCGCCAGAAGGCGATTATCCCGCGACACGCCAACAGCTTCTCCAAACAGCAAGGTCCCGCCTATCGCCAGGACCGTGGCGAGAAGGGCGGCTGAAACATCGAGGGCGATTCCGCAAGATGCCGCCGGCCCCAGACGCAAAGGCGACCTCGCGCACAGCCTGATCACTGGCTGCCAGCTCTCAAACGTGCAGAGGCCGGAAACAAACGCCACATAGGCCTGAATTACGGCGAGTGTACCAAAATTCCCTGGTCCCAGCGACCGTGCGTTGAGCGCCAGTGCAAGGATGGAGCACAACGCGGCCACTCCGCTTGCGGACGTCGTAAACGTGACGTCGCGTGCGACCCGCCGCGCGCGCATCCATCCGGAAGGCTTGGCGACCGCCGTCACGTCCTCAGCCATTGTCTCGGCGCAAGGCTCGTGCCGCCTGCGGCATCACCTCGGCAGGGGCCGGCGGAAAACACTTCCGATGCACATAAACCAAGCCAAAAATGAAAAGCGAAACGAGAACGGCTCGCTTGGCGGAGATAAAGGCACCAAGCAGCTCCTTGCGCTGGATGTAGAATGTGAGATGGACGATAGCCACGATCAGCCCGGCCTTGAGGGCCGCGCTGCGCACGTTGCGGATTATCGCCTCGACGGCAACACAGACGAGCGACAGAATGACGACGAGCAGCGGAAATCCGGCATACCCGAAATTGGCATAGAACTCCGCCCAGATGTTTGCAGCGACGCCACCACTGTAACCCGGAAAAAGGAACGGCTGAACCTGCTCGTTGTAGGTGCATCCGTCCTTGCCAAAGACCGTATCCGAGAACGGAAACAGGGAAAGAGGCACCAGCCAAAGATTCGAGCACGGCAAGGTGTAGTCATATTTCACGACCAGATCCAGGTGAGCCAATGTCACGAACTGCTCCAGCCCCACGAGAGCGGAATCGGACAATTGGTCGAACTGTATTTTCTGACCTACAAGTTCAAAATTTCCTGCTTTTATTGCTGCATATACTGCTTTGTACACTGCAAGAAAAAAGAATGCGCCAATTCCTCCAATTATGTACCTTTTCCTGATCAAAAGCAGGGAAATGTTCCTGTATCTTATGTACAAACAAGCTAAAATCGCGATGGCAACCGAAGAGCGATGCCCGATATAAAGCGTAAGCACCAGCCCCAGGCAGCTCAAGATGATGACCAGCCTGGATTTCTTCCACCCCGACAGGGCTCCGAACACCACGCCGATGATGCAGCTGTTGTAAAATACATACTGGATCCGCCCGGTAGATGACAAAACATCGGCCTTTGAGGCCGAAAAAAGTGCCGGATTTACCATCGAAATCCCTCCGAACACCACCAGCATCGCAATTATTACGATCGACTCTCCCCGAACGTCGCATTCAACTTCGAAATCTTGTCGCCTTGGCATGAAGACCAGCATCGCAGCAGCAATGCAAGAAAGAGAAAGCGCAATGGCATATCCAGTGCCCGCGTTATATATGAAATCATACTTCCTTCTTCCGACATCAACATACTGAAATCCCCCGGTGACGAATGGCACAAAGTAGACCAAGCTCGACAAAAGCAACAACATTTGCGGCGTGAGCGCAAATGGCGAAACAAAATAATCTCGTTTGAGGTGCTTCACTTTCGTTCCATCGCCATCTGAATATTCGTATTGTTTTCACCCCTTAGCGACCCAGGGACGATTTCTCCCACAGCAAGCCATACGAGTGCGCCATCCGCTCAAGCGAGAAATCCGCAGCGATGCGGTCGCGACATGCTTGCCGCCTGCTCGCCCAAGACCGGGCATCCTGGATTTCCGAAGCCATGATCTCGATGGAACGCGAGAGCGCGTCAGGGTTCCGCGGCGGAACGATCAATCCCGTGTTGCCCACAAGCATCGCGATGTCCCCGACATCCGTTGCCACGCATGGCGTGCCGCATGCCATGGCCTCGGCAACCACGTTCGGAAACGCTTCGCTGCTGGAGGCCAGCACATGAATGTCGAATGCATTCATCAAACCGGCAATGTCGTCGCTCGGCCCGAGAAGCTTCACCTTGTGGCGAACATCATAGCGCTCCAACAGCACGGCAAGTTCAGTGTTTTCAACCGTCATACCCGGGCCGGCAAGAACACATTTGAAGGGAAAGCTCTTGTGCATCGACAGCCTGGACAAGGCAGCGAAGAGATTCTGGTGGTCCTTGTCGGGATGCCAGCGAGCGACATTTCCGATAACGAACTGGCCATCACCTATCGACCAATCCTGACGGAGCCGTGCGCGCGCCCGGTCGTCCGGCTCGAACACGGCCAGATCGTAGCCATTCGGTATGATCGTCCAGTTCGAGCTCGAATATCCTGCATGGATGTGGCGCCGCGATGCATTTTGCGAGCAACTGACAATCCGAGCCGGGATGATACCGGATATGAGAGCGCATATCCTGTCCACCGCCCTGGTCGTAAAGGAGGCCGCCCGCGGATCCAGTCCGCAATTGTGCATCCCCCAAAGAACCGGCCTGATGCCGCCAAGCCGCGCCAGGACGCCTCCGACGAGGTTGGCGTGATACATCCAGCACTGAACCACGTCCGGCCGATAGGTCGAGAACACGCGCCTGAGCGAGGCGAGCCCCTTGAGACTCAACCTTCCCTTTGGCATCGCCAGGCAGGCGAGCGGTATTTTGGCCGCGCGAAGCAACGGGCCATATTTTCCGTCACCCGAAAGCGAGACGACGAAATGGGAATGCCTGCGCTCGGCCGTGCACAGGCGGTACAGCGCTGCCTCGGCGCCGCCGTTCTCAAGTCCGGTGATGACGTGCAGGATCTTAATACGACCGCTCCTTCCCCACGGCGTTCGTGGGATCGACACCCATCGCGAGCAGGTAGGCGTCGGCCACCTTTTCGACACTGAAATCCCGCGCCCGACGCCTGACGTCCGGAGGATCAGCTTCATCAAGGGCGGCCATCACTTCTGCCGCAAAACCCTGGGCATCTCCGACCGCGGCCAGACGCCCCCACTTGCCGTCCTCCAGAATCTCGGCCGGACCGCTTTCGCAGTTGGTGCTCACCACGTTGGTCCCGCAAGCCATTGCTTCGATGAGCGTGTTTGGAAATCCCTCCCTGCGGGAGGATTGAAGAAACAACGCTGCCCGCCGCATCCACGGATACGGATTCTTCGAAAAGCCGACCAGAGCGACCGAAGAATTCAGCTCGAGTTCGTCGATCAGTGTTTGAAGCGATCCCCGCAGCGGTCCTTCCCCGACAATGGCCAATTTGACGGGCCTCTTCGTCGCAATCCGCACGAAGCTGCTTATGAGCGTGGCATGGTCTTTTGCGAAATCAAGCCGCCCAACGGCCACCAGCAAGACCCTGCCATCCTCGACCGCGAAGGGGTGATCGAGCGGTTCATCCGCCTGCTCTTCAACATGTTTGATGTCCAGCGGATTGTAGATCGTTTTGACGGAATTCCGGTCGAGCCCGATGCTCTGGATCAGGTCTTCCGCGACGCCATACGATACAGTGATGATTGTGTCGGCACGACCATAGGTCAGCCGCATGAGGAATGGCAGGAACTTCTCACGAACCAGCTTCGTATCGGCGACGGTCCTGGAAAGATTGCTCCTTTCGGATATCACGATCGGTATCCGGCGCAGCGACAGCATGGACGAGATGATGCCAACGATATTGGCATGGGGTAACGCCGTCAGCATCACCCGCGGCTGCTCCCGTCTCAAATACCGGATCAAGCCCAATACGGAAAACAGCAACCGCGAGGCTCGGAGGTCCTGTATCCTTATCGTCTTCGGAACCAAAGCGAGATACTCGCCCGTAGCACGTCCAAGCACCAGATCGATCGGCAAACCGCGCCGGCCAAATTCGCTGGCCAGGGTGAGCATTGCCCGCTCGGTGCCGCCAGCACGAAGAGAGGGAATGAAGACAGCAATCCGAGCGTCTGGGCTGCCTGACGATCTCTTGTCTTGGCGCGTGCACGTCACTCGGTTCGCCACCTTTCCTGGCCGGTCACGGCGAAGCTCCCTTGCTTGCGCCTGACATTGAGCGATGCGCGGTGCTCCACCCGGATACCGGGGAGACAGCCCGTCGCGTTCGGGTCCACCAAAGCGGAGAATATCCTCGGGTGATCAATGTCTTCGCCGAAAGACATAGGCGTAGGTTTCGGCCGCATCCTTCCCGATGAGAAGGGCCGAGAGACCTAGCCAGAGGCGCCAGACCAGGAAGGCCGGCACGAAAGCGTAGAAGTATGAACTCCTCCAGAACAGATGACGCTGGACAAGCTCCAGGCCATTTTGCGCTGCGATCCTTTCCACCTCGCTCGGCAGGCATCTGTCATAGAAGGCCGGGAAGCCGTCGTGCCCCCTACCCTTGTCGGGATAGACCGCAAACAGCAGGCGCCGCTTGATCGCCTCGGGCAAGACCCGATTGAGCCTGGCGAAAACGGCGTTGCGTGAAGGCGAGAAAATGGCGACCGTGCCGCCCGGTCTTACGCAGCTGGCAATGCCGCGAAATGCACCTTCGCCGTCGCGGACGTGCTCCAGGGTGGCCTGGCATATGACCAGATCGGCATCTCCCTTTCCCCTGAACGAGGTAAGATCCGCCTCGATCCGCTCGTCATAGATGTCGCCCGGAGCCTTCGACAGTTCCTTGGCATCGCGGTCCACCCCAACGACAACCAGCCCCAGACGACGCTTCTCGGCCAGACTTACAAGCGGCCTTGCTCCTCCGCCCAGATCATAGACCAGTGCGTTAGGTGTAAAGAGCACCGGTGCGATTTCCGCAGCAAAGGCGTGGTTGCCATCCACGCGCAGCCGTAGCGGCAAGGCTCGGTCCAGACACTCTGAGACCGCCACATTCGTGCGAACAAAGCCCTGCAGCAACGACGCTATCCCGTCATCGATTTCGTGGACAAGACGTGACCTCCCCCTACCTCCGCTCAAAATACGCCTGGTACCATTCGACGAACCGCCCGACGCCCTCCGTCACGGACGTGCCGGGACGATAGCCGACTGCCGCCTGCAGCGCCGAAGTATCGGCAAAAGTGTCAGGCACGTCGCCGGCCTGCAGCGGCAAGAGTTCCACGATGGCCTTGCGGCCAAGCGCGTTCTCAAGCGCCTCGACATAGGCGGTCAGCTTCACCGGGTTGTTGTTGCCGATGTTGAAAATGCGCCACGGCGCGCTGCTCGTCGCAGGATCCGGATGATCGGAATCCCAGGCGGGGTTAGCCGCGGCGGGGCTGTCGCTGGCGCGGATCACGCCTTCGGCGATGTCTTCGACATAGGTGAAGTCGCGTGTGTGATTGCCGTTGTTGAACAGCTTGATCGGCTCGCCGGCCAAGATATTCCTGGTGAACAGGAACAGCGCCATGTCGGGACGTCCCCAAGGGCCGTACACGGTGAAGAAACGCAAGCCCGTGGTCGGCAGCCCGAACAGATGGCTGTAGCTGTGCGCCATCAGCTCGTTGGCGCGCTTGGTTGCGGCATAGAACTGCAGCGGATGGTCGGCCGGGCGATGCTCGGAAAACGGCATGTCGGTATTGGCGCCATAGACGCTCGACGTGCTGGCATAGGTCAGGTGGCCGACACGGCTGTTGCGGCAGGCCTCCAGCATGTTGGCGTAGGCGATAATGTTGCTCTCGACATAGGCGTGCGGGTTTTCAAGGCTGTAGCGGACGCCGGCCTGGGCGGCGAGATGGATCACCCTGTCGAAGGCGTGATCGGCAAAGCAGCCGTCCACCACGTTTCGCTCTGCGAGATTGCCGTGGATGAAATGGTAGCCCGCATTGGTGTTGCGGCTTGCTTCGGCCAAAAGCCGCAGCCGCGCCTGCTTGATCTGCGGATCATAGTAGTCGTTGATGCTGTCTATGCCGACGACCTCGTCGCCGCGTTCGAGCAGCCGCCTGGCGACGTGGTAACCTATGAAGCCGGCAGCGCCGGTGACCAGAACCTTCATCAGAACCGCCCGTCCGTAACATCCCTGGGGAACAGACCCTTGATGTCGTAGACGACACTCGGGTCCTTGCAAAGTGCTCGCAGGCCGGCAACGCCCAGGGTGCGAAACTGCCCGTGCCCGACGGCGACGACAACGCCATCATAACGCGCGGCGGGCATCTCTTTAACGCTCGTTACGCCAAAGGCGCGCGCGCATTCCTGCGCATCGACCCAAGGATCCCAGATATCGATGCCGGCATTGTACTGCCTCAGCTGCGCGACAATGTCGGCGACCTTGGAATTTCGCAGGTCCGGACAGTTTTCCTTGAAGGCTGCGCCCATGACCAGAATCCGGCTGCCAACGACAGGTATGCCCTTACGCATCATAAGACGGGCCGTCTGGTCCGCCGCATGCCGGCCCATGCCGTCGTTGATGCGGCGACCGGCAAGAATCACCTCGGGATGATAGCCGAGTTCCTGAGCCTTGTGGGTGAGATAATAGGGATCGACGCCTATGCAGTGGCCGCCGACGAGACCAGGGCTGAAGCGCAGGAAATTCCATTTGGTGCCGGCCGCTTCCAGCACCTCCGACGTGTCGATGCCCAGTTTGCCGAAGATCAGCGACAATTCGTTCATCAAGGCGATGTTGAGGTCGCGTTGCGTGTTCTCGATGACCTTGGCTGCCTCGGCGACCGCGATGCTCGATGCACGGTGCGTGCCGGCGGGAATGATCGAGGCATAGAGGGCGTCGATGGCGTCCGCCACCTCCGGCGTGGAGCCGCTGGTGACCTTGACGATCGTCTGAAGCCGGTGCTCGCGGTCACCGGGGTTGATGCGCTCAGGACTGTAGCCCAGGAAGAAGTCTTCGTTGTAGCGCAGACCCGAATGTTTCTCGATCAGCGGCGCACACACCTCTTGCGTACAGCCGGGATAGACGGTCGACTCGAAGATCACCACCGCACCTTGGGAGATCACCTCGCCGACCGTGGCGGAGGCCATGACAAGGGGCTTCAGATCCGGCCGGTTGGCCCTGTCGATCGGAGTGGGGACAGTGACGATGAAAATTCCGCAATCCCGCAGATCGGCCTTGTCGCTGGTGAACCGCAGCCGTGTGGCGGCGTCGATTTCATCTCTGCTGGCCTCGAGCGTGTGATCCTCGCCACGCCTCAGCGCATCCACACGCGATTGGCTGATGTCGAAGCCAACGACGTCCCTGATCGCTCCGAGGGCCACCGCCAGCGGCAAACCCACATAGCCAAGCCCGATGACAGCTATTTTCCTGGAGCCGAGGTCCATTTGCTTCCTGTCCGGCAAGCCTTAATCAGCCACGGCCTCCGCTATCGCGCGCCATGGCCGGTAATCATCGTCTTTATGGTTCTGAGGGTGATGAGAACATCAAGCCAAGGCGAGAAGTTCTTTATGTAGTAAAAATCGTAGTGTAATTTCTCCATCACATCGTCGACCGCCGCGACATGACCCTGATTTACTTGCGCCCACCCGCTCACACCCGGCCTGACGATGTGCCGGTAGCGATAGAACGGCAATTCCGCCTCATACCAGTGCGACAGGACGACGGCCTCGGGCCGTGGTCCAATCCAGCTCATTTCGCCGCGCAGGATGTTGATGGCCTGCGGCAGCTCGTCGATCCTGAACTTGCGTAAAAAATGCCCTATCCGGGTGATGCGATCGTCGTCGAGTTTCGTGATCGCCTTGTCCTTGTCGCTGCCAATGCCGGCTTGCTGCCTCATCGAGCGAAATTTGTAGACCGTGTAGATCCGGCCCCTGTAGCCAATGCGGGGCTGGCGAAACAGCACCGGACCCTCCGAGTCCAGCCGGATCAGCAGCGCGATCAGCACCACGAAAGGCGAAAGGGCCACGACCACAACAAGCGCGGAGATCCAGTCGATTGCCTGCTTGATCTTGAGATAGGCCTGGTTCGGATTGAGCGAGCCGAGCGTGTTCTCCGACAGGTGTTCGATCGCGACGCGGCCGGTCAGCGATTCGCTGACCTGCTTGACGTGGTAGACCGGCGTGCCCGAAAGGGCCCGGTCCGCGATGTATCTTTCCCATTCGGCGTCAAGGTCGGCCCGTAGATCGACGACCACGCCATTGGCCCGTTCGATGACGGTGCCGGGCGAGGTGATCCAGAACCAGTGCACTCCCGGCAGTGTCCTTAGGCGCTCTACATCCCCGCCGGGAATGACGACCAGCCGGTACGGGTCGAGATGCCGCGTTATGAGGCTCAGGCCAAAATACCAGAGCGTGGATTGGGTGAAGCTAGCCGCCGCCTGAAACCGGCTGTACTCGAAGCGAAAAAAGAAAATGGTCAGGAAAACAAGCCCGTAGGACAGCACAAATGTCGGCAGTATGTAGCTGGCAGCGGCCACACCGGGGAAATTCCCAATGCGGCGATAGGCAAGGAAGCCTGCTAAATGTGCAATGACCGCGGCGGCGACGGTCACCTGAAGATTGGCGACGTAGACCGCATCGGGTTTGAAGGCAATCCGGATGAGGGCCGGCGCGACGATCGCGAATGTCAGTCCGCCAATAAGTTGAAAGCGAATTCTGAACAGGAAGTGCCGGCTTCCGACAAGAGTTGATGTTGCGACATTCAACTTCTTCCCCCCTCGAAGCTGCCATGTCGGCGATTGCCATTGCAATAATGCGCTTGGCTTGGCCGTTCATTCGCAAAGCGGAATCGGGCCTCTCGCTACTGGCTGTTCGACTCAGTCGAAGATCAAGAGCTACGACACTGTAACGATACCAGCAAGTATCTATTTACACTGTAGCAATCGGCAGGATTTTTTATCAATCGTGCCGCTGAATGCGGTTCAAAAGCTATCGCTAATAGATTGGCTTACTGCCCGTCATCGAGAATGTCTGGACGCATGAAGGTAAATGGATGTTCGTATCTCTGGTGACTGGCTGGCTGCTTGGCCACGACCTGCCAGTCACATCCGTCCGAGCTGGATGAACCAGGTTCTTCCCCGGAATGCCTCGGTGGATCGCTAAATTCAGTTGCGCTTCAGCAGCGACCAGACGGCGGGCACCAGGCTTGCGGCCAGAGCAACCTTGATCAGATCACCGACGATGAACGGCGCGACGCCGAACTGCCAGGATTTTTCCGGACCGATGAGCATCGCCAGCCAGGCAAAACCCATGGCCATCATGACGAACTCGGCAACCAGCATCGCGTTGAAAAGCTTGATGGGATGGCGATCCCAGCCGCGATCGGCGGCCCAGCCGACAATCGCCGCCATGACCACGAAGCCGGCGAGATAGCCGCCGGTCGAGCCGAGCATGTAGGCAATGCCGATTCCCTTTTCCGGCGTGCCCTGGAAGACCGGGAAGCCCATCGCACCCTCGGCCATATAGAGCAGCAAGGTGGCGACGCCGAGACGCAGGCCGAAAGCGGCCCCGATCAGCAGGACGGCAAGCGTCTGCATCGAAATATCGACGGGCCCCAGAACCACCTTGGTCTTGGCCGACAGCGTCAGCAACAGTGTTCCGGCTATAGCCAGGAAAAGCTGCGTTGCCAGCCGCCCCGCGCCATCTTGCGGCAGAGCCAGAGAAACAAGCGGGCGCATTGTCGTTGCAGTTGCCATGGTCTTCCCCATCCGATTGCCGCCATCCGATGATCGCGGTCTTGCGTTTTCCTATATTGGCTTGCGTGCTATGCGGCAATCGGTTTTGCCATTCCCGCAACAGGCATCGACACCGTCATGGCCCTCGAATTCGATACCAGCTTCGATCCCTGCTACGGCCGAGGCGTCAGCGTCGCCCCCGACGTGCAGCGCGTCACGGCCCGAAATCCCAGTCCCTTCACCTTCCACGGCACCAACAGCTACGTCGTCGGACGCGATACGCTGGCAGTGATCGATCCGGGGCCGGATGACGAAGCTCACCTCCGCACCTTGCTCGACGTCATCGCCGGCAGGCCGGTCAGCCACATCTTCGTCAGCCACACCCATCGCGACCATTCCCCTTTGGCGGCACGGCTGAAGCAGGAAACCGGAGCCCAGGTGCTGGCGGAAGGGCCGCACCGGCCGGCAAGGCCATTGCATATTGGCGAGATCAACGCGCTCGATGCCAGCGCCGATACCGCGTTCGTCCCCGATGTCGCGCTGCCGGACGGCGCGCTGGTCGCCGGCGACGGCTGGGCGATCCGTACGGTCCTGACCCCCGGCCATACCGCCAACCACGCAGCATTCGCGCTGGAGGGCACCGGCATCCTGTTTTCGGCCGACCATGTCATGGCGTGGGCGACCTCCATCGTCGCGCCGCCGGACGGGGCGATGGCAGACTACATGGCCTCGCTGGACCGGGTGATCGAACGCGGCGACCGCTTGCTGTTGCCCGGCCACGGCGGGCCGGTGACGGCACCGCGCGGCTTCATGCGCGGATTGAAGACGCATCGCAAAATGCGCGAGCGGGCCATATTGGAGCGGGTCAGAGCCGGCGACAGAACGATACCCGCCATGGTCAAGGCGATCTACAGGGACACCGACCCGCGGCTGCATGGCGCCGCCGGATTGTCGGTGCTTGCCCATCTGGAGGATCTGGTGGCCCGCGGCCTGATAGCGACAGACGCCGCGCCGGCCATAGATGGCGTTTTTACGCCCCCCGCATAGGTTCCAGCAGCTAGGCTATTCGGCCGGAGCCGCGCCGACCTGGCCGGCGACTTCCTGGTCCAACTCCGCCAGGAAGTCGGTGATGCGCGCAGCGTTGTCGCCGAGGTCGTGGCGGCCGTAGCGCGAAGCCGACCGCATGTCGACTATGACCGTATCCCCGTCGTCAGTAATGCGGATCGCCACGTCGGCGGGAAGACCCAGCACGAAGCTCCTGGCGACGGCGGTAATCGTCACTTCGCTCTGCCCGGCGAGCTCGGGATAGGGTCCGGTAAGATCCCAATCGCGGCGGTCGAGCACAGTTTCAACGGCAGTGACGACGGTCTCGAACGGGAGGTCGTAGCTGTGCGCGGTGACAAGCGGGTAGCTGTCGGTCTGCAACCGCTGCTCGCCGGGCGTCGGCGGCGAGAGCACGTTCATGTCCTTCGTGCGACCGGTGACGTCGAGTGCCGGCGGTTCGTCAAAATCGGTCGAAATATCTCTGAGCGGCGGAAAGATTGTCGCCCAATAGGCGGCGATGCCATAGGGGGTCAGGACCAGCACTGCCAGCAAGACGCCGACCGTGATGTCGCGGCCGCCGTAGTCACCAAAATTCCACACCCTCGAGAAGGCAAATCCGGCGAACAGCAGCGCCAGTGCCGCCAACAGCGCGACAATAGCCAGCACCCACAGGAACACCGGCGTTTCAACGAGGTTGAAATAATGGCCGACGAACACGGTCAGCAAAAGCACCGCCGAAAAAGCGGCCGTGCGCCGCGACCATCCGGCAGCCTTCGACGTTCGCCGTTCGGAAATGCTGACCATGTTTCTCTGCGTTATCCCAAGCCGAACGAAGACTTAGCGCATGGCCAACAAAATCGGAATCCATTTTCGAAAGAGATCATGCGCCGCCCGTTGCAATGCTGTCGTGCCCCGCCTGAAAGGTGTGCGGCGCAGCGCTGTCCTCTCACGACGGCATCAGGCCGAGACACGCATTATGGTATCAATCCGTCGGCAAGCGATAGTCGCTGAATTGCTGGCGCAGGGTGATCTTCTGGATTTTGCCGGTGGCGGTGTGCGGAATTTCGCCGACGAAAGCGACATCGTCGGGCATCCACCATTTGGCGACCTTGCCGTCGAGGAAAGCAAGGATATCGGTTTTGGTTGGTTCCTTGCCCGGCTTGCGGACCACAACCAGCAACGGCCGCTCGCCCCATTTCGAATGAGGGACGCCAATGGCGGCTGCCTCGGCGACATCGGGATGACCGACGGCCAGATTCTCCAGGTCGATGGTCGAAATCCATTCGCCGCCGGATTTGATGACGTCCTTGGCGCGATCGGTGATCTGCATATAGCCGCCAGCGTCGATGTGGGCGACATCCCCGGTATCGAACCAGCCGTCTTCATCGAACTGCTCCGAGCCGGCGCCGCCGTAATAGGCGCTGGCCACCGCCGGGCCGCGCACCTTCAGCCGCCCGAATGTCTTGCCGTCCCAAGGCAGCGCGTTGCCGTCGTCGTCCGTCACCTTCATCTCGACGCCGAAGGGCGGGTAACCCTGCTTGCCCTGGACATCGAGTCGGGCGTCGCCCTGAAGGCTTGCATAGTCCGGCTTCAGCGTACACAGCGTGCCGAGCGGCGACATTTCGGTCATGCCCCAGGCGTGGACGACCTGAACATCGTAATTGTCCTGGAATTTCTTGGTGATGATCCGCGGGCATGACGAGCCGCCGATGACGACCTTGTTCAGGTAGGGCAGCTTCCTGCCGGTCTCCTCCAGATATTGCAGCAGCATCATCCAGACGGTCGGCACGGCGGCACTGAAGGTCACTTTCTCGGTGTCGAGCAATTCATAGATCGAGGCGCCGTCCATCTTGCAGCCTGGCATGACCAGCTTGGCGCCGATCATCGGCGCGCTCTGGCCGAGGCCCCAGGCATTGGCGTGGAACATCGGAACCACCGGCAGGATCGTGTCGCGCGAAGACAGGCCCATCGCGTCGGGCATGGCGGCGATCATGGCGTGCAGCACGTTCGAGCGGTGACTGTAGACGACGCCCTTCGGATCGCCCGTGGTTCCCGACGTATAGCACATGCCGGCGGCGGTGCCTTCGTCGAAGCTCTTCCAGGCGAAATCGCCATCGGCCTCGTCGAGCCATTCTTCGTAGGCAACGGCGTTGGGCAGCGTGGTCTGCGGCAGATGCGCCCTGTCGGTCAGCACGATCACCTGTTTTAGGGACTTGACCGCGCCGGCGATCTTCTCGAGCAAAGGGAGGAAAGTCAGGTCGACAAAGACCGCCTTGTCTTCGGCATGGTTCATGATCCAGACGATCTGCTCGGGAAACAGCCGCGGATTGAGCGTGTGATAGATCGCGCCGATGCCCATGATGCCGTACCAGGCCTCGATATGGCGCGCCGTGTTCCAGGCCAGCGTCGCAATGCGGTCGCCCAGCCGATAGCCGTCACGCTCCAGCCGCTGCGAGACCTTCAGGGCACGACGATGAATGCTGGCGTAGGTTGTGCGCACGATCGGACCTTCGATCGAGCGCGATACGATCTCTCGCCCGCCATGCTGCCGCTCTGCGTTGTCGATAAGCTTATGGCAAAGAAGCGGCCATTCCTGCATCATCCCCAGCATTCGTTCCTCCCTTGCGCTTCTCGCTTTTGTTCCCATTGTGAAGCGAACCGGTGGATTGTCCAGCCACCGCCGGGTGGCGAACGAAGTCCGGATGCCGGTCGCGCAGGCAAGCGATCGAATCGCGTCTTTCTTGGAGTCCGAATGCCTGGCGCTCATGCCATCGGACCGGCGGCCTTGAAATCCATTATATCAGAGAAGGCTAAATTACTCGACCAAGAGGGGAATCCGCCACAATCCGGCCATCGTCGGCATTAAGTTTCGTTAATGGGCAAAGGGGTGCGATTGGCGACTGAAAGAGGTTCGCATGGACACGCAGCTCGACGATAAGGCACTGGAAAGTACGCTTGCCGAAAGCCTGGGCGATCTGGTGCCGGACACAAAGACTGTTTCCGAAGACGAATTTGTTGAAGTTGTCGGCGGTGCGCTCGAAGCGGTGGGCGGCACGCTGCTGTTCAAGATGTGCGTTCAGAGCGAAGGAGAAGGTGAGCACGTCGCCGCGGCATCCGTGGGCGATGGGGGCAATCGTCAATTCCTGCTGCTCACCCTGCCGACCGGCGGCGGCCACTTGAAAGTCGAGACCGCGTCAAGGAGCAGCAATCCGGTGGCCGGTATTGCGGCCGCCTATGCCGGCCTGATGGACGCGTTCAGAACCGCGGCCTGAGCCTCGCCGGACAAGGTCATCGCTAAAAATGCCGTCGGCAGCCCCCACGGCTGGAGATCGATTGCGGAATTGCTGGCGACAGTCGCCCTTGCGCAAACCACCTCGTCGACACACTTAAAGTTGAGACGAGGAGAAACAGCATGGACAAGATCGCCAATCCGGCACCCGGCTTCCGGCGCAATCCCGATAAGGTCATCACCGTCGAACCGTATAAGGGCACCGTCACCGTTCGTGCGGGCGACACGGTTATCGCCTCATCGACGAACGCCAAGGTGCTGACGGAAGCGCCCTATCCGGCCGCCTTTTACATCCCGTTCGCAGACATCGATTTCAGCAAGCTGAGCGGCACGCAATCCTCCACCCATTGTCCCTACAAGGGCGACGCGAGCTACTGGAGCGTGCTGCCTGCCGGCGAGGCAGGCAAGGATGCGATGTGGGCCTATGAGCAGCCCTTCGACGAAATGGCTGAAATCCGCAATCACGGCGCATTCTACGCAAGCAAGGTCAGCATCGAAGCCAAGCCAGGCTGAACGGACCAACGAGGAAGGCCAGACGTCCTGCCGATCAGTCGGTGGTGCCGTTATTGCCGAAGCCGTCGGCATCGTCGAGCCGCACGAAGGTCAGTCCCTTCTGCTTGAGCGCCAGCAGGCCCTGCACGACGCCCTCCCCCGCGGCATGGGTCGGCTGGTTGATATGGGCGATGATGACGTCGCCGTCCTTGGCCGCTTCTATGCGCCTTGTGGTTTCCCTGGCGCCGAGCAGCGAACCGCCGTCGCCATTGATCGAAAAGCCGGCGATCTTGAAGCCCATCTTGCGGATCATGGCGATCGCCGACGGACTATACTCAGCGGTCGCGCCACGAAACCATTTCGGCGCCGGCTCGCCAGTCCCGGCCAAGGCGGCGGCGCCCGACTCGACCTCGGCCAGAACCGCTTGCGGACTGCCGGCGCTGCGTATCCCATAGATCTTCTGCGGCGTGTCGACGGCCGGGATGTGATGGCCGCCATGGTTTTCCAGTTCGAACAGGTCGGGATGCGCCCGCATGATCTCGACGGCGGCGGGGTTCCGCTTCAGCCAGATGCCGGTGACGAAGATGGTCGCAGGTATCCTGTTTTCCACCAGCGCCGAGAGGATGCGGTTGTCGGTCCGTCCGCCGCAGGCGTCCAGGGTCAAGGCAATGCGCCCGGTTCTGCCTGCATCCGGCTTGATGTGCAGGATGGGTTCGACAAGCGATGCGGCATGGCCGCTGGACACCACGGCCAATGACATGGCGACAATGCAGAGATTTTTTTGCAGCGGGCGCATCAAATCCAATTCCAGTCGGGCGTTTCACGCAGGCATCCCAAGACCCGCATGAAGGCGGAAATCGGGAGCTGGATAGCAGAAGCAGCAGACGCGACAATCTGGCCGTTTTGCGGCAGTTCCTCGTTCCGATCGGCGGCAAGCGCTCAGCTGCGACCCGCCTTCGCCGCCTGAACGGCCGCCTGCGCGGCCGCCAGCCTGGCGATCGGCACGCGGTAAGGCGAACAGGACACATAATCCAGTCCGACCTCCTCGCAGAAGCGGATCGAGGCCGGATCGCCGCCATGCTCGCCGCAAATGCCGAGTTTGATCCGTGGCCGCGTCGCCCTGCCCTTTTCGGCAGCCATGCGCACCAGTTCGCCGACGCCGTGGATGTCCAGCGAGACGAACGGATCCTGTTCGATGATGCCTTTCTGGCGATAGGTCTCCAGGAACGAGGCCGCGTCATCGCGCGAGATGCCGAATGTCGTCTGGGTCAGGTCGTTGGTGCCGAAAGAGAAGAACTCGGCCGATTCAGCTATGACATGGGCCCGGATCGCCGCGCGGGGTAGCTCAATCATGGTTCCAGTCAGGTAATCGATCTTGACGCCGCTTTCGTCCATGACGCTCTTGGCCACCGCATCGATGCGCGCCTTGACGTAGTCGAGTTCCTTCACAAGCCCGACCAGCGGCACCATGATCTCGGGTACCACCAGCGCGCCGGCCTTGCGGCCGGCCTCGACGGCGGCCTCGAAAATGGCACGCGCCTGCATCTCGGCGATCTCGGGATAGGATACCGCAAGCCGGCAGCCGCGATGGCCGAGCATCGGGTTGAATTCGTGCAGCGCCTCGGTGCGCTGCCTGAGCTTGTCCGGCGCAACATTCATCGCCGCCGCGACTTCGGCTATTTCAGCCTCGGTCTTGGGCAGGAATTCGTGCAGCGGCGGATCGAGCAGGCGGATGGTCACCGGCAGCCCGGCCATGATCTCGAACAGTTCCAGGAAATCCGCTCGCTGCATCGGCAGCAGCTTGGCAAGCGCGGCGCGCCGGTCCTTTTCGGTGTCGGCCAGGATCATCTCGCGCATGGCGACAATGCGGGCGCCATCGAAGAACATGTGTTCGGTGCGGCACAAGCCTATGCCTTCTGCGCCGAAGGAGCGCGCCATGCGCGCGTCGAGCGGGGTTTCGGCGTTGGTGCGCACTTTCATGCGCCGCACCGCGTCCGCCCATTCCATGATGGCCGCGAAATCGCCGGAAAGCTCGGGCTGCAGCATCGCCACGGCGCCCTTGAGGACCTGCCCGTTGCCGCCGTCGATGGTGATGATGTCGCCCTTGCGGAAGGTCTGCCCCATCGACATCAGCGTAGCCGCCTTATAGTCGACGCGCAGCGAACCGGCGCCCGAAACGCACGGCTTGCCCATGCCGCGCGCCACGACCGCGGCATGGCTGGTCATGCCGCCGCGCGTGGTCAGGATGCCTTCCGCCGCATGCATGCCGTGGATGTCCTCGGGACTGGTCTCGACGCGCACCAGGATAGCCTTGCGTCCTTGCGCCTTGAGATCCTCGGCGTCCACGGAGGAAAAGACGATCTCGCCGGTGGCGGCGCCTGGAGACGCCGGCAGGCCGACGCCGATGACGTCGCGCGCGGCCTTCGGATCGATGGTGGGGTGCAGGAGCTGGTCCAGCGAGGCGGGATCGATGCGGGCGACCGCCTCCTCTTTCGAGATCAGGCCGTCCCTGGCCATCTCGACGGCAATCTTCAGCGCCGCCTTGGCGGTGCGCTTGCCGGACCTCGTCTGCAACATCCACAATTTGCCGCGCTCGATGGTGAATTCGAGGTCCTGCATGTCACGGTAGTGCTTTTCCAGCCTGTCGGAGATGGTGACGAAGGACTGGAAGGCGTCCGGCATTAGTTTCTGCAATGACGGCTTGTCGGAGCCGGCGGCGATGCGGGCCGCCTCGGTGATGTTCTGCGGCGTGCGGATGCCGGCGACGACGTCCTCGCCCTGCGCGTTCACCAGGAACTCGCCATAGAGCTGCTTTTCGCCGGTCGATGGATTGCGGGTGAAGGCGACCCCGGTGGCCGAGGTCTCGCCCATATTGCCGAACACCATGGCCTGGACATTGACCGCCGTGCCCCAGCTTTCAGGAATATCGTGCAGGCGCCTGTAAGTGATGGCGCGGTTGTTCATCCAACTCGAGAACACGGCACCGATGGCACCCCAGAGCTGTTCGTGCGGATCCTGCGGGAACGGCCTGCCGAGCTCCTCTTCGACCTTGGCTTTGTAGAGCGCAATGACGCCTTGCCACTCGATAGCCGTCAGTTCGGTGTCGAGTTCATGGCCGAGGTTGGCCTTCTGATCCTCGAGGATCTCCTCGAACACCTCGTGGTCGAGCCCCATGACGACATCGGAATACATCTGGATGAAGCGCCGGTAGCTGTCATAGGCAAAGCGCGCATCGCCGGAATCGGCGGCCAGCGCCTCGACGGTTTCGTCGTTGAGGCCGAGATTGAGCACGGTGTCCATCATGCCAGGCATCGAGGCGCGGGCGCCGGAGCGCACCGACACAAGCAGGAGTTTCGACGGATCGCCGAAACGGCGGCCGGTGAGCCGGCCGATATGGTCCAGCGCCACGGCGACATCAGCCTCGAGTCCCGCCGGATAGGTGCGGCCGTTGGCATAGTAGGCGTTGCAGACCTCCGACGTGATGGTGAAGCCCGGCGGCACCGGCAGGCCAAGGCTACACATCTCGGCCAGATTGGCACCCTTGCCGCCCAACAGATTCTTGTCGCCGGCCCGGCCTTCGGCCGCACCATCGCCAAAGGTGAAAACCCACTTGGTCATGCTTTGCTCTCCGGTTGCAGGAGATTGGAAAGATTGACGAAACGGAAAGCCCCGCCATATCCCGACTTTGGACGGATATGATGCTGCAATGCGAAAGGCAAGGCGTCGGCAAAGCCGTTTGGCCGCTACAATCGATTAAGCAAAAGCTGCGGCAAAAGGACTTGCCAGTGCAACGGTCCAAGACTAGAACATACAGGGAACGAAGAGGTGCCCCATGAAGCTTACCGGAAAACTCGACTATCTGGAACTGCCGGCAACCGGCGCGACGCTGGACAGTGTGAAAGCCTTCTACAGCGCCGCCTTCGCCTGGTCGTTCACCGACTATGGACCGACCTATTCGGCCTTTAGCGAGGGACTGGACGGCGGTTTCCAGGCCGACAGCCGCGACGCCACCGCCAAGCCGTTGCCGGTGCTCTACTCCCAGGATCTGGAAGAAACACTGGCAGCCGTCGAGAATGCCGGCGGCATAATAATCAAACCGATCTTTTCGTTTCCGGGCGGCAGGCGGTTCCACTTTGCCGACCCGGCTGGAAACGAGATGGCAGTGTGGGGAGAATAGGCGACGCGATCGGCGCATGAGGCGACCATCGCCAACGGAGTCGTGGATCAGCAGGAAAGTCGCAATCTCCAGGCATTGAGCTTTCCACCGGCACAGCCTATAAGGCCGCGCGCAGTCGACGCATGTCAGCTGCTGGGGCGTCGCCAAGTGGTAAGGCATCGGTTTTTGGTACCGACATTCCCAGGTTCGAATCCTGGCGCCCCAGCCAAGCGCACAAGGTCCGTTCCGGACACATAGGTTACGGTTTGTACCGGCGACATGTTGTTGGAGCAGAATGAGAATCTATCCCGTCGCCGAGCGGATTGCCTTTGTCGTCACGCTCGTGGCCGTCCTCGTTCTCGCGCTGCTGCCGGTACATCGCCTCAAGCAATTCGGGATCGATGTCGGTTTCCACTATGACAAGCTCAATCACGCCAGCGCATTCGCTGTGCTGGCTTTCCTGGGCAGCCTCGGCTGGCCGCGGCACAAGCCGGCGCTGATCGTCTTCCTCGCTTTTGTCGGTGCTGCCATCGAAGTCCTCCAGGGCACCACGGCGATAGGCCGCGATTTCGACGTGCTCGACTGGGTTGCCGATTGCGTTGGCATGGCATGCGGTCTATTGGCCGCAATCTGTGGGACCTGGATCGTGCAACGCGCAAGGTAAGAAGAAGTCGAACCGCCTGCCTTGCCAAGCGAACGACGACGCTCAAGATCAGGCTTCAGCATGGCACGTTGAAGGTGAAGTCAGCTTGCCTCGCGCATGGCTTCGGCTGCCTGCAGATCGACCGAAACGAGCTGGCTGACGCCCTGCTCGGCCATGGTCACCCCGAACAGCCGGTCCATGCGCGCCATGGTGATCGGATTGTGGGTGATGATGACGAAGCGCGTCTCGGTGGTCTTGGCCATCTCGTCCATCAGATTGCAGAAGCGTTCGACATTGTGATCGTCGAGCGGCGCATCGACTTCGTCGAGCACGCAGATCGGCGCCGGGTTGGTGAGGAACACGGCGAAGATCAGCGACATCGCCGTCAGCGCCTGCTCGCCACCGGACAGCAGCGTCATGGTTTGCGGCTTCTTGCCGGGCGGACGGGCAAGGATTTCAAGCCCTGCCTCGAGCGGATCCTCGGATTCGATGAGCTGCAATTCGGCCGTGCCGCCGCCGAAGAGATGCGAGAACAGCCGCTGGAAATGGCCGTTGACCACGTCGAAGGCGGCGAGCAGTCGCTCGCGGCCTTCGCGGTTGAGGCTCTGGATCGCTTGCCTGAGCTTACGGATCGCCTCGATGATGTCCTCGCGCTCCGAGACGATGGTCTCCAGCCGGTCCGAAAGCTCTTTCTGCTCTTCCTCGGCGCGCAGGTTGACGGCGCCGAGCCGCTCGCGCTCGATCTTCAGCCTGTCCAACTGGCGCTCGATCTCGGCCATTTCGGGCATCGGATCGTCGGCTTCCAGCCCGGTATGGCGGATCACCAGATGTGGCGGAGCGTTCAGCGTCTCCTGGATGCGCGCCTCGACCTCCAGCCGGCGCTCGTCGGCCGCGGTCAAGCGCTCCTCGGTGCGGACACGGGTCTCGCGCGCCTCGGCCAGCGACTGGATGGCGCCGGTGGCCGCCTTGTCCAGTTCGGCCTGCCTGTTCTCCGCTTCCTGCAAACGGTCGGCTGCCGCCTTGCGCAAGGTCTCGGCTTCGGTGAGCTGTGACAGCAAGGCGCGCCGCTTGGCATCGATCTCGTCGGGAGCGTCGGCCAATCTCTCGCGTTCGGCCTCGGCCTCCGCCTTGCGTTCGCCCAGCGAGGCGATCTGCGTCGAAGCGTTCTCGGCGCGCTCCAGCCAGTTGCTGCGCTCGGCGCCGATCGCATCGAGCCGGCGCGAACGCGCCTCGGCCTCCCGCCGCAACCCTTCATGGACGGCACGCGCATCGGCGAGCGTGGCGCGATCGCGGGCGACATTGGCCGAGGATTGCTCGAGCTGTATCTGCAGGTCGCCGAGATCAGGCGCGTCCCGCAGCAGCATTTCCGCCTCGGCAAAGGCGGCCGAAGTTTCTTCATGACTGTCGACAATGCGGGCGCGGGCCTCGTCCAGGGCGGCGCGCCGGCTCGACAATTCGCCGCCGGCCTTTTCGGCTTCGGCCAGCGCGTTGCGGGCGGCGTCCAGCCCGTGCTGGGCGTCGCGTCCGGCCTGACGCGCAGCGCGCTCGGCCTCGCTGGCCTCGCGAAGCGCCTGTTCGGCCTGTGCGAGCACCGCCTCGGCCTCGCGCAGCACAAGCGTCGCCTGCACCGCTTCGGCATCGAGCTCGGCCAGCCGGTTCTTTTGCGCCAGGCGTTGCGCGGCCGCGGTCGGCGCGTCGGCGCTGGCGGTCAGCCCGTCCCACCGCCACAGCGCGCCCTCACGGCTGACCAGCCTCTGGCCGGGCGCGAGCAGCCCTTGCAGGCGGCGTCCGTCGGCGGCTTCGACAATGCCGATCTGCGCCAGCCGGCGGGCAAGCTGCGCCGGGGCACGTACCACGCTGGCCAGGCTCTTGATGCCTTCGGGAAGCGCGGCGTCGCCGGCCTGGATCGCGCTCTCGCCCCAATGCACCGGGGCGCTGCGGTCGAGCGGCACGTCAAGGTCCTCGCCGAGGGCGGCGCCCAAGGCCGTCTCATAGCCGCGCTCGACGCTGATCTGTTCCAGCACGGACGGGAAGAGATCGCCGCTGGCGGCGTTCAGGATCTTGGCCAACGTGCGGGCCTCGGTCTCGATGCGCGCCAGTTCGGCCCTGGCGTCCTGCAATGGCGGGCGGGCAGCATTTTCGGCCGCACGCGCCTCTGCGACCGCCTGTTCGGCGGCAATCGCGCCAGCCTCGCTCTCTTCCAGCCGCGCCAGTGCATCCTCGACCAGAAGCCGCTTCTCTGCCGGGTCGGGCAGGCCCGCGACTTTGGAGAGGATTTCGGACAATTCACGGTCGACATCGGCGAGTTGGCGGGCGAAACGGTCCCGACGCTCGGCGGTCTCGCGCAGCGTCCGCTCGACCTGATTGCGCGAAGCGGCGGCCTCGGCCCGCTCGGCGGTTAGCGCTGCAAGCCTCGCTTCGCTCTGCGAGAGCGTCGCGGCTGCCTGTTCGAAGGCGGCGCGGGTGGTTGCTTCACGCTCGGCCGCGCCGGCATTTTCGGAATTGAGCGCTGCTTCCTCGGCGCGCAGGCGTTCGAGGATATCCGCATTGTCGCGCACCATGCGCTCCTCGCGGGCGATGTCACCGTCGAGCTGCTGCAGCCGGCGCTCGAGTTCCGCCTGGCGAGCGCGGATGCGGCCGGCTTCTTCCTCGATCTGCGATCTGGCGATCGACAGACGCTGGAAGGCCGCGGCCGCCGCAGCTTCGGCATCACGCAAATCGGGCAACCTATGCGCGCCGATGCCTTGCTCCCTGGCGGCGGCCATCTGGGCGGCGGCGCGTTCGCCAACCAGGGCAGTGGCGACGGCCAGCGCCGAACGTGCCTCGCCTTCCTGGGTCTTGGCCAGCATCCAGCGCAGATGGAGCAGCGTCGCCTCGGCCTTGCGGATGTCGGCCGACAGGTTCTTGAAGCGGGAGGCCTGGCGTGCCTGGCGCTTCAGGCTTTCGATCTGGCTTTCCAGCTCGCCAACGACGTCGTCCAGGCGCTCGAGGTTCTGCTCGGCGGCCTTGAGCCTGAGTTCGGCCTCGTGGCGACGCGTATGCAGGCCGGAAATGCCGGCCGCTTCTTCCAGCAGGGCACGCCGCGCCTGGGGCTTGGCCTGGATCAGCTCGCCGATGCGGCCCTGGCCAACCATCGAGGGCGAACGCGCGCCGGTCGACTGATCGGCGAACAGAAGCTGCACGTCCTTGGCGCGCGCTTCCTTGCCGTTGATGCGGTAGAGCGAGCCCGCCTCACGCTCGATGCGGCGCGACACCTGCAATTCGTCGGCATCGTTGAAGGCTGCCGGCGCCGAGCGATCGCTGTTGTCGAGAAACAACGTGACCTCGGCGGTGTTGCGGGCCGGGCGCGTGCCCGAGCCGGAAAAGATCACGTCGTCCATGCCGGACGCGCGCATGTTCTTGTAGGAGCTTTCGCCCATCACCCAGCGCAGCGCCTCGACGAGATTCGACTTGCCGCAGCCATTCGGCCCGACAATGCCCGTCAGGCCGCGTTCGATCACGAACTCGCCTGGTTCGACGAAGGATTTGAAACCGAGGAGGCGAAGGCGCGAAAACTTCATTCACGCCGCCCTGAAAGCGACTTCCGCGAAAGCGCGCCGCGGGTTTGCGGCGGGGCGCACGGCGCGCAGCACAGCCAAAGGCCGCGCATGCCGAAGCGCTGCCGCTTCGGCATTGCCAGGACGTCAGAGCTGAGGGTCGATGATGGCCGACATTTCCTCAATCGACATCGCCCCTTTGTACGTCTTTCCGTTGATGAAGAAGGTCGGCGTCGAGTCGACCTTGAATTCGTCGGCGCCGCGTTTTTGGACCGCCCTCACATCGTCCAGAAGTTTCTGGTCCGTCAAGCAGGCTTCGAAGGACTCCTGTGTAAAACCGGCGAGCTTGGAGATTTGCAGCAGCGCATCCTTGGTATTGGACACGCCCACCCAGTTCGCCTGCTGCTTGAACAGGACATCCACCATCGGGAAGTAGTTGTCCTTGGCGCAGCGCGCCAGCATGAAACCGGCCTCGGCGCTGGGGTCGAACGGGAATTCGCGCAGAATGTAGCGCGCCTTGCCGGTGTCGATGTATTTCTTCTTCAATTCCGGGAAGGTGGTTTCGGCGAAATGCGCGCAATGCGGGCAGGTCATCGAGGCGTATTCGACGATCGTGACCTTGGCGTCGTCCTTGCCGAGTTGCTTGTCGGGTAATGCGCCGGGCTTAAGCAGTTCGGCCATGTCGACGGTGCCTTGAGCCTCCGGCGCCTTGACGGCGGCCGGCGTAGCCGATGTCGCGGGCGCGGCGGGAGCGGCAGGCTTCACATCGGCCGCCTTGGCTTCCTCACCAGAGTCGCTGCATGCCGCAAGCACGGCCACCGCCGGAATGGCGGCCAGCGAAGACAGCAGGTTTCTGCGGGACAAGCTTTTGCCGAACGGAGGACGGTTCATACGAATCACCTGACAGGAGTTGGATTTTGCAACGCAAAGGCACGAAAAGGCGAGAGTTGGCGCGAATTAAGGCATCGCCGCCCCCAATCCAATCGTGAAACTTGAAGCTTATAATCACGAAAGCGAGAGATTGGCGACGGTGCTATGACTTTCTTTGTCCCAGAATAGTGGCGCCGAGCCGCTCCAGCGAGGCACGCAGGCCATCGTCTTCTATCTTGTCGACGATGTGCGAGAGTCTTGATTTTTCCGCCTCGTTGAGAGGCCTGACGGGCGGTTTCGGCCGCGCTTTTTCACTTAGGACCGGCTTCTGCACTATCCTGATGCGGCCGATGGCCGTGAAGCCGAGAAAAGCATTGACGCGATTGATGATCTCGCCGGCCTCGTGCTGCAGATGGAGCGCCGCCATCCCCTCGCAGGCGATCACCAGCACGGCAGGCTCGAACGGGTCGTCTTCATGCAGCCGCCGCGGCCATTGGATCTTTTCAGGGCGCGAATGGCCGGCCAGGCGCGAACCGGCGATCTCTTCCCACGACTGGACCAGGCTGACCGAAATGCCCGCCCGCTTGCGCAGCACCGGGTCCAGGATCGCGGTCGCGAGATCGCTCACCGGAACGGGATTGCCGAAGGGCCTTTTCCCTGCCATGTGCGTTCTCCAGCCACCCACCTCCACTCTTCCCGGCCGAGGCCGACACGAGATCAATGGCACCGCACGAGCAGACCCACAAGACCATATCAGGCGACAGCAGCAAAGCTGCGTCTAGTGACAGCAGCGGAGCTGCGTCCGGAGACAGCGGCAGCGCTGCGTCGGGGGACAGCGGCAGCGCTGCGTCGGGGGACAGCGGCAGAGCCGGGTCCACCGCTTCCCGCCTGCTCGCATGGTACGACGTGCATCATCGCGAGTTGCCGTGGCGCGTGACCCCGCGCGACTATGCCCGTGGCGTGCGGCCCGATCCTTACCGGATTTGGCTGTCGGAGGTCATGCTGCAGCAGACCACGGTTGAAGCCGTGAAGGCCTATTTTCGCGTCTTTGTCGAGAAATGGCCTGATATCGCGGCGCTGGCGGCGGCGCCCGTCGAGGACGTGATGAAAGCCTGGGCAGGGCTCGGCTACTATTCCCGTGCCCGCAACCTCAAGGCCTGCGCCGATCTGGTGGCCGGGCGCGGCGGCCGGTTTCCGGATACGGAAACCGGCTTGAAGGAATTGCCCGGCGTCGGCACCTATACTTCGGCGGCGATCGCGGCGATCGCTTTCGACCGGCCTGCTGCCGTCGTCGACGGCAATGTCGAGCGTGTCGTGACCCGCCTGTTCTCCATTGCCACGCCGCTCAGCGAAGCCAAGGCAGGCATCCGCGCCCATGTCGAGCGCATGGTTCCCGCGACGAGGCCCGGCGATTTCGCCCAGGCGATGATGGACCTCGGCGCCACAATCTGCACCCCGCGCCGGCCGCGCTGCATGCTTTGCCCTCTGCGGGAAGACTGCAGCGCGGTCATTTCAGGCGATCCCGAACAATATCCCGTGCGCCTGCCCAAGGCCGACAAACCGCTGCGGCGCGGCGCTGCCTTCGTCGCCGTGCGAAGCGACGGTGCCATTCTTCTGCGCAAACGCGCCGACAAAGGGCTGCTCGGCGGCATGACGGAAGTGCCGACGACCGGCTGGACGGCGCGGCTGGACGGCGCAACCACAGCCGCCGCCGCACCCTTTCCCGGCGACTGGCGGCAAGCCGGCCGGATCGCGCATGTCTTCACCCATTTTGCGCTCGAGCTTGAAGTCTTCCTAGCCCGAAGCAATGGCGAGACGCCAGCCGGGCATTTCTGGTCGCTGTCATCGGACATTTCTGGCGAAGCGCTGCCCACTGTCATGAAAAAGGCAATCGAGGCTGCGATACCCGGCGCGACGAAAAAGCCGTCACCGAACAGTGCAGAGAGGCCCCATGAGTGAAATCCGCCACATCGTCTTCGACATCGGCAAAGTGCTGATCCACTACGACCCGAACATTCCGTTCAGTCGCCTCATTCCCGATGCCGAGGAGAGAAAGTGGTTCTTCGACAATGTCTGCACGCATGACTGGAACATCGAACAGGACCGCGGCCGGACATGGGAAGAGGCGGAAACGCTGTTGATCGCGGACCACCCCGATCACGCGGAAAACATCCGCAATTTCCGGCGCCACTGGCACGACATGGTGCCGCATGCCTATGAGGACAGCGTCGCTATCATGGTCGGCCTGATCGACAGCGGCCACGACGTCACCATGCTGACCAATTTCGCTGCCGATACGCTGGCCGAAGCACGCCAACGCTTCGACTTTCTCAATCGTCCGCGCGGTGTCACCATTTCGGGCGAAATCGGCAAGATCAAGCCGGATCGCGACATCTACGACCATCACGTCGCCGCGTTCGAGCTCGAACCATCCGCGACGCTGTTCATCGACGACAGCCAGAAGAACGTCGACGGCGCGAAGGCGGCCGGCTGGCAAGCAGTGCTGTTCACCGATGCCAAGACACTTCAAGCGGATCTTGAGCGACTCGGAATCAAGGCGTAATTTGAATCGCTTCCAGCGCTCCGTTGAGACTTTGAATCAACGCCAAGGCGCGGCAGTCGGCAGGGGTCAGCCCCCTGCCCTTTCCATGCCGAGACGCGCGATGCGGCGCAGTTCGTCGATCGGGGTCAGGCCGCCACTGCGCTCATAGTGCCAGAAGGTCCAGCCGTTGCAGGCATCCAGGCCCTGAACTTCGGCGCCGATCTTGTGGATCGAGCCGGCACTGTCGCCGATCGCCACCGTGCCGTCGGCGCGGACCTTGGCCGCCCAGCGCTTCTTGGCGTCGTAGAGCGTCGCGCCGGGCGTCACCAGTCCGGTGTCGATCAGACTGACGAAGGCGACCCTGGGTTCAGCGCGCTTGCCGGTGAGTACGGTCAAATCCGCGCCCTCGAGCGGCCGCACCGCGTCGATGCGCTCATTGGCGGCGTCTATATAGGCCTGCTCGCGCTCTATGCCGACAAAATGCCTGCCGAGGCGCTTGGCCACCGCGCCTGTCGTGCCGGAGCCGAAGAAGGGATCGAGCACGACGTCGCCGGGCTTGGTCGAGGCCATCATGACGCGGGCGAGCAGCGCCTCCGGCTTCTGTGTCGGGTGCAGTTTATCGCCATTGTCGTTCTTCAGCCGCTCGCCACCGGTGCAGATCGGGAACAGCCAGTCGGAACGCATCTGTATGTCGTCGTTCGACGCCTTCAGCGCTTCGTAGTTGAAGGTGTAGCCCTTGCCCTTCTGGTCGCGGGAGGCCCAGATCATCGTCTCATGCGCGTTCTGGAAGCGGCGGCCACGAAAATTCGGCATCGGGTTGGTCTTGCGCCAGACGACGTCGTTGAGAATCCAGAAGCCGAGGTCCTGCATCTTGGCGCCGACCCGGAAGATGTTGTGATAGGAGCCGATGACCCAGATGGTGCCGTTGGGCTTCAGCACCCGGCGCGCCGCCAGCAGCCAGGCGCGCGTGAAGGCATCGTAGGCCTCGAAGCTCTCGAACCGGTCCCAGTCGTCGTCGACCGCGTCGACCTTGGATTGGTCGGGCCGGTGCAGGTCGCCGTCGAGCTGCAGATTGTAGGGCGGATCGGCGAAGATGACGTCGATGCATTTTTCGGGCAGCCGGTCGAGCGCCGCGACGCAGTCGCCCTTCAGGATCGTGTCCAGCCATTCGGATTGCTGGGGAGCATGGGAAAGCTCGTCGACAAGACGCACGGCTGACATTTTTACACCCAAGGCACGCGTTACTGTTTACTCCCGGTTATGGTTACCGATCAGCGTAAATATTCGGTGAAGGGCAGCGAGCGGATGCCGCCGGTTTGCGCCGACGTGCCCGTTGGTGTATGCCGCGCCGCCTGAAGCCTGTCCGCCCTCATTGCCCGGATCACCATGCCCCAGCCAGACCTTGTCATCTTCGATTGCGACGGCGTGCTCGTCGATTCCGAAATCATCGCCGCGCGCGTCGAGGCCGAGCTCCTGACCTTGTCCGGATACGAGATCTCGGCCGAGGAGATTGCCGAGACCTATGCGGGGCTGACGTTCAAGGACATTCTGATGCGGGTTGAGGAGAAGTCCAACATCCCGTTCCAGGTATCGCTGATTGATCGCGCCGAGGAGCTGGTCGACCGGAAACTGCGCAGCGACGTTCGCGCCATCGAAGGCGTGCGCGAAGCGGTCGCCTCGGTGACGGCGCAACGTTGCATCTGCTCCAACTCACGCTCGGAGCGGATAGAATTCATGCTGGAGAAGGTGCATCTGCTGCCATTCTTCGCCGGGCGTATCTTCTCCGCGATGGAGACGCCGACCGGAAAAACCAAACCGGCTCCGGACGTGTTCCTGATGGCCGCTGAAAAGCTCGGCGCCCATCCGGCAAACACTTTCGTCATCGAGGATTCCGTACACGGCGTCACCGGCGCAAGGTCGGCGGGAATGCGTGTCATCGGGTTCACCGGCGCCGCCCATAGCTATCCCGGCCATGCCGATGCGCTGACGGAGGCGGGCGCCGAGACGGTGATCCGCCGCTGGGCGGAGCTGAGCGGCACGCTGGCCGCTTTATCCGAGTGGTCGGCGGACGCGTGAGCGTCCGCTAGGCCTCAACGAGCACCGCCGCGGCGGATTTAGTTGGTCGCGGCGGCTTTCTTCCTGCTTTTCTTCGGTTTGTCGGTCCCCGCCTTCGGCGCATTTTCATCATAGCCGGCATAGGCCTGATAATCCTGCGCCGTCGGCGCCGGCACGACCACGTTGGAATCGGTGAAGACGAACTGGGTGGCGACCGAGGGATCGGTAACCTGGACCTGATATTGGTGGATCTGCGAGTAAAGCACCTCGGTGCCATGCATTACCGCGGTGCGGATCGGCATGGTGATGGTGCCGGGCGTGAATTTCGGCCCCGGCACGATCTTGCCGGCGACGGCGATCTTCATCGTCAGCTGTCCATCGGCGCGGCTGCAATCGCGGGTCACGTCGCTGATCGAGGCCTGATAAATGATCCTCGCCGAATCGTCCGGCGGAGTAGCAGCGGCAGCGTCGGCCGCAGCCTGGGCCGCGGCATCCTGCGCGGCGTCGCCGGTCTTCTTGAGCTTGGGCCTGGGCTTGCGGGCTTCGTTGGCGTAGGTGTTGAAGAATGCCGTGCCGTCGCGAAGCGTCACCCTCGGGCAATAGGCGTTCAACTGGCTGGCCAGAATCTTGGGGTCCTGCGGCGGCGGTGGCGCGGTCGGGTCCTTCTTGCCGAAACCCAGGTTCAGAATGCCGTTGTCGCCTGATTGGCAGCCGGCGGCGGCAAGCATAAAGCCTGTGAGCGCAAGACCCGCGAAAAAGCGACCGCTGAATGTATGAAACGCCATGAAACTGCACTTCCCTCTCGCAAAGCTGGTGACGTATATCAACCGCGCGGCCAAAATGCGACTGAGCCAGCGTAGAAATTAACCACCTTGCGGTGGGCGGAAAACCCAAGGCAGTAACGGAATTGTGACGATGCAATATGTGAGTACCCGCGGCGAAGCGCCCGCGCTTGGGTTTTGCGATGCCGTGCTGACAGGCCTGGCTCGCGATGGCGGGCTCTATGTGCCGCGCCAGTGGCCGCAATTCTCGATGGCCGAGATCCGCGCCATGCGCGGCCTGGCCTATCCCGACCTGGCCATCCGCGTGCTGTCGCCGTTCCTTGGCGACGAAATCCCGGTGCCCGTGTTCGAGCGCCTGGTGCGCGAGGCCTATGCCACCTTCCGCCACGAGGCCGTCTGCCCGCTGGTCCAGACCCGCCCCAACGCCTTTGTCCTCGAACTCTTCCATGGACCTACGCTGGCCTTCAAGGACGTGGCGATGCAGCTGCTTGCCCGGCTGATGGACCATGTGCTCGCCGAACGCGACCAGCATGCCACCATCGTCGGCGCCACATCGGGCGACACCGGCGGAGCAGCGATAGACGCCTTCGCCGGGCGCAGCCGCACCGACATCTTCATTCTCTTCCCGCATGGCCGCGTCTCGCCGGTGCAGCAACGGCAGATGACGACATCGAAGGCTGAAAACGTGCATGCGCTGGCGATCGAAGGCAATTTCGACGATTGCCAGGGCATGCTCAAGGACATGTTCAACGACCACGGCTTTCGCGACCGGGTCTCGCTGTCGGGGGTGAATTCGATCAACTGGGCCCGCATCATGGCCCAGATCGTCTATTATTTCTCCTCGGCCCTGTCGCTCGGCGCGCCCGATCGCCCCGTCTCCTTCACCGTGCCCACAGGGAATTTCGGCGATATCTTTGCCGGCTACGCCGCCAAAAAAATGGGCCTGCCGATCGATCGGCTGGTCATCGCCACCAACGACAACGACATACTGGCACGCACTTTTGCGACCGGCGAATACCGCACCAAGGGCGTGTTCGCGACTACCTCGCCTTCCATGGACATCCAGGTGTCGTCGAATTTCGAGCGCCTGCTGTTCGAGGCGTCGGGCCGCGACCCGGCGACGGTGCGGCGCTACATGTCCGGCCTCAAACAATCCGGCGCCTTCACCATAGAAGCCACGGAAATCGCGGGGATGCGAGCCGAATTCGATGCCGGCCGCGCAGATATGGACGAGGTCGCCGCCACCATCCGCTCGACGCTCGCGGCCAGCAACTACCTGCTTGATCCGCATACCGCGGCAGCCGTGCATGTCGCGGCCGGCAAGGCGTCGAATGCCGTGCCGATGGTGGTGCTGGGCACTGCGCACCCAGCAAAATTCCCGGCCGCCGTCGAGGCCGCCAGCGGCGTGTCGCCCGCACTGCCCGCATGGCTAGGTGGGTTGATGACATCGGAGGAAAAATACACGGTACTTCCATCCGACCTGAAAATGGTGGAAGATTACGTCAGCCGCCGTGCGCGAGCGGCGCGTTAAGGAGTACGAACCATATGGGTGTTGAGGTAAGCCGTCTGTCGAACGGCCTGACAGTCGCCACCGAAACCCTTCCAAGCATCGAATCGGTTGCCCTGGGTGCCTGGGTCAAGTCGGGTGCCCGCAATGAGCGTGACGAAGAGCATGGCATGGCCCATCTGCTCGAGCACATGGCGTTCAAGGGCACAAAGCGGCGAACAGCCTTCGAGATCGCCTCGGAAATCGAGGACGTCGGCGGCGAGATCAACGCCGCCACCAGCGTCGAGACCACATCCTACTATGCCAGGGTGCTGTCCGACGACGTGCCGCTGGCCGTCGACATTCTTGCCGACATCTTGCAGGAATCGGAATTCGATCCACAGGAGCTCGAACGCGAGCAGCACGTGATCCTGCAGGAAATCGGCGCCGCGCACGACACGCCCGATGACATCGTGTTCGACCGGTTCACCGAGACGGCCTTTCGCCACCAGACCATCGGCCGCTCGATTCTGGGCACGCCGGAAACCGTCAAATCCTTCACGTCGAAGCAATTGCACGATTTCATCGAGCGCCAATACGGCGCCGAGCGCATGGTGATCGTGGCCGCCGGCGACATCAAGCACGACAATTTCGTGCGCGAAGTGGAAAAGCAGCTCGGCGGCTTCCGCACCAAGGCCGACAACACCATCCCGCAATATGCGCAATATGTCGGCGGCGATTTCCGCGAGGACCGCGACCTGATGGACGCGCAGATCGTGCTGGGCTTCGAAGGCCGCGCCTACCATGTGCGCGATTTCTACGCCTCGCAGGTGCTGTCGATGATCCTCGGCGGCGGCATGTCGTCCAGGCTGTTCCAGGAAGTCCGCGAAAAGCGTGGCCTGTGCTATTCGGTCTATGCCTTCCACTGGGGCTTTTCCGACACCGGCATATTCGGCGTCCATGCCGCGACCGGGCAGAGCGACATCGCCGAACTGGTGCCCGTCATCATCGAGGAATTGCAGAAGGCCGGCGAGAACATCCTGCAGGAAGAGCTCGACCGGGCGCGCGCGCAATACCGCGCAGGTCTGATCATGTCGGCGGAAAGCCCGGCCAGCCGCGCCTCGCAGATCGCGAGACAGCTGCTCTTGTTCGGCCGGCCGATCGCCAAGGAGGAACTGATGGAGCGGCTCTCGGCGCTGACGGTCGATCGTTTGACCGACCTGTCGTCACGGCTGTTCTCGACCAAACCGACGCTTACCGCTGTAGGGCCCGTGGGTACGCTGGCGCCATACGAAGCGATCCTCGATTCGCTTCCGGGCACGCCCACCACGGCCCGCAAGCTCGCCGTCTAAGCCCGCACAAGCGCCGTGTTCGCGCTCCCTTTCTTTCGCCGCGACCTGCCGGCACTGAAGGGCGACCGCGTGACGCTGCGCGTGCCGTTCACCAATGACTACCGGGAGTGGTCGACTGTGCGCGGCGAGAGCCGGGCATTCCTCGAACCATGGGAGCCGCGCTGGGCGCCGGACGAGCTTGATCGGGCGGCATGGCGACTGCGCATCAGCCGCTACCGCGAGGACTATGCGCAGGGAACCGCGATCGCCTTCTTCATATTCGAGAAATCGAGCGGCAGGTTGGCTGGCGGAATTACGCTCGGCAACATACGCCACGGGGTCTCGCAGAGCGGGCATGTCGGCTACTGGATCGGCGAGCGCTTCGGCGGCCGTGGCCTGATGACCGACGCCGTCAAGGTCGTGACCCGCTTCGCCTTCGATACGCTGAGGTTGCACCGGATCGAAGCGGCCTGTATTCCCGACAATATCAGGTCGATCCGTGTGCTTGAAAAAGCCGGATTCCGGCGCGAAGGACTTCTGCGATCCTACCTCAGGATCAATGGCATCTGGCAGGACCACTACCTCTACGCCCGGATCGCGGACGATCCGCCAGGCGCTGGAACGAAGGGCTGATTTTTGACGAAATTCCTGCGCAACGGGCCGCTGTTCGCCTTTGTCCTCGCGACGATCCTGACGCTGTGCGCTGCGTCCTCGGCCTTTGCCGTCGAACCGATCAAGATCGCCCGCGACGATGTCGCGCTCGATCTGTCCGGCGCCGTGGAAATCTACCGCAACCAGGGCGAAAACTTCCAGGTTTCGACCGCACCCGGACCCGACGGCATCGTGCGACGTATCGAGGTCGAGGCCAATGACGCACGTTCCACCGGCGACTGGGCCGTGTTCGCGCTTGCCAACACCACCGACCAGCAGCTCGACCGGCTGATCGTGGCGCCGCATTTCCGACTGGTCAATTCCGGCATCTTCTGGCCGGATCTCGGCTCGACCCGCATCGCCGCCATTACGCCCAGCGAAGGCTTTGCTCTCGACCGCCAGAGCAGCCCCGACGCCGATGTCTTCCGGGTGACGCTGAACCCGGGAACGGTGATCACCTTCATCGCCGAACTCGCCTCACCCAAGCTGCCGCAGGTCTATCTCTGGGATCCGGAATCCTACAAGGACTCGGTCAATTCCTACACGCTGTTCCGCGGCATCGTCATCGGCATCGCCGGCCTTCTCGCGCTGTTCCTGACCATCCTGTTCGTGGTCAAGGGAACCTCCATGTTCCCCGCGACCGCGGCACTCGCCTGGGCCGTGCTTGCCTATATCTGCGTCGATTTCGGCTTCCTCAACAAGATCATCGAGATATCGCCCGGCAATGAGCAGATGTGGCGGGCGGGAACGGAGGTGGCGCTGGCGGCTACCTTCGTGGTGTTCCTGTTCGCCTATCTCAATCTCAACCGATGGCACGGCCATTTCAGCTATGGGGCGCTGGTCTGGATCCTCGGCCTGCTCTTGATCGCCGGCGTCGCCATCGTCGACCCGGCGGTCGCGGCGGGTATCGCCAGGCTGTCCTTCGCCGCCACCGCGCTGACCGGGCTCGGCCTGATCATCTTCCTCGGCATACGCGGTTATGATCGCGCGATCATGCTTGTGCCCAGTTGGGTGATGGTGCTGTTGTGGCTATGCGGATCGTGGATGGCGATAACCGGCATGCTCGACAACGACATCGCCCAGCCGGCGCTTGGCGGCGGTTTGATCCTCATCATCCTGCTGATCGGCTTCACCGTCATGCAGCATGCCTTTGCCGGCGGCGCGCTGCACCAGGGACTGTTCTCCGACCTCGAGCGGCAGGCGCTGGCGGTGGCCGGCTCGGGCGACACGGTGTGGGACTGGGACGTGCTGCGCGACCGCGTCGTCACCAAGCCCGATGTCAGCATCCAGCTCGGCCTCGCCCCCAACAGTCTGGGGGGTGCCGCCCGCAACTGGCTGCCGGTGCTGCATGCCGACGACCGCGACACGTTCCGCACCACGCTCGACGTGGTGCTCGAGCATCGGCGCGGCAAGGTGGCGCAGAACTTCCGGCTGCGCGGCGCCGACGGCCACTATCACTGGTTTGCGCTGCGCGCGCGCCCGGTGATCGGATCGGACGGCGAGGTCATCCGCTGCGTCGGCACCATGGTCGACGTCACCGAGCAGAAGAAATCCGAGGAAAGGCTGCTGCACGACGCCGTGCACGACAATCTCACAGGCCTGCCGAATCGCGAATTGTTCATGAACCGGCTCGAGGCGATCATCTCGATCGCACGGACCGAAGAGAAGGTGCGTCCGACCGTCTTCGTCATCGACATCGACCGCTTCAAGCAGGTCAATGACGGGCTCGGGATCTCGGCCGGCGATACCATCCTGCTCACCATCGCGCGCCGCCTGCACCGGCTCTTGAAACCGAAGGACTCGCTGTCACGCTTCGCCGGCGACCAGTTCGCCTTGATGCTGCTTTCCGAGCAGGACCCGGCCCGCATCGCGGCGGTGGCGGACGCCATCAAGCATGCCATCAACGCCCCGATCACCTTTGCCAAGCGCGAGATCGTGCTGACCGCCTCGATCGGGCTGATCACCTGGACCTCGGCGCAGACCTCGGCCGAGGACATGGTCAAGGACGCCGAGCTTGCCATGCATCAGGCCAAGCGCTTCGGCGGCGATCGGATCGAACCGTTCCGTCCGGCCTTCCGCGCCGTCGGCACCGACCGGCTGCAGTTCGAATCCGACCTGCGCCGCGCCATCGAACGGCGCGAATTCACGCTTGCCTACCAGCCGATCGTGCGGCTGGAAGACGGCAGCGTCGCCGGCTTCGAGGCATTGCTGCGCTGGGACCATCCGCGCCGCGGCATGATCCCGCCTGCCGATTTCATCCCGGTCGCCGAAAGCTGCGGGCTGATCGTGCAGCTTGGGCTGTTCGCCATGCAGCAGGCCGCAGAGGATCTGGCGGCATGGCAGAAGCAGATCGGCGACGCGCCGCTGTCGGTTTCGGTCAACCTCTCCAGCCGCCAGCTCATCCGCCGCGATCTGGTCAGCGATGTTCGCTCCGTTATTGCTCGGGCCAATCTGAAGCCGCGCTGCTTCCGGCTAGAGCTCACGGAATCGCTGGTCATGGACAATCCCGAGCAGACCGCCCATGTGCTGACCAAGCTGAAGCAGCTCGGCATCGGCCTGTCGCTCGACGATTTCGGCACCGGCTATTCGTCGCTCGCCTATCTGACGCGCTTTCCCTTCGACACGATCAAGATCGACAAGAGCTTCGTCGACGACAACACGCCCAAACGCGCCGTGCTGCTCAAATCCATGGTCAGCATGGCCCATGAGCTCGGCCTGTCGGTGGTCGCAGAAGGCATTTCGGACGAGCGCGACGCGCTGGAGCTGCGGCAGATGGGCTGCGAATATGTGCAGAGCTTCATGTTCGGCGCCCCGATGCCCGGCGATCAGGTGCTGAAGACGCTGAAGGAACAGTATCCGCTGACGCAAGCGTAATTGGCTTTCACGCCACTGAGCTCAGGCGTGGCCGGCCGCTACACTCAAATGCGCGAGGTCGATGCCGATCGAGGCGAGAATCCGGTCGTATTTGCGCTCGATGTCGGTGTCGAACAGAAGCTCCGGAGTGGCCGGACAGGTCAGCCAGCCGTTTTCGGCTATCTCTGTTTCCAGCTGGCCGGCGCCCCAGCCCGAATAGCCCAGCGCCATCAGCGCGTGGCGCGGTCCCCGGCCAGACGATATGGCGCGCAATATGTCGACGGTCGCGGTCAGGCAGACATCGTCGGAAACGGTCAGCGAAGACTCCACCCGGTAATCGCCCGTATGCAGCACGAAGCCGCGGCTGCGGTCGACGGGCCCGCCATTGCGAACGACGAAATCGCGGGTACGGGCGGGCAACCGGATCGCCTCGTGCTCGTTCATGATGCCAAGTTGCACCAAAAGGTCCGGAAACAGCATCTGCTGCGTCTGGTTGATGATCAGGCCCATCGCGCCCTCATCGCTGTGGGCGCAGATATAGATGACCGAGCGCGTGAAACGGTCGTCCTTCATGCCGGGCATGGCAATGAGGAACTGATCGTCGAGAAAGCCGCTGCCGGCGGCCGTCTTCTTGTGGCGCAACAAGTCCATGATCAGAGCGTAACGCGTTTCCCGGGCGCCGAAAAGATGTACAGCGCCGGTTTTCGACCAAGCCCGTGCCGCCGGCCGATCATTACCTGCGGCAAAGGTCACGCAAATATGATACCGGCAAGACCATGAAATCATTGCACGGCCATGAACGGACGATCAAATCATCACCATGCAAAGCTTGAAAATCCTGTTGCTCGGCGCCGTTATCGGATCGGCAATCACACTCCCAGCCGCCGCCTCTTCGTCCGCCTGGTACAACAGCGAAGGCGGCAAGGTACGGCTGGTGACGAGCGGCAAGCCCGACGATGCCGGCCGCATCCGGGGCGTTCTCGACATAGCGCTCAAGCCTGGCTGGAAGACTTATTGGCGCGACCCGGGCGACGCGGGCGTGCCGCCGCAACTCGATATCTCGGCCAGCACCAACATTTCCGATGCCAGCCTTTCCTTCCCGGCGCCGAAGCGTCATGACGACGGCTACGGCAAATGGGCGGGCTACGACTATCCGGTCTCGCTGCCGGTGACGTTCACGCTGTCGGCCGCGAAGGATCCATCCGTCATCGACGCCGACATTTTCCTCGGCATTTGCGAGACGATCTGCATTCCTGTGCAGACGCGGCTGACCGTCGACCCCGGCTCTGACCCGGACAATGCCGAGGACGCGGAGCTGGTCAAGGCGAGCTTCGCCACCTTGCCCGCGCCGGCAAGATCCGACTTCGGCATCAACGTGCTGCCGGGCGACCATGAAACGCTGGTTGTGGAGGCGAGCTTTCCCGGCGATCCGGAAGCGGCGGACTTCTTCGTCGCAGGAGACCGCGACTACATGTTCGGTTCGCCGGCACGCAGCCAGAAGGACGGCAAGCTGATCTTCACCGTGCCGATCCTCGACCGGCCCTCGACGACACCCACGGATGGCGGACTTCACTATACGCTGACGAGTTCGGCAGGCGCGGTCGAAGGGCTCTTGCCTTTCCCTTGATCCAGCCCCCCGCGATGGTTGCGGGAAAGCGCATAGTTCGCTACCCAAGGCTACGTCCTTCCCCATTCTCCCAAGCGAGGAACTCATGACCATTTCCGCTGGCGACAGACTGCCCGATACGACGTTCAAGACGATGACTGCCGACGGCCCCAAGCCGATCACGACGGCCGAGATTTTTGCAGGAAAGAAGGTCGTGCTGTTTGCCGTGCCAGGCGCCTTCACGCCGACCTGCAGCAACAATCATTTGCCCGGCTATCTGGAGAACCGCGACGCCATCCTGGCGCGCGGTGTCGATACGATCGCTGTGGTTTCGGTCAACGACGTCCATGTCATGGGCGCCTGGGCACGCTTCACCGGCGGTGAAGGCAAGATCCTCTTCCTCGCCGACGGCAATGGCGACTTCGCCAAGGCGATCGGCCTCGACGCCGACTTCTCCGGTGGCGGCATGGGTCTTCGGTCGAAGCGGTTTTCAATGATCGTCGATGACGGCAAGGTCACCGCCCTAAATGTCGAGACCAAGCCCGGCGTCGATGAATCCGGCGCCGCCAAGATCCTCGAACTGCTCTGACCATGACGTTCGACATCGTCTGGCGTAGCGTGGCGATCGGCGTCGGCGCCACGCTGCTGATGGATATCTGGGCCTTTCTTCTCTACAAGATGTTCGGTCAAGCACGGCCGAACTGGGCCCCCGTTGGCCGCTGGGTCTGGCATTTACGGGAAAAAGTCTTTCACGACGATATTGGCGATGCGACGCCCTATGTACACGAATCGGCTTTGGGCTGGGCCTTTCACTATGTTGTCGGCATCGTCTACGGCATCATCCTTGTCGTCGTGGCCGGAGCGGGCTGGCTTGTCGCACCGACTTTCCTGCCGGCTTTCATCCTCGGCATGGTCACAGTCGGCGCCGGCTGGTTCCTGCTGGCGCCCGGCATGGGCGCGGGCTGGGCAGCGTCGAAGCGGCCCAACCCGATGAAGGTACGGGCGCTGAACCTGGTGTCACACACCGTGTTCGCCCTCGGGCTTTGGGGCACGGCGCTGTTGATCCGCTGAGGATCTACGGCTGTGCCGGCCTGTCGATCGGCCGCCACCCGTGGACAATTTGGCGCGCGCCCTCCCATTCCGGCACCGGAATTTTGGCGTCGACCTGAACCTGGGGATGCGTCACATAGTGCAGGACCGGCATGATAGAGATCCCAGCCTGGGGATGGTGCCGACCCGGAATTCAATAGCTTTGGGTCGAACGCCGCGCCTTTGCCACCGCCGGCTGCTTGGACTGCGAGACCGGCTTGGGTGGGGTAGAAACAAGCTTGACCGGGCCCTTCTTGAACGGCGCCATGCCCTCACGAGCGAGTTCGTCCGCCCGTTCGTTCTCGATATGGCCGGCATGGCCCTTGACCCAGATCCACCTAACCTTGTGACGCCGATTGGCTTCATCCAGCGCTTGCCAGAGTTCGCCGTTCTTGACCGGCTTCTTGTCGGCGGTCCTCCAGCCGTTCTTCTTCCAGCCATGGATCCACTTTGAAATGCCGTCCATGACATATTTGCTGTCGGTGTGAAGATCGACCGTGCAAGGTTCCTTGAGCGCGTTCAGCGCCGAGATGGCGGCAAGCAATTCCATGCGGTTGTTGGTCGTCTCGGCCTCGCCACCCGATAGTTCCTTGGTGGCGCCGTTGAAGCGCAGGATCGCGCCCCAGCCGCCCGGGCCGGGATTGCCCGAACAGGCACCATCGGTGAAGATCTCAACGTGTTTGCTCATGCCAGCCCATATTCCGAAGCAGATTTGATCGTCCGATGAAACCGCATTCTCCTGATGTATTCGGTCGGATCGCGTTTCATCACCAGCCCGCCATCGGGAACGGTCAGCCAGTCATACAGCCGGGTCAGCATGAAACGCAGCGCCGAGCCCCGTGCCAGCATCGGAAGTGCTGCCTTTTCCTGATCACTCAGAGGCCGCACACCTTGGTAGCCGGCAAGCAACGCCTTGCCCTTGGTGAGATTGAAGGAAAAATCCTTCTCGAAGCACCAGGCGTTCAGGCAGGTGGCGACGTCATAGGCGTAGAGGTCGTTGCAAGCGAAATAAAAATCAATCAGGCCGGAGAGCTTCTCGCCGAGAAAGAACACGTTGTCCGGGAAAAGATCGGCATGGATGATGCCTTCCGGAAGACCCTTCGGCCAATTCCGCTCGAAGTCGGCGAAGTCGGCGTCGACTTCGGCCGCAAGGCCCGGCTCGACCTCATCGGCACGGTCGCGGGCCGCTGACCAGAGCTTGCGCCAGCCGTCGATGGCGAGCGCATTGGGGCGGGTCATCGGAAAGTCGGCACCGGCCAGATGCAGGGAGGCCAGCGCCTTGCCGACCTCGGCGCAGTGGATCGATGTCGGCCGCCGGAGCGAGAGACCCTCGAGGAAAGTGATGATGACGGCCGGCCGGCCCGCCAGCGTGCCGATGACGCTACCGTCATGCGCGGTCACCGGCAGCGGGCAGGACACGCCCTTTTTGGCGAGATGGCCCATCAACCCGAGGAAAAACGGCAGATCCGCCTTCTCCACCCGTCTTTCATAGAGCGTCAGGATGTAGGAGCCGCTGGAGGTGTGCAGCAAAAAATTCGAGTTCTCGGTGCCCTCCGCGATGCCCTTGTAGGACAGGAGATCGCCGACCGGATAGTGCTTCAGGAATGCGCCGAGTTCGCCTTCCGCAACGTCGGTGTAGACCGCCATGTGCCTTACGGCGCCCCGTTGACGAAAGCCATGTCGGCCGCCGTCAGTTCGACATCGCGCAGTACCCGCATGACGGGAAAATCCTCCGTTTCGGTGGCCGTGATGGCCAGGTCGATCGTGACATCGAAGCGCTGGCGGAACGCATCGATGATCTCGTCGACGATGATCTCCGGGGCGGACGCCCCCGCCGACAGCCCGAGCGTCGAGATGTCGCTGATGTCATCCCACGGAATCTCGGCGGCGCGCTGCACCAGAAGCGACATCGCAGCCCCCGCACGCTCAGCCACTTCGACAAGACGCCGCGAATTGGACGAATTGGGCGCGCCGACGATCAGGTATAGATCGGCGCCCGCGGCAGTGTCCTTGACCGCTTCCTGGCGGTTCGTGGTGGCATAGCAGATCGATTCCGCCGCCGGCGCCTGCAGGTCGGGAAAGCGGTCCTGCAGCGCCCGGATGATGCCGGCCGTATCTTCGACCGAAAGCGTGGTCTGGGTGACGAAGCCGAGCGCCTTCGGGTCCGCCGGCGCGAGCCTCGCGGCATCGGCTTCGGTCTCGATCAGCGTTACCGCGCCGTCCGGCAATTGTCCCATGGTGCCGATCACCTCGGGATGTCCGGCATGGCCGATCAGGAGCACGTGGCGGCCGAGCCGCTGGTGGCGCATCGCCTGCTTGTGGACCTTCGAGACCAATGGGCAGGTGGCGTCGAGATAGAACAAATTGCGCGCCTGGGCATCCGCCGGTACCGACTTCGGCACGCCATGCGCAGAAAAGACGACGGGCGACTGCCGATGTTCGGCCGGAATCTCGGAAAGTTCCTCGATAAACACGGCGCCAAGGCTTTGCAGCCCTTCAACGACATAGCGGTTGTGCACGATCTCGTGGCGGACATACACCGGCGCGCCATATTTCTTCAGCGCCAGCACGACGATCTGGATAGCACGGTCGACGCCGGCGCAAAAACCGCGCGGCTGGCAGAGGCGGATCGTCAGAGGAGGCTTTGTGGTGGTCTGAAGCATGAATCCGGGCCGTTTGATCAGAGCCGAAATGAGGTGCCTACCCCCGTCCTGTCAAGGGCGAGGGCCCTTCAAGCGGGTCTGTCGCGCTCATTCCTCTTTCGCTGGTCTGCGAAGCCGCAGGATGAGAACGGCGGCAAGTGCGGCGGCAAGCCCATACCAGGTCACGGCATATTGCAGATGGCTGTTCGGCAGGTCGATGATGGTGACACCGCCGATGGGCAAACCGCCCGGATTGGGCGTCTTGTCGGCGTCGATGAAGATGGGCACCAGCTTGGCGCTCGCCGGCAAGCCAGCGCTCGCCGCCATCACGTCACGGTCCTTCCAGTAAAAGATATTCTTCGCCACGTCGTTGTCGGGAAGCATCATCGACGGCTTCACCGGCAGCGGATTGCGAGCGAGACCGGTGACCGTCACCTTGCCCGCGACCTGTCCCTTGGCGCGCTTGGCGGCATCCTTCAGATCGTATGGCACGAAACCGCGATTGATCAGGACGAAGCGGCCGTCGTCGAGGGCCAGCGGCGTGTAGACGTTGAAGCCGGCTTCGCCTTCCCATGTCGCGTAGAAATGCCGCTCGCCCGCATGCAGGAACGTGCCGGTCACCGTCACCGGCGTGTAGTCGACGTCCCCAGTCGAGGCGAATTGTTTCTCCACCTCGGCCAGCGGGAGCGGCGGCGAGTGGGTGCGCTGGTCGATGGTCTGGAGAAGACCCTCCTTCCAGTGCAGGCGCTGGACCTGCCAGGTGCCGAGCGCCAGCAGGATCAGAAGCAGGACGAGGCCAATGCCGAGCAGCAATACCGATCCCGGCCGCGAACGACTGCCGTCTTTGGCGGACATGTCGGTCATTCGCCGCGATCCAGCCGGCCCTCGGCCGCCTTGTTGCGGTACTGCAGCGTAAGCAGCACCCCCTTGATCAGCCGGAGCGCCGTCAAGCACAGCACCAGCGCCAGCGGTATCCAGACCAGCAGATGCAGCCAGAGCGGCGGGCTCAGCGTCACTTCGACCCAAAGCGCTAGGCCGACGATGATGAAGCCGATGATCAGGATGACGAAAACCGCGGGCCCGTCGCCGGCATCGGCATAGGAATAATCAAGACCGCAATTGGTGCAGCGTTTGCCTACGGTGAGAAAGCCGGAAAACAGCCGCCCCTCGCCGCAGCGCGGGCAGCGTCCATGCAAGCCCGCCGAAATAGGGTCGATCGGAGGCCAGATCGCCTTGTCGTCGCTCATTGCTCACCGCTCAATCCCGATGGGTGCCCCATCGACCACCGCTGCCCAGGCTTCGTCCATGTCGGAGTCCGTAACGGCAATGCCGCCGTCGGTCCAGTCGACCAATTGAAGCAGCCGCCGAATCCGTTCGGCTGGCCGTGATCATGATCATGCCGCCGGCGTCGACGCTGCGCGCCTTCGCAACCGACCGGATTGCGTTGCGCCGAAAAGAAGAAGGCGGCCACGTCGCCGCAGCCGCCCCTTCAAAGTCATCAGACCGGTATCAGTGGGCTTCGATCACCGCGCCGACCGATCCCCAGACGTAGATCGAGGCGAACAGGAACAGCCAGACCACGTCGACGAAATGCCAGTACCACGCGGCAGCCTCGAAACCGAAATGCTGCTTGGGCGTGAAATCGCCTTTCATGGCCCGGATCAGGCAAACCAGCAGAAAGATGGTGCCGATGATGACATGGAAGCCGTGGAATCCGGTCGCCATGAAGAAGGTGGCGCCGTAGATGGAATCCTTGAAAGCGAACGGAGCGTGCATGTACTCGTAGGCCTGCACCATGGTGAACAGCATGCCGAGGCCGACGGTCAGCACCAAGCCGTTGATCAGGCCCTTGCGATCGCCGTGGATTAGGGAGTGGTGCGCCCAGGTGACCGTGGTGCCGGACAACAGCAGGATCACGGTGTTGTAGAGCGGCAGATGGAAAGGATCGAGAACCTCCATGCCCTTCGGCGGCCAGACGCCGCCGGTGAACGCGGTGCGGGCATATTGCTGGGCCTCGCTCGGAAACAGGCTGGCATCGAAATAGGCCCAGAACCAGGCGACGAAGAACATCACCTCGGAGGCGATGAACATGATCATGCCATAGCGCAGATGCAACGACACGACCCGCGTGTGATGGCCCTCATGCGCTTCCTTGATCGTGTCCGACCACCAGGCGAACATGGTGTAGAGGACGATCGCGAGGCCGATGAAGAACAGCCACGGATTGGCGATGTTGAAGCCGAAGATCGGGAACGAGCCGCCCTTCAGATATTCCATGAGGCAAACGCCGCCAAAGGCGGTGACGAGCGCCCCTATCGATCCGAGGAAAGGCCACGGGCTCGGGTCGACAAGATGATAGTCGTGATGTTTTGCGTGCGCGTCTGCCATATCAACCCCCGAGATTTCCTTCGGTATTTGAAATTGTCTTGCTGTTGCCCTGGACCGGCTCCGACGATGCGACCGGCTTGTTCTTCTCGACCGGGAACATCGTGTAGGACAGGGTGATCGTCTTCACGTCCTTCAGTTCCGGCACGTTGACGATATCGGGGTCCACGTAGAACAGGACCGGCATGTCAAGCGTTTCGCCAGGCTTCAGCGTCGTGTCGGTGAAGCAGAAGCATTCGACCTTGTTGAAATAGGGCCCCGCCAGTTCAGGCTGGACATTGAAGGTGGCGCGGCCGGTGATAGGGCGATCGAACTTGTTGGTCGCCTGATAGTGCGCCTGCACCGTCTCGCCGATCTTCATGGTCATCGAGCGCTGGACCGGCTGGAAATCCCACGGCACGCCGGCGATATTGGCGTCGAAGCGAACGGTGATCTCGCGATCGAGCACGCGGCCGGCATACTGCTTCTCGACGCGTTGCGTCGTGCCGCCATAGCCTGTCGCCTGGCAGAACATCTTGTACAGCGGCACCGCGGCATAGGCCATGCCGATCATGCCGGTGAAGAAGGCAAGGCAGACGGCCGCCACAAGGCGGTTGCTGTTGTGCCCGGCCGGTTTGGCGCTCGTGTCGACACCCATCTCCCGCCTCACATCGTGCCAGAGAGGTTATGACCGAACTTCACGATCGTCGCGATATAGAAGATAACGACCAGCACGGCCAAGGCTACGCCGATGGCGACCGAGCGGTTGCGCCGGGCCTTCCGCTGGCGTTCGGTCAAGGTGACCGTTTCGAGCTTGTCTTCGATCATGCTCATGCTCCACCCACCGCGAGTGCACGTTCGACGACGCTGTCGGCGAGATAGACGGCGAAGATGGCGAAGAGATAGAGCAGCGAATAGCCGAACAACGCCTTGGCTGGCTTCATCGCGCGATCGTCATCGGCCATGCCAAGCACTTTCCACGCATACCAGACAAAGCCGAGCCCGAGCAGCAGGGCAGCCACGCCATAGAACGGCGTGGTGTAGCCAAGCAGCCACGGCAGCACACCGACCGGGGCCAGCACCAGAGCATAGGCGAAGATCTGGCGGCGGGTCGACGCCGGGCCGGCGACATTGGGCATCATCGGGATGCCGGCGCGTTCATAATCCTGCGACTTGAACAGCGCCAGCGCCCAGAAATGCGGCGGCGTCCAGAGGAAGATGATGAGGAACAGGACGACGCTCTCCAGGCTGACCGTGCCGGTCACCGCGGCCCAGCCGATCACGGGCGGGATGGCGCCGGCGGCACCGCCAATGACGATGTTCTGCGGCGTCCAGCGCTTCAGCCACATCGTGTAGACGACGGCATAGAAGAAGATGGTGAAGGCCAGCAGCGCCGCCGACAGCCAGTTGACCAGCACGCCGAGCGTCATCACCGACAAAACCGAAAGCACCAACCCAAAGCTCAACGCCTCGTGGGGCTGGATGCGGCCGGCCGGCACGGGGCGGGTGGCAGTGCGTGTCATCACCGCGTCGATATCGGCATCGTACCACATGTTGAGCGCGCCGGAGGCACCAGCCCCGATGGCAATAGCCAGGATCGCGATCACCGCCAGCAGCGGATTGATGGTCACCGGCGCCGCGACCAGTCCGACAAAGGCGGTGAAAACCACCAGCGACATGACGCGCGGCTTCAGGAGGGCGAAGAAATCACCCGCCGTCGCTTCCGACATGCGGAAGCCCGCTTCGTCAATGCTGGTTTCGTCGACAAGGGCCATGCGTACTCAAATCCATATTCCGTTTGGCCGAAACCGCCGGCAGGCCGGCGGTTTCGATTCCGGGCTGCCGCCTTATTTGATCTTCGGCAGCTGCTCCCACTGGTGGAACGGCGGCGGCGAAGGCAGCTGCCATTCCAGCGTCGTTGCTCCCTCGCCCCATGGATTGGCGCCAGCGATCCGCTTCTTCTGGAAGGCTTCGAACACGCCATAGAGGAAGATCACCACGCCGACGGCCGAAATATACGAACCGTAGGACGACACCATGTTCCAGCCCGCAAACGCGTCCGGATAATCGATGGTGCGGCGCGGCATGCCGGCAAGGCCGAGGAAGTGCTGCGGGAAGAAGACAAGGTTGACGCCGACGAACATGACCCAGAAATGGGTGTTGGCGATGACAGGCGAATACATGTAGCCGGTCATCTTCGGGAACCAGTAGTACCAGCCGGCGAAGATGGCGAACACCGCCCCCAGCGACAGCACGTAATGGAAGTGCGCGATCACGAAATAGGTGTCGTGCAGCGACCGGTCGAGACCGGCATTGGCCAGCTGAACCCCGGTGACGCCACCGATCGTGAACAGGAAGATGAAGCCCAGCGCCCACAGCATCGGCGGCTTGAACGATATCGATCCGCCCCACATCGTCGCGATCCAGGAGAAGATCTTCACGCCCGTCGGCACCGCGATGACCATGGTGGCGAAGACGAAGTAGCGCTGCGTGTCGAGCGACAGGCCGGTCGTGTACATATGGTGCGCCCAGACGATGAAGCCGACCGCGCCGATCGCGACCATGGCGTAGGCCATGCCGAGGTAGCCGAACACCGGCTTGCGCGAGAAGGTCGAGACGATATGGCTGATGATGCCGAAGCCCGGCAGGATCAGAATATACACTTCCGGATGGCCGAAGAACCAGAACAGGTGCTGGAACAGCAGCGGATCGCCGCCGCCATCGGGAGCGAAAAAGGTCGTGCCGAAATTGCGGTCGGTAAGCAGCATGGTGATGCCGCCGGCAAGAACCGGAAGCGACAACAGCAGCAGGAATGCGGTGACCAGCACCGACCAGGCAAACAGCGGCATCTTGTGCAGCGTCATGCCTGGCGCGCGCATGTTGAAGATGGTGGTGATGAAGTTGATGGCGCCCAGGATCGAGGACGCGCCGGCGATGTGGATCGACAGGATCGCCAGATCCATGGCCGGACCGGGCTGACCGGAGGTCGAAAGCGGCGGATAGAGCGTCCAGCCGCCGCCGACGCCGTAGGCGCCGGGCGCGCTCGGCACGAACATCGAGATAAGCAGCAGGATGAAAGCCGGCGGCAGCAGCCAGAACGAGATGTTGTTCATGCGCGGGAACGCCATGTCCGGGGCGCCGATCATGATCGGCACCATCCAGTTGGCAAAACCGCCGATCAGGGCCGGCATGACCATGAAGAAGATCATGATCAGCGCGTGCGCCGTGGCGAAGGCGTTATACATGCTCTTGCCGCCGTCGATCGCGGCGTCACCGTTCATGCCGTAGACCATCTGCGCCAGACCGCTGAAGATCTGGATGCCAGGCTCCTGCAACTCCATGCGGATGGCGACCGACAGCGCGCCGCCGATGATGCCGGCCATGATCGCGAAGATCAGGTAGAGCGTACCGATGTCCTTGTGGTTGGTCGAATAAACCCAGCGCACCCAACCATGATAAGGCTTGTGGTCGTGCCCGTCGTGAGCTGCAGCGTCTGCCATGTTCCGCTCCGTTCCCTAAATCTTGCTAACCCGCGGCATCAGTTGCCGGCGGCCGCTACCTTGTTCTGGCCATCGACCTCGGCCATCAACGTCTTGTTGGCGCCGGGCAGATCGGTCTTGGCCGCAGCCAGCCAGGTCTTGAACTGCGCGTCGGAGACGACGCGGATGGCGATCGGCATGAAGGCATGGTCCTTGCCGCAAAGCTGCGAGCACTGGCCGTAATAGAGGCCTTCCTTCTCCGCCTTGAACCAGGTCTCGTTGGTGCGGCCGGGAATGGCATCGATCTTGATGCCGAAGGACGGCATGGCGAAGGAATGGATCACGTCGGTCGCGGTGACGAGCACCCGGGTCATCGTGTGGACGGGCACTACCATCTCGTTGTCGACGGCAAGCAGGCGCGGATAGACCTTGCGATCCTCCTTGCCTGCGGCGGCACGGTCGCCATCCTGGAGGATCGCCGAGTTGAACGAGAGCGTGTTGTCGGTCTGGTATTCGTAATCCCAGTTCCACTGGTTGCCCGTCGCCTTGACGGTGAGCTTGGCTTCCTCCGGCGGCGTGTACTGCGCGGTCAACAGCTGGAACGAGGGGATGGCGAGGCAGAGCAGGACGACGACGGGGCCGACAGTCCAGATCACCTCGATCAGCGTGTTGTGGCTGGTCTTGGACGGAACCGGGTTGGCGCTCGCGCGGAATTTCACGATGCAGTAGATCAGAAGCAGCAATACCAGGGCGGTGATCGGGATGATGAACCACATCGTGTAGTTTCCGAACCACTCGATCTGGCGCATCATGTCGGTTGCCGGCGCCTGGAAGGTCGTCTCCCACTCGACAGGCTGATCGGCATGGGCGGCCGTGCCGGCGAAAAACGTGGTAACGGCACAAGCGCTTAGGAACTTGGCACTTGCTGGAAACTTGGCGTTTGCCAGGAAATTTCTCATCGCCCTCTTCGTCTCCCAGTTCCTCGCGGCTGTGTCCACGAGAATAACGAACAATGCCGGGACGGGAATCCCGACTGTCTCAAGCTGGTTCAAACCATACTCTTTTTCCCTCCGCAAGAAAGGAGCGGAGGAAACCGTGCGGCATTTTTGCGCGCAAGCCGGAATGCATCTTTGAAGGCGGCGGCCGCCATGGCGAATCGACTATGTTCGACGGATCGGCTGCTTCCTGCCGGCCGGCGCGTCTGGCGTCGTAATTCGGGCGAAATTGGCTAGGAAAAGCGCCGCATTGGCACTTTCGTGGCGACTCGGCCGCTGTCTCGTCCTTTACTTGGCTTTGGCGCGGCTTAAAGTGCCGTGATTCGCAATGGAGCCGTCATGAACTCTTGGCTGTCGGGATTTGGGCTTTCGAGCCCCTTGGCGAAGGTCATCTTTCTCACCGCCTTGTCCGTCGCCGGCTTGTCGGCCGCCGGCCAGGCCAACGCGGCCCAGCCGAGCGGCACGGTGCGCTCGACGCATGGCGCGTGGTCGATCATCTGCGACACGCCGGCCGGCGCCACATCAGAGCAATGCGTGATGATGCAGAACGTCGTCGCCGAGGACCGTCCCGAGATGGGGCTGTCGGTCGTGGTGCTGCGCACCGCCGACAACAAGGCGGAGATCCTGCGTGTGCTGGCGCCGCTCGGCGTGCTCTTGCCCAACGGGCTCGGCCTCAATGTCGACGGCAAGGATATCGGCCGCGCCTATTTCGTGCGCTGCTTCCAGGACGGCTGCTACGCCGAGGTCATTCTCGAGAAGCCGCTGCTCGATACGCTGAAGACCGGCACGTCAGCCACCTTCATCGTCTTCCAGACGCCGGAAGAAGGCATCGGCATCCCGGTGGACCTCAAGGGTTTTGCCGACGGATTTGCGGCCCTGCCGTAGACTCCCGCGCCTCGACCCTGGATCTGGCGATCAGCGACAGGTTTTCCGGACCTGGGATAGACGGGGTGCCGGCGCCCGGCATTTGCATGACGATTGGCGATTGTCTGGGCGCGGCTTCGCGCCTACATCCCGGATATAACCATTCATCCACGGACATACGCCATGAACAGTCTTATCGGCCAATTCGATATTTCCGACGATCGCGTCAAGGAGATCGTCGCAGAGACCATCAACGGCGCCGACGATGGCGAGTTGTTCGTCGAATACAGCGAGAGCGAAGCGCTGATGTTCGACAACGGTCGGCTGAAGACAGCCAATTTCAACACCGACCAGGGTTTCGGCCTGCGCGCGGTTGCCGGCGAAGCCAGTGGCTATGCCCACTCCAGCGACCTGTCCGAGGCCTCGCTGCGACGCGCGGCTGACGCCGTCTCGACCGTCAAGGGCGGCTATTCCGGAACGCTTGCCGCCGCGCCCGCCCGCACCAACCGCCATCTCTATGGCGATGAGAACCCGATCCCCTCGCCTTCCTTCGAGGCCAAGGCGAAGCTGTTGCAGGAAATCGACGCTTGGCTGCGTGCCGAGGATCCGCGCGTGCGCCAGGTCTCGGCATCGCTGACCTCGTCATGGCAGCATGTCGAGATCGTGCGTGCCGACGGGCAGGTGGTGCGTGACATCCGGCCGCTGGTCAGGGTGAACGTGTCCGTGGTGGTCGGCGACGGCGACCGCCAGGAAAGCGGCTCCTACGGCATGGGCGGACGCAAGGCGTTCGGTGACTTCCTCGTCGAGGACAGCTGGAAGCATGCCGCCAAGGAGGCGCTGCGTCAGGCGCTGGTCAATCTCGAAGCCGTACCGGCGCCGGCCGGCACTTTCGACATCGTGCTCTCCAGCGGCTGGCCCGGCGTCATGCTGCACGAAGCCGTCGGCCACGGGCTGGAAGGCGACTTCAACCGCAAGAAAACTTCAGCTTTCGCCGGACTGATGGGCCAGCAGGTGGCGGCAAAGGGCGTCACCGTCGTCGATGACGGCACGATCGCGGAACGACGCGGGTCGCTCACCGTCGACGATGAAGGCACGCCTTCGGCGCGCAACGTGCTGATCGAGGACGGCAAGCTGGTCGGTTACATGCAGGACCGCCAGAACGCCCGGCTGATGGGCATGCGAGCCACCGGCAACGGAAGGCGCGAGGGCTACGCGCACCAGCCGATGCCGCGCATGACCAACACCTACATGACATCGGGGGACATGGAGCCGGACGAGATCATCGCCTCGGTCAGGAACGGCATCTATGCCGTCTCCTTCGGCGGCGGCCAGGTCGACATCACGTCGGGAAAATTCGTGTTCGGCTGCACCGAAGCCTATATGATCGAGAACGGCAAGGTGACGCAGCCGATCAAGGGCGCCATGCTGATCGGCAACGGACCCGACGCCATGCACCGCGTTTCGATGATCGGCAACGACATGAAGCTCGACAATGGCATCGGCATGTGCGGCAAGGCCGGACAGGGCGTGCCGGTCGGCGTCGGCCAGCCGCACCTCAGGATGGACCAGATGACGGTCGGCGGCACCCGGGTTTGAAGCCGCCTCGTGGGCAGTCTGCTAGGTCTTGCTCACAGACCGGCGCGACGTAGCGTACAGGATCAGGAAACCGACAACGCCACCGATCGCGTACTGGGTCCTGCACTCAGGTAGTCGACGGTTGCATCGTGGCCGGAGACATAGAGCGCAGCGCCGACAAACGTCATGACCGCGACGCCAAGCGCATAGGATGGCACCAGCCCCATACGCGTGAATTTTCTCAAGATCCAAGCGAGCACCGCACCGGTGAGCGCCATGATGAGAGCCGAGCCAAAAATCTCGGCAACAAGTCCCGATGAAATCATCTTCTCCCCCTATCCCAATTTGGATTATGCCTTTTTTCGAGGGCAGATTCAACTGCAGTGGCGATGATCCACAACTTTAGCGATAAACCTGGCCGGGATTTCGGGGGCAGACTGCATGACGCAGCCAGTCTCGCTGAGCAGGGCTAAGCGCCTAGCGTCTTTTCCGCGGCTTCTCCAGCAAGGCAACAGCCTCGACATGGGGCGACCACAGAAACTGGTCGATCGGCGTCACGCTTTTCACCGCGTAGCCGCCGTCGATGAGGATGCGCAAATCCCGCGCGAGCGTCACCGGGTTGCAGGAGACCGCGGCAACGAATGGAACATCCGAGCGGGCGATCTGCTTCGACTGATCCTCGGCGCCCGCGCGGGGCGGATCGAAGACAACGCCATCAAAGGCGTTCAACTCCTTGAACGTCAGCGGACGGCGGAACAGATCTCGGCGCTCGCCGGTCACGCGTTTCAGGCCGGTGGCGAAGCGTGAACCCCGATCGAGCGCCGAAAGCGCGGCCGCATCGCCTTCCACCGCATGCACTTCCGATCTCGCGGCCAACCGCAGGGCGAAGCTGCCGCAGCCGGCGAAGAGATCGGCAATTTTTTTGGCACGTTTCAAATGTCCGCCGACGATATCGGCCATGGTCCGTTCGGCTGCCTCCGTTGCCTGCAGGAAGGCGCCCGGCGGCACCGCGACGGCAACGCTGCCGAACATGACGACAGGCTTCTTCGGCTCGATGATGATCTCGTCATCGATGGACAGTCTGGCAAAGCCCTGCGCAATGACAAAATTGGAAGCGACGCGTCGCTGGTTTTCGCCGAGCTTGCCCGATTCATGCACCGCCACGTCGAGGCCGGAACCCGTCACGGTGACCGCCATCCGGAACGATTTCGGGGTGGCGCAGATCAATTCGGCGAGCGCCCTCAAGCCGTCGAGCGCGCCGACGATCCCGGGCAGCGAGATCGGGCATTCGGAGATGGAAATGGTTTCCGGCGACAGATGGCGGTTGAAGCCGAGCAGCATGCCTGTTTCGGTGCGCCTGGCGGCGAGCACGACGCGGCGGCGCGTGTGCGGCGCGCAGGCAACCAGACCGCCTATTTCGCAATCGATGCCCCTCAGCGCATGCACGACCTTCTCGCGCTTCCACTGCTGATAGGCTTGCGCCTCCAGATGCTGGAGGGCGCAGCCGCCGCACTCGCCGAAATGGCGGCAGGCGGGTTCGATGCGCAGGGGCGAGGCCTCGATCAGCGCCATCAGCGCGGCGCGATCCCTTTCGCGCGCGGCGGTGACGGTTTCGCCCGGCAGCGTGAACGGGATGAAGACCTCTCCGGTCTCGGTCTCGGCGACGCCGTCACCCTGCGCGCCGAGCTTGCCGATGGTGAAGCGTGCGCTCATCGGTCCTTGACCCCGCCGAGCAGGAATTCGCGATTGCCGTCGCTCCCTTCGATCGGCGACGGATGCAGGCCGAGCGCGCGCCAGCCTGGAACGGCGTCCAGCCAGTCTCTGAGCAGATGCGCCACGTCGGCGACGCCACGGGAATCTTTCAGCAAACCGCCCTTGCCGATCGCTTCGCGGCCTGCTTCAAATTGCGGCTTGACCAGAAAGACCGCGGCGGCACCAGGCTTCGCAACGGCGAGCGCGGGCGGCAATGCCAGCTTCAGGGAAATGAAACTGACGTCGGAGACGACGAAGTGCGGATCGCGGCCGCCAAGATCGGCGGCCGAGAGATCGCGGGCGTTCAGCCCTTCGATGACCGTCACGCGCGCGTCATTGCCGATATCGGGATGCATCTGGCCGTGACCGACATCGATCGCCGTGACATGGGTCGCGCCGCGTTCGAGCAGCACTTGGGTGAATCCGCCGGTCGAGGCGCCGATATCGAGCGCCTCGCGGCCGGCAGGGTCGAGGCCGAAATGGTCGAGCCCGGCGATCAGTTTCAACGCCGCGCGCGAGACATAGCCCTGGGCCGGATCATCGACGACAACAAGGCATTGCGGAGAAACGTTCTGACCAGGCTTGCGGGCAATGGCGCCATCGACCGTCACCGTGCCGCGCTCGACGGCGTCGCGGGCACGTGAGCGGCTGGCAAACAGCCCGCGCTGGACGAGCAGGTCGTCGAGCCGCTGGCGGGTGCTGGCTGGCAGGGGCGAGTTCATCGGCCTTCATGGCGAATGCGCGCTGCGAAGGCAAGGACATTGGGCGGGGAACAAGAAACATCATCGCAAGCATGGGGGGCGTCAGGCCGCTACGCGGCTTGCGAGCGTCGCGGCGGGCCGGCACAATGGGGTTGCTGTCTATACGGGGAAGTCGAAAGTGCTGACCGGAACCTGTCACTGTGGCGCGACGCACTGGACGCTGGAAGGCGATCCTGGGTCGATCACAGCCTGCAACTGCACGCTTTGTCGCCGCTACGGCGTGCTCTGGGCCTACGACTATGTCGATGAACGGATCCGCGTCGCGGGGCCGACGAGAAGCTACAGGCGCACCGAAAAGGGCACGCCTTCGCTGGAAATCCTGTTTTGCCCGGCCTGTGCCTGCGTGCTGGCCTGGCGCGGATTGCGCGCCGATGCTTTCGGTCGAACACGCATCGCCGTCAATGTGCGGCTGGCGCCGCCGGAGGCCGTCGCCGATCTGCCGATCGACCATTTCGACGGTCTCGATGCCTATGACGATCTTCCACGCGACGGCCGTTGCGTGCGCGACATGTGGTTTTAGCAATGGCTGGGCTAAAATGTGGCGCGCGGCACCTGGCGCTCGACGGCGGGAGACAGGCCGTCATCCCCGTTGCCTGACGCCTGCTCACGTGAATGCTCGACCGGGACAGCCGGCACTGGCGCGGCGTCCGGCACCAGTTGCGGCACCTGCTTGTAGGAAAAGCCGCCCCTGATATCGCCCATCTTGCCGGCGACTATACCCGCGGCCGCCCTTTCGAGATTACGGTCGTATCGCGTCTCTGCGGCAGCCGGTACGACCATCACGGCTAAAACGGCCGTGCCGTACAGAAACGTCCTCATTCCAATTGTCTCCCTGCCTGATGCGGATCTAGCAGGGCGCCGTTCAAAAATGACCAAGAGACACGGTAATCAAACCGCCAAACAGCAGCGTAAACAATGTGTTATTACAAATAGCCGACAAACCGATCCAGAGGTTTGAGACTTTGATTCAGGCGCGCTGGGCGCGGACCGCCTGCCCGAGGGCGGTGAAAACCGTATGGACGATGCCGGCGGCATCGAGACCGGCATCGGCATACATCTTTTCCGGCTTGGCGTGGTCGGCAAACACGTCCGGCAGCACAAGCGGGCGCACTTTCAGGCCGCTTTCCAGCAGGCCCTCATGGGCGAGGAACTGCAAAACGTGACTGGCGAAGCCGCCGATGGCGCCCTCCTCCACCGTGACCAGAACCTCATGCGAGCGGGCCAGCCGGCGGATCAGGTCCACATCGAGCGGCTTGGCGAAGCGGGCATCGGCGACGGTGGTCGAAAGCCCGGCCGCGCCCAGTTCCTCGGCCGCGACCAAGCAATCCTGCAAGCGCGTGCCGAAGGACAGGAGCGCCACCTTGCTGCCTTCCCTGACGATGCGGCCCTTGCCGATTTCGAGCACCGAGCCGCGATCGGGCATGTCGACGCCGACGCCATTGCCGCGCGGATAGCGGAAGGCGATCGGGCCGTCATCGTAGGTTGCCGCCGTGCGCACCATGTGGCGCAGTTCCGCCTCGTCGGCCGCCGCCATGACGACGAAGCCCGGCAGGGAGGCCAGGAAGGTGGTGTCGAAGGCGCCGCAATGGGTGGCGCCGTCGGCGCCGACGAAGCCGGCGCGATCGATCGGGAAGCGCACCGACAATTTCTGGATCGCCACGTCGTGCACGACCTGGTCGTAGGCACGTTGCAAGAAGGTGGAATAGATCGCCGCGAACGGCTTGTAGCCTTCGGTGGCGAGGCCGGCCGCGAACGTCACCGCATGCTGCTCGGCGATGCCTACATCGAAGGTCCTGGCCGGAAACACTTCGCCGAACAGGTCAAGCCCGGTGCCGCCCGGCATGGCGGCGGTGACGGCGACGATGCGCTCGTCCTCCTGGGCCTCCCGGATCAGGCTTTCGGCGAACACCTTGGTGTAAGCCGGCGCGTTGGCCGGAGCCTTGGCCTGCGCGCCGGTGATCACGTCGAACTTGTTGACGCCGTGATATTTGTCGGCCGCGGCCTCCGCCGGCGCGTAGCCCTTGCCCTTCTGGGTGACGACATGGATCAGCACCGGGCCCTTGCCATTATCACGGACATTTTTCAGCACCGGGATCAGATGGTCCAGATTATGACCGTCGATCGGGCCGATGTGGTAGAAGCCGAGCTCCTCGAATAGCGTGCCGCCGGTCACGTAGCCGCGCGCGTGCTCGACGGCCCTGGTGATGGCGCGATCGGCACGCTTGCCAAGATACGAGGTCAGTTTCTTGCCGAAGTCACGCAGGCCGACATAGGCCTTGCCAGAGGCCAGGCGCGCCAGATAGGCGCTCATGGCGCCGGTCGGCGGCGCAATCGACATGTCGTTGTCGTTGAGAATGACGATCAGGCGGGCATCGAGCGCGCCGGCATTGTTCATCGCCTCGTAGGCCATGCCGGCCGACATGGCGCCGTCGCCGATGACGGCGATGACATTGTTGCGGCCGCCGGCAAGATCGCGGGCCGCCGCCATGCCCAGGCCGGCCGATATCGACGTCGAGGAGTGGGCGGCGCCAAACGGATCGTATTCGCTCTCTGTGCGGCGGGTGAAGCCGGAGAGGCCGCCCTCCTGGCGCAAGGTGCGGATGCGATCGCGGCGCCCGGTCAGGATCTTGTGCGGATAGGCCTGGTGGCCAACATCCCAGATCAGCCGGTCATCGGGCGTGTTGAAGACATAATGCAGCGCCACGGTCAGTTCGACAACGCCAAGCCCGGCGCCGAGATGACCGCCGGTGTGCGACACCGCGTCGATCAGTTCGAGGCGAAGCTCCGATGCCAGTTGCGGCAATTCGCTTTCGGAAAGCGTGCGCAGCTCGGCCGGGATGCGGACCTTGTCGAGAAGCGGCGTATGCGGCGTTGCGTTCACGGGTAGGCCCAGGCTTCTGTTCATGCGGGGGATAGGCCGCCGTCAGGCGAAAGTAAATGCCTGTCAAATGACGCGGAAGGCACGGCCCTGTCGTCGATTTCCTCAGCCTTCCGGCAGTGGAATGAACTCTTTCTCATCGCCGGGAACGATGTCGAAGCGGCCGGTCTTCCATTCTTGCTTGGCCTGTTCGATGCGCTCCTTGGAGGACGAGACGAAATTCCACCAGATGTAGCGCTTCGAGCCCAGCGAGGCGCCGCCGAACAGCATGAAATGGGCACCGGCCTGTGAGGCTACGACGATCTCGTCGCCGGGCCGGAACACCAGCAGCCGTTCGGCCGGAAACACGTCGCCGGAAATCGAGACCTCGCCTTCCAGCGTGTAGATGGCGCGTTCTTCCGCGTCGGCCGGGATTTTGACGCTGGCGCCCGGCGCCAGCCTGAGGTCAGCGTAAAGCGTCTCGGAATCGGCCCGCACCGGGGAACGCAGCCCCTGGAAATCGCCGATGACGACGCGGCCACCGACGCCTTCCGCGTCAATGTCGGGAAGCCGCGCGACAGCGGTGTTCTCGAACACCGGCGCCACTTCCTCCTTGCCGTCCGGCAGCGCCAGCCATGTCTGCAGGCCCGAGACCGACATCGGCGCGCCACGCAGTTCTTCCGGCGTGCGCTCCGAATGGACGATGCCGCGGCCGGCGGTCATCAGGTTCACGTCACCCGGCTCGATCACCATTTCGGTGCCGAGCGAATCGCGATGCCTGATCCTGCCATCGAACAGGTAGGTGACCGTCGACAGGCCGATATGCGGATGCGGCCGGACGTCGAGCGCCTGACCGGCGCGCAGGATGGCAGGCCCCATGCGGTCGAAGAAGATGAAGGGACCGACCAGCCGCCTTCTGGCGGTCGGCAAGGCACGGCGAACCTGAAAACCGCCAATGTCCTTGGCGTTCGGAATGACCATCAATTCGATCTGGTCGCTGGCAAAGGCGTCGCCTATTTCGGGGTCCTTCCCGGGGAAGAAGCTCATGAACTCTCCTTGTCAGCGGTCGATGGCTGCTTTGGGCAGATCAGGCAAAGCGGATCGCCGCCTTCGCCCGCAGCTTGGCCGCAACCTCCTCGCGATTGCGCGGATGCTGGTTGGTTTCAAGCGAATCGAGAAGCTCGCGCGCCGACGCCGCGATAGCCTCGACGGCATGGTCGAAGGCATGCTGGTTCTGCTTCGAGGGCCGCGTCGTTCCGCTCAGCTTGCGGACGAACTGAAGGGCTGCATCGCGCACCTCGTCATCGGTTGCCGGCGGATCAAAATTGAACAGGGTCTTGATGTTTCTGCACATCGCTTCCGTATCTCCTCTTGTCCTGGAGCCGTTTCAATCGGGACGCGTTCTATCCTCAATCATGATCGTGTCAAAAACCAGAGAGACGGCTGCATGCCTCAATCCGCGTCCAGCGGCTCCGTCCCGATCGGCTTGCCGTCGCGGGACAGCCTGATCTTCTCCACCTTGTCCTCGGCCGCCTTGAGCAGCCGGTCGCAATGCACCTTCAGCGCCTCGCCGCGCTCGTAGATCCTGATCGACTGGTCGAGCGGCACATCGCCACGCTCCAGATCATCGACGATCTTCTCCAGCGCGTCGAGAGCCTGTTCGAAGCTCATCGCCTTGACGTCTTCGTTGGTTTCACCAGCCATCATTCATCCTTTCATCAGTCGCCCGACATGGGCGGCGACCGAAAATGCCAATCCTTGCAGATCGTAGCCGCCCTCGAGCAGGCTGACGAGCCGGTTGCCGCTGTGGCGCGCCGCGCGCTGCATGAGTTGGCCGGTGGCCCAGTCGAAATCATCCTCGGTCAGGTTGATCTCGGCCAGTGGGTCGCGATGATGCGCGTCGAAGCCGGCCGAAATAATGATCAGGTCGGGTGCAAAATTGTCGAGCGAGGGCAGCACGCGCGACAGGAAGGCGTCGCGGAACGCCTCGCTGCCGGTCTGCGGCGCAAGCGGCGCGTTGATGATGTTGCCGGCGCCGGTTTCGTTCTTTGCTCCGGTGCCCGGGTAGAGCGGCATCTGGTGGGTCGAACAATAAAGCACGGACGGATCGTCCCAGAAAATATCCTGCGTGCCGTTGCCGTGATGCACGTCCCAGTCGACGATGGCGACACGTTCGATATCGTGTTTGCGCTGTGCATAACGTGCGGCGATGGCCGCCGTGTTGAACAGGCAGAAGCCCATTGCCGTCGCTTTCTCCGCATGATGGCCGGGCGGCCGGGCGGCGACGAAAACGTTGTCTGCCCTGCCGGCAAAGACGTCGTCGACGGCGGCATTGGCGGCGCCGATCGCGGTGATCGCCGCTTGCCAGCTCTTCGGGCTGGCCGTTGTGTCGGCATCGATGCGGGCGATGCCCGTCTCGGGAATGGCGGCGCGTACCCGCTCGACGAAATCCCCGGGATGCGCATAGAGAATGGTGGCCTCGTCGCCTTGTGGCGCCTCGAGGCGGTCGAGCGCGGCAAAAGCCTCCTCGTCGAGCACGCGCTCGATGGCGCGCAAGCGGTCCGGCCGCTCCGGATGGCCGGGTGGCGTGATGTGCTCGAGGAAGATCGGATGGGTGTAGAGACGAGTGGCCATGCTCCCTATCTAGTGCCCCGGCGCGGCGATGGCCATGCGTTGCGGCCTGATGGCTGGGGAAAATCGCGCCTGCGTCCATTCGCGTCGCCGCGGGCGATTGGCGGCGCGGAGGCTTCGTCGTAAAGTCCCGGCCACTGCCTGGTGCCCGCCGCGAGCGGGAGAATCGGGAACACGGTTTGATACCGTGGCGTGCCCAACGCTGTAAGGGGGACCGCGCCGGTAAATGCCACTGTCGATGACGGGAAGGCGCCGGATGCGGGTTGATCCCGAGCCAGAAGACCGGCCTGGCAGGCATCGTCATCCGCATGGTCAGGCGGACGGCAGTTGATTGCAATCGCAAGGGGACAAGCGATGCCGGACGAGATGACCATCCCCGTGGGTGACGGATTCGACCAGATGGCGCGCGATGCGGTCTACCGCGCCATGTTCACGCGGCGCGATGTCCGCAGCCATTTTACATCAGAGGCCGTCGATGACGAGGTGCTGGCGCGGCTGCTGCTTGCCGCCCATCACGCGCCATCGGTCGGCTTCATGCAGCCATGGAATTTCATCGTCATTCGTGGCACCGAACGACGGGAACAGGTGCGCGCCCTGTTCCTGGCGGCGCGCGAGCAGGAATTGCCCGCTATCGAGGAAGAGCGGCGGGCGCTCTACCGCAAGCTCAAGCTGGAAGGCATCTGCGAAAGCGCGCTCAATATCTGCATCACCTGCGACCGGCGACGCTCACAGGGTTCACCGCTGGGACGCTGGCACAATCCCGAGATGGATCTCTACAGCACGGTCTGCGCGGTGCAGAATTTCTGGCTGGCGGCACGCGCCGAAGGGGTCGGGGTCGGCTGGGTCAGCATTATCGAGGCGCAGGCGTTGAAAGACCTTCTGTCGATTCCCGAGCATGTGACGCCGGTGGCCTATCTCTGTGTCGGCCGCGTCTCCGAGTTCGCGCCGAAACCGGACCTCGAAACACATGGCTGGGGTCGACGACTGCCGCTGCCCGAGCTGATCATGAGCGAGACGTTTTGCGGACAGGGCGAAGTGCCGCTCAAGTCAACGATCGCCCGCCTCAAGGCGGCAACACGGGAAAAATCTGGCAAACCCTTGATTTGATTGCCGACACGGCATGCGCAGCGCTGCCGGCGGCCTGCGCCTTGTCCTGAGCATCTGAACCTGGAAGCACCTCGGCTATCCGCCTTCAGGCGGCTCCGGTATCCTTCCTCAACAATCCTTCGAGCAGTTGCTTGAATGCCGCTACCACGGTCTTTGATGTCGCTTCCGGGTCGTTCGAATTGGCGATCCGCTGCGCCGCCTGACTGCTCGCCCCGTTGATTAGCCGCGCCGCGGTCTCAGGGTCGACGCTTGGGACCACCACCCCGTCCCCTTGCAGCATCGTCAGATGATCGGTCATGGAAGCGACGCAGGCATTGGCGTTCGGCCATTGCGCGGGGTCCCCCAGCACGGCCGGACCGTCCCGGAACATGATGCGCTGGATTTCCGGCTCCAGCGCCATTTCGATGTAGCTCGTGCATTCGTCGACGAAGCTTTGCCAGCGGGTCGGTGCTTTCGCTGCAACCTCATTCACCCGTGCCGCCATCTCGGCGTCGATCTCGGCGATGACCGCCTGCAAGAGCCCCTTCTTGTGGCCGAAATGATGATAGAGCGCACCGCGCGTCAGTCCTGCCGATGCGGTGAAATCGTCCATCGACGCTTCGGCATAGCCGATCGTTCCGAAGGCATGCCGGGCCGCGGCAATCAATTTGGCGCGGGTTTCGGCGATCATTTCCTTGCGAGGCTTGTGCATTTCTTCTGGCCTTATGCACATACGTTCCGTATGCCAATTGACATACGCAGCGTATGATCTATCTAGTGTTCATACGCATCGTATGTAATTTCCGAATCGCCTTTTGTCGAGGAACGGACCATGCAAAATCCCTACTCCGAGATCTTTCGATCCCCTGGCGCCAAGGGCTTTGCCGCTGCCGGCTTCATGGCGCGCCTGCCGATCGCCATGGCGCCGATCGGCATCGTGGCGATGCTGTCGCAGACGCGTGGCGAATACTGGCTGGCGGGTGCCGTCTCGGCGACATTCGCGCTGGCCAACGCTTTCCTGGCGCCGCAGATCTCCAGGCTGGTCGACCGCCTCGGCCAGACACGGATCGTCGTGCCCACCACCATCGTCTCCGTGGCGGCATTCCTGCTGCTGATTGCGTCGGCCAACCAGGATTGGCCGGTATGGACATTGTTCGTGTCGGCGCTGCTGGCCGCGGCCATGCCCAGCATGCCGGCAATGGTGCGCGCGCGCTGGACCGAGCTTTTTCGCGGCCGGCCGGAGATGAACACCGCCTTCGCCTTCGAATCGGCGGCCGACGAGCTGGTCTATATCGCCGGTGCGTCGCTGTCGGTGGGCCTCAGTGCGGCGCTGTTTCCGGAAGCAGGCATGCTGGCGAGCACTTTGTTTCTCGCCTTGGGCTCCATAGCGTTCATTCTGCAGCGATCGACCGAACCAAGAGTGCGGCCGGCGGACCATGGTTCGGCCGGCTCGGCGATCCGCCTGCGGCCGGTACAGATCATCACCTTCGCCCTGATCTTCATCGGCGCGACCTTCGCGACGACGGAAGTGAGCACCGTGGCGATCACCAAGGAGTTCGGCCAAGCCGGTGCCGCAAGCCTGGTGATCGGCGTTTATGCGCTGGGATCGTTCGTGTTGGGCATCGTGGTCGGCGCACTCAACCTCAAGACGCCGCTACAGCGCCAGCTGGCCGTGGCGGTCGCGATCATCGCGGTCAGCACGCTTTTGCCGCTCACCGCCGACAGCGTGCCGCTGCTGGCGGTGACCGTCTTCATCAGCGGCGTGGCGATCTCGCCGACTTTCATCACAGCATTTGGCCTGATCGAACGGCATGTGCCGGAAGCGATGCTGACCGAGGGCATCACCTGGGTGACAACGGGAATCGGCATCGGCATGGCGCTGGGCTCTTTCGCCGCCGGCGCCGTGGTGGATGCGTTCGGCGCCCAGAACGGGTTCTGGGTCTCGGTGGTCGCGGGCGGCATCGCGCTGGTCACGGTGCTGCTCGGCCAACGCAGCCTTGCCACTCACAAATGCGAGCTGGATGGGTGTGAAGCGGCCGTCGTTGCCGCGGAATGATCCATGACGCGTCCGGTTCAGCGGATCGGACGCTACTGCCGCCGTCGAACTTCAGAGAATCTCGGTCTTGGCGATATGGATGCCAAAACCTTCAAGGCCGACATAGTGGCGCTCGCGCGAGGCGATCAAATTGATCGAGGAAATGCCGAGATCCTTCAGGATCTGAGCACCGAGCCCGATCTCGCGCCATTCATTCTCGCGGCGGCGCGCCTCTTCGTGATCCTCGCGGTCGCCGCTCGCAGGCCGGTTGCGTTCCTGGTGGGCGACGCCGACCGAGCCCTCTCGCAGATAGACGATGACGCCGCGCTTGCGCTCGCCCATCGCCTTCATGATGCCGTCCAGCCGATGGCTGGTGCCGAAGACGTCGGTCACCACGTCCTCGGAGTGGAGACGCACAGGCACCTCTTCCCCATCGCGGATGTCGCCGAAGACGACGGCGACATGATGCATGGAATCCCAGGGCAGCGTGTAGGTGAAGACCTGCGCCTTGCCGCCGAGCGTGTCGATCTCGGAGCAAGCAACGCGTTCGACCAGCGTTTCCTTGCGTTGCCGGTAAGCAATGAGGTCGGCGACAGAAACCTGCTTGAGGCCATGTTCCTCGGCAAAAGCCGCGACCTGCGGGCCGCGTTTGACGGTGCCGTCATCATTGACCAGTTCCGAGATCACGCCGATCGGCGGCAGGCCGGCGAGCTTGCACAGATCGACGGCCGCCTCGGTATGGCCCGAACGCATAAGCACGCCGCCTTCGCGCGCGATGAGCGGGAAGATGTGGCCGGGGCGGACGAAATCGGAGGCGCCGACATTGCCATTGGCGAGATTGCGCACGGTCAGCGTGCGGTCGTCGGCGGAAATGCCTGTCGTGGTGCCATGCTTGAAATCGACGCTGACGGTGAAGGCTGTGGTGTGCGCTGAATCATTGTCGGCGACCATCGGCGCAAGGTTGAGGCGCTTGGCCTCCTCGCGCGGCATCGGCGTGCAGACGATGCCCGAAGTGTTCCGCACGATGAAGGCCATCTTTTCCGGTGTGCAATGGACGGCGGCGACGATCAGGTCGCCCTCGTTCTCGCGCCCGTCATCATCCATGACGACGACGATCTCGCCACGCTCGAAGGCCCGGATTGCTTCGACGATCTTCTTCTGGTCGTAAGACATGGAATGCTCGCTTCGCTCGCAAGGGAGTAGGGGAATAGGGCAGTAAGGCAGTAGGGGAAAGGAAAAATTGCTCGTCTCGCGGGCAGCTTAACATACTGCCATACTGCCCTACTGCCCTACTGCCCTACTGCCTTCCTTACCTGTCTGTCCTCGGTGCCGCAGATAATGGTCGGCGATGGCGCAGGCAACCATCGCCTCGCCGATCGGTACGGCGCGAATGCCCACACAGGGGTCATGACGGCCCTTGGTCATCACTTCGACGTCGTTGCCGTCCTTGTCGATCGACTTCCGTGGCGTCAGGATGGAGGAAGTCGGCTTGACGGCGAAGCGGGCGATGATCGCCTGGCCGGTCGAGATGCCGCCAAGGATGCCGCCGGCATTGTTGGACAGGAACACCGGCTGGCCGTCATTGCCGATGCGCATCTCGTCGGCATTCTGTTCGCCGGTGATACGGGCGGCCTCGAAGCCGTTGCCGATCTCGACGCCCTTGACGGCGTTGATCGACATCAGGCCTGACGCGATATCCTGGTCGAGCTTTGCGTAGATCGGCGCGCCGAGGCCGGCCGGAACGCCGTCGGCGACGATCTCGATCACGGCGCCGACGGAGGAACCCGCCTTGCGGATGCCGTCGAGATATCGGGTAAAGACCGGAACGGACGCCGGATCAGGCGTGAAGAACGGATTATCCGCGTCGCCGATGAAATTCCAGTTCCAGTTGGCGCGGTCGATCGACTTCTCGCCCATCGATACCAGCGCCCCGCGCACGACCATGCCCGGCACGACCTTGCGGGCAAGGGCTCCGGCCGCGACCCGAGCCGCTGTCTCGCGCGCCGAGGATCGGCCGCCGCCGCGATAGTCGCGCACACCGTATTTGACGTCATAGGTGTAGTCCGCATGGCCCGGCCGGTACTGGCGGGCGATCTCGCCATAGTCCTTCGAGCGCTGGTCGACATTTTCGATCAGCATGGAGATCGGCGTACCTGTCGAGATCATCGTCTCGCCGTCATCGTCAAGGATAAAGCCCGACAGCACCTTCACTTCGTCAGGTTCACGGCGCTGCGTGACGAAGCGCGACTGGCCGGGCCGGCGCTTGTCGAGTTCGGCCTGGATTTCGTCACGCGTGAAGCGGATGCCGGGTGGGCAGCCGTCGACCACGCAGCCCAATGCGGCTCCATGGCTTTCGCCCCAGGTGGTGACGCGGAAAAGATGGCCGAACGTGTTGTGAGACATCGCAAAGTGCCTTGCCCGGCATCGGAGCCGACTGAAGCCTGCCTTCTATTGGCGTTTTCCACAGGGGTCAAACCGTGATCTTCGGATTTAGTTTTGACACATTCGATTGGTTTCTGCTCTGTTCCATTCGCCGTTGAGGATCCGCCGCTACCCATGCCGGCGCAATACCAAAGAGGACGATGATGCGTACCCTGATTGGCGCTGTTGCCGCCACATTCCTGCTTTGCACCGCCGCTTTCGCCGGGCAGACCGAAGGCCTGATCAAGAAGATCGACAAGGACGCGCTGACCCTGACGCTGGACGACGGCAAATCCTACAAGCTGAATGCGGAAACCGATCTCGACGCGCTGAAGCCCGGCATGGATATCGTCATCGCGTATGACGTGACCAATGGCGAAAACGTCGTCACCGATATGCAGTTGCCGGACAGCGACTCCAACTAGGCTTCCAATGCAAATCGGCTGTTCGGCGTTTGTTGAGCCGTTGCAGCCGTTTTATGCACCTGCAACCGGCAGTCTGCATGAGCCTTCCTGGATCGTGCCGGGAGCCTAAAGCCACCTCAGGCTGTCGCCTTCCAGCTTGAGCACGCGGTCCTGCGGTATCGCCAGCTTCGCCGCATCGTCCTCGGCCATGTCAAGCACGAAGCGAAACAAGGTGCGCATGACGCCGCCATGTGTCACGCAGACTGTCTGGCGCTCGAGCGCGTCGAACCACGGCTTTACCCGTTCGAGCAGCATCTGGTAGCTCTCGGCATCCTTGCCCGGCGGCTGAAAGTTCCATTTGTCCAGCGCACGCGTCCTGCTCGCACCCGGAAATTGTGTCTCCAGCTCGGCAAAGGTGAAACCCTGCCAGTCGCCGAAATTCACTTCAACAAGGCGGGGATCGGTCCCATAGGCAGCGGGGTCGAGCTTCATGGCGGCGCGAATGCGCTCCATGGTCTCGCGCGTGCGCCGCATCGGGCTGGCGACGAAATCGAACTCTGCGGGATTGGAGATCAGGTCAGCCAGCCGATGCCCGTTTGCGCTCGCCTGCTCGCGGCCGAGCGCGTTGATGTCGGTATCGGCCTGCCCCTGAAGCCGGAATTCGGCATTCCACGCGGTCTGGCCGTGGCGCACGATATAAACCAGCGGGTACATCAGGTCTTCCGGAGGTCGGGCCTGGGCCTGGGCGGAGGATAGGCGGAGGGAGTTAATCCTTGACCGTCGAAATATCGGGTGCGTCAACCGCCTTCATGCCGACGACGTGATAGCCGGAATCGACATGATGCACTTCGCCGGTGACGCCGCGCGACAGGTCGGACAGGAAATAGACGCCGGAATCGCCGACCTCTTCCTGGGTGACCGTCTGCTTCAGCGGCGAATTGTATTCGTTCCACTTCAGGATGTAGCGGAAATCACCGATGCCGGAAGCGGCCAGCGTCTTGATCGGGCCCGCCGAGATCGCGTTGACGCGGATCTTCCTGGCCCCGAGATCGACGGCGAGGTAACGCACGCTGGCCTCGAGTGCGGCCTTGGCTACGCCCATGACGTTGTAATGCGGCATCACCTTTTCGGCGCCGTAATAGGTCAGCGTCAAAAGCGAACCGCCATCGGTCATCAGCGCCTCGGCGCGCTTGGCGATGGTGGTGAAGGAATAGACCGAAATATCCATCGTGCGCAGGAAATTATCGCGCGTCGTCTCGACATAGCGGCCGGTCAGTTCGTCCTTGTCGGAAAAAGCGATGGCATGGACGAGAAAGTCGAGCTTTCCCCAATGATTGGCGACATTTGCGAAGACCTCGTCGAGGCTCGCCGGATCAGTCACATCGCAATGGCCGGCGACAAAGGCGCCGAGTTCCGCAGCCAGTGGCTCGACCCGCTTCTTGAACGCTTCACCCTGATAGGTCAGCGCGATCTCGGCGCCGTGGTCGACGCATGCCTTGGCGATGCCATAGGCGATCGACCTGTTGTTGGCGACGCCGAGGATCAGGCCGCGTTTGCCGGCCATCAGGCCCTGTCCACCCGCCATATGCGTGCTCTCCGCAAGATTTCTTATTTGTGGAGAGCCCTATCGCACAGGCACAGAGCCCCTTCAAGCGCTCAAACGGGACAGTTCGGGGGACAAGAGCCGCCAATCAGCCTTTTTGGCTGCGCAACAGCCCTTCGAGCGCGCTGTCGCCGCCTTCCGGCAGCATGATGCGCACATGGGCGTAGAGATCACCGTGGCCGCCGGCCTTTTCCGGAAGGCCCCTGCCCTTCAGGCGCAGGACCTTGTCCGAGCTCGACCAGGCGGGAACGTTGACCGCGAGCTTGCCGGTCGGCGTTTCGACGGCCACCTTGGCGCCAAGCACGGCATCGGCCAGCTCCACCGGCAAATCGGCATGCAGGTCGCGGCCGTCCAGGCGGTAGCGCGGATGCCGGCGGAAGCGGATCTTGACCAAGGCGTCGCCGGGCTGGCCCGGCCCCTGCTCGCCCTGCCCCTTCAGCCGTATGGTCTGCCCGTCCTCGACATAGGCCGGCAGCTTGACCGCCACCTTGCGGCCGTCGGGGAACATCGCCGTGACCTTTTCAGCGTTCGCCGCTTCCTCGATGGTGATGTCGAGCGTGACATTGAGGTCGGCGGCGGTTGCCGGCTGGCGGCGGTCACCCATTCCTGCCCCGCTTTGGCCGGCGCCGCGCGAGCCGGAGAAGACGTCGCCAAAAATCTGGCTGAAGATATCGCTGTTGCCGTCGAACGGATCGCCGCCAGGGCGTCCGGAGCGGAACTCGAACCGCGAACCGCCGGCTCCCTGCTGCTGGCGGCGAAAACCGGCGAAGGGGTCACCACCACCGGGGGCGCCCTCGAAGCCCTGGAAACGCGGCTTGCCGTCGGCGTCGATCTCGCCGCGATCGAAAGCGGCGCGAGTCTTCTCGTCGCCGACGATTTCATAGGCCTGATTGGCCGCGGCAAAACGGTCCTTCGCCTTGGGATCATTCGGATTCTGGTCCGGATGATGCTTCTTGGCGAGTTTGCGGTACGCCGATTTTATGTCCTTGGCCGATGCGTTCTTTGCAACGCCCAGCACCTCATAAGGGTCGCGCATGCTTCTTGCCCTGGAGAAAGAGTGAGTCCATAGTCGCCTTTTATATGCGCTCGCATAGGAAGAAATTCCAGTGCTGGACGTTATTTCAAAGGCGGAAGATCAAAGCGTCCTGAAGTCCTGCATGCGCCAGCCGCCGCCGCTGGCCAGGCAAAGTTCGCCCGCGAACATGGCAACGCCGTCAAAGCTTTCGCGCGAAGCCTTGAAGCGGCGGCAGGTCTGGCCCCCGTCCTTCAATTCCGCCAGTTCGGTGATGGAGCCGCGCGAACCCGTACCGGCATTGGCCCACGGCACGGCCTGACCGCCGAGCTGCTCGATGTCGGCGGAGGACACCGCGTTGCCGATCGTCGTCTGGTCGGAATCGCGGTCCGAATCGGCCGGCGCGGCTGGAGCCGAAATGCTGCCGGTCAGGATCGAGCGATCGACCTCGGCTTTTTGCAGGCTGAAGCCGCCCGCGCCACAGGCGGCAAGCGGCAAGGCAATCATCACGATCGCGGCTTTGGCGCTGGCTGAAGCAAATAGGCTGCCTTGCCTGCTGTCAAAAGCTTGCGCGATACGCAACAATCGGCAACCTCCCCTGCTTGGTGAAAATTTGAGAAAAACTATGAGTGAGACTGAGTTAACAAGCGGTGACTTTACCGAGGCCCCAGAGCCGTTTCGCCTTTTTGCCGCATGGCTGGACGACGCCACCAAAAGCGAAATGAACGACCCCAACGGCGTGGCGCTGGCAACCGTCGATGCCGAGGGCATGCCGGATGTGCGGATGGTGCTGCTCAAGGGCTTCGATGAGAGCGGCTTTGTGTTCTACACGAATTTCGAAAGCGCCAAGGGCCGGGAGATCCTGGGCAGCATGAAGGCGGCGATGTGCTTCCACTGGAAATCGCTGCGCCGCCAGGTGCGCGTGCGCGGGCCGGTGGAGATCGTCAGCGATGCCGAAGCCGACGCCTATTATGCAACACGGCCGCGCGGCAGCCGCATCGGCGCCTGGGCCTCGAAACAGTCGCGGCCGCTGGAAAGCCGGTTCGCGCTGGAAAAGGCGGTGGCCGAATACACGGCCCGCTACGCCATCGGCGAGATTCCGCGCCCAAAACACTGGTCGGGTTTCCGCATCGTGCCGAAGACGATCGAGTTCTGGCACGACAGGCCGTTCCGGCTGCATGACCGGATGGTATTTTCGCGCAATGCCGGAGGCGGCTGGGACAAGACGCGGCTTTATCCCTGAAGAGGACTCAGCTCTTCTTTCTGGTCATGAATGCCGTCAGCGCGGCGCGTGCCTCATCCGATTTCAGCCGCTCGCGAAAATGCTCGCTTTCCTCGCCGATGCGAGCGACGAGGTGCTCGCGCGGCCCGCGCATCAGGTCGCGCGCGATCCTGAGCGCCTGCGGCGGCTTGGCCGCGATCTGGCCGGCGGCCGCCAGAACCGACGCCTCCAGCGCTCCTCCCTCGACCACTTCGTAGATCAGGCCGGCGGCCTTGGCGCGTTCGGCCGAGAAGCCTTCGCCAAGGCCGAGCAGCGCGAACGCGCCCTGCTGGCCCAGGATGCGCGGCGCCAGCAGGCTCGATCCTGCTTCGGGCACAAGGCCAAGGTCGACGAAAGGTGTCCTGAACACGGTGCGCGGCGTGGCGAAAGTCAGGTCGCAGTGCAAATTGAGCGTGGTGCCGATGCCGACGGCAATGCCGTCGACCCCGGAGACGATGGGTTTTTCGACCCTGGCCAGCGCCATCAGGAAATCCCAGACTTCCGTGCCGCCTTCGCCGCCCGTGGCGACGATCATGAAGTCGGCGAGGTCGTTGCCGGAGGAGAAGGCCCCGGGCACGCCGAGAAAGACATGGACGCGGACTGCCGGATCCGCATCCCCTTCGGCCAAGGTTTGCGACATCCTGGCGTACATGGCGCGCGTCAGCGCGTTCTTCTTGTCCGGGCGGTTCATGCGGATGATCTGGATGGCGCCCTGGCGCTCGACGAGGATATGGTCTGTCACGGTTCTTTCCTTGTGAACGTCAAGCGGAAATCAATGTCTTGCCGGCAGCGGCGAGGCTTGCGGCGCCGTCGACAACGCGCCCCTTCAAGGCACCTGTCTCGCCGAGCAGGTTTTCGGCGAAAAAGCGGCAAAGGGCGACGCGGCCCTGATCGGCAAGGGCGCCCCGCGCCAGGTAGGCGCCGCCGGCGGCAAGCGAGATGAGCCTGAGATAGGGTGTCGCGCCGGCAAGCGCCTCGTCCGTCCGGCCATCGGCCAACAGTTTTTGCAGGAAACGCGTCGCTTGCGTCAGATCGTCGAGCCCGCGGTCGAGAGCATCGGCGGTGCGGCCAAACCCTTCGAGATTCGATGTCCGCACGGCATTGGCGACAGCGGCAAGCCCGGCGATGAAGCCGTGCACATGCTCATCGCCGCCGAGCGGCAGTTTTCGGGCCACCAGATCGATCGCCTGGATGCCGTTGGTGCCCTCGTAGATCGGCGCGATGCGGGCGTCGCGGTAGAGGGCCGCAGCCCCCGTCTCCTCGATGAAACCCATGCCGCCATGGACCTGGACGCCGAGCGAGGCGACCTCGACGCCGATATCGGTCGAAAAGGCCTTGGCAAGCGGCGTCAGCAGGTTGGCCCGATCGCGCCAATGCGCCGCCTGATCACCATCCGAAACCCGCGCCATGTCGATAGCATGAGCACAGGAATAGCTGATCGCCCGCGCGATCTGCGTCAGCGCCTTCATGGTCAGGAGATTGCGCTGCACATCGGGGTGATGGACGATCGGCGCCATGCCGGCACCGGCATAGTCCGCCGCCTTGCCCTGGCGGCGCTCATTGGCATAGGCAATCGCCTTCTGGGTCGCTGCTTCCGCGACCGCCACGCCCTGCATGCCGACGGCGAGGCGGGCATTGTTCATCATGGTGAACATGCAGGCCAGCCCCTTGTTCTCCTCGCCGATCAGCCAGCCGATGCCGCCGGGCTTGGCGTCCTGAAAACCGTCGCCATAGATCATGGTGCAGGTCGGCGAGGCATGGATGCCGAGCTTGTGCTCGAGGCCCGAACAGAAGACGTCGTTGCGCGCGCCAAGCGAGCCGTCCGCGCCGACCAGGAATTTCGGCACCAGGAACAGCGAGATGCCCCGCGTACCCGTCGGCGCATCGGGCAGCCGCGCCAGTACCAGATGGATGATGTTGTCGGTGAGATCATGCTCGCCATAGGTGATGAATATCTTCTGGCCGAAGATGCGGTAGGTGCCGTCGCCGGCCGGTTCGGCGCGCGTGCGCAAGGCAGCGAGGTCCGAGCCGGCCTGCGGCTCGGTCAGGTTCATCGTGCCCATCCACTCGCCGGAGACGAGCTTCGCGAGATATTTGGCCTTGAGCTCTTCCGAAGCGTGCTTGTCGAGCGCCTCGACCGCACCCATGGTCAGCGTCGGGCCGATGCCGAAAGCCATGGCGGCGGAGTTCCACATTTCGAGCGCGGCGACGCCAAGCATGGTCGGCAGCGCCTGGCCGCCATATTCTTCGGGGCCGGAGAGCGCGTTCCAGCCGCCGTCGATCCAGCGGCGATAAAGTTCCTTCCAGCCCGGCGGCATGGTCACTGCCGCGTCCTTCAGCACCGCGCCGTGCTCGTCGCCGATCTTGTAGAGCGGCGCGACCTCTTCGCTGGCGAAGCGGCCGGCCTCGCTAAGAACGGCGTCGACGAGATCCTCGCCGAGATCGCCGAACGTGCCGTCATCGAGGGCGGGCTTCAGGCCGGCCACATGCTTGAGGGTGAACGCGATGTCTTCGACCGGTGCCCGATACATGCCGCTCGCTCCTCCTGATGCATCGGTCCGGCTGATCCCAGGACCTGATTGGGACCTGCTTGCCACACCGTATTCGCCTTTGGGCGACTGCCCATCTTCTTTTTACGTAAACGTCAAATTTTGTCACGCTGATTTTGCAATCGCGCCGGCTCGTATTAAATGCGATGGACGCCGGGTCAAAATCGACCGGCGACAGACAGAACCAGCCGACTGGAAACCAACTCATGCTCGCCAGACCTGACGCCTACCGTTGTATCGAGTGCGGCCTGCCCTACCGGGCGGCGGGGTTCTCGTACTATCACGGTGAATTGGAAAACGGCGCCGCCTATTGGTCGGATCGCGGCATATTGTGCTCGCCGAAATGCTCGCTCGCCCATCATCGCAAACGCACGGCCGAAGGCACGTTGCAACAGGGCCCGGCGCCGGATCCGTTTGAATTCCGGCCGTTCATCCGGCGGTGAGCGCTGGACCATCGATGACATGATGCCAAGCGAACAGACCGCTATTGCCCTTACCAAAACAGCACTGCCCTGCATTGACGAGGCTGCCGCCATCCGTCTTTCCATCGGGGATCGGATCGCCTTGGCGGAAGCGATTGTGAATCCACCGAAAGCAAATGGAATGTTGCGCGCACCGTCAACGCTTACAAACGGCCTGTGGTGGAATCTTCGATAATCTCGCGCTTAGCGGCTGTTCCCTGAAGGCCACTTCGGTCCGCGACCTCCCGAAGTAAATCCTTAACCATAGCGGTCCAGGATTTGCCTTCGATCAACGGGGATTCCCTGTTTGAAAAGAACGGCGCATCTTCTTCGCCGCCCAGCGATCGCTCTCGCGGCGATGATGGCGCTGACACCGGCGGCAAGGGCCTCGGATTTCTCCGAGCCGTGGAAAAGTGCCGACCGGGCGCTTGTCGTCGATGCCTACGAATACAATTCCATCGACTGGGCGCAGCTTGCCACGGACAAGCGCGTCGTCGGCTTCATCAACAAAGCCTCCGACGGCATGTCGCCGCCCTATTCCTGCTCCGGAGACGATACCGAGGTCAAACTCTGCAAGGCGCTGTGGAAACGCCATGCGGTGACGCGCGAACTGTTCCAGACGCGCAAGGTGGTCGCCAAGGCGCTCGGCCTGAAATGGGGCGCCTATCATCTCGCCCGCCCCGGCAATCCGATCGAGCAGGCCAATAATTTCCTCGATTTCGCCGATCCCGCGCCGGACGACCTCATGGCCCTCGACATCGAAGGCATCGATCCCGCGCAATGGATGTCGCTCGACGACGCCGAGGCGTTCGTGCGCCAGGTGCATCGGCGCATCGGCCGCTTCCCGGTACTCTACACCAATGGCAAGACCGCCCAGCATATCGCCGACAGCAGCTACAAATACCGGCTGTTGTCGCGGCTGCCGCTCTGGTACGCGCGCTACAAACCTGACATCGACGTGCATTTTCCCATCGGCAACTGGCAAGGCTATGCGCTCTGGCAGTTTTCGGCGCAGGCCAATTGCGGCCGCTTCCGGTGCCCCTACAGGGTAGCCGGCACGCCCGACGACATCGACGTCAACGTCGCGCCGACAGATGCCGCCACGCTGCGCCAGCAATGGCCGTTCGGCGGACTGATCGACGTGCCGGCGGATTATCTCGCCAGCGTACCGGTGCCGCTCTCGCGCGAAGCCGCTTTGGCCGGCAAGACCACCCTCATCTACGCCGATGTGGCGACGCCGCCGAGTTTCGGGGAAATGGTCGCGGTGCTTGGTTCACGCTGGTCGAAATTCCGCGACGGGTTCCGCATGCCTGTCGTGAAGACGGTGCCGCGGCGGCCGATCTTCGGCATCGTCCAATATGTCGCCTGGAAGCGCACCGGGCAGCGCACCCCAGCGCAACTCGACGCCGCCTTCGCCGCGGCGGCGGATCCGGTGAGCACCGCTTCCACCGAACTCGACCGGGGCAAACGCTGAAAGTGCGCGACCGGATGCTTGCCGTCAGCTTGCTCCTGCCGTTTCGCGCGCCACGGCCTGCCAGCCAATGTCGCGGCGGCAGAAGCCCTGCGGCCAGTCGATACGGTCGAGCGCGGCATAGGCCTTCTTCTGCGCCTCGCCGACAGTCGCACCGACCGCGGTGACGTTCAGGACGCGACCGCCGTTGGCGACCAGCGCACCGCCATTGATGGCGGTGCCGGCATGGAAAATCTGGGCGCCCTCGCTGGCAGCCTCGTCGAGCCCGCGAATGACCGAGCCTTTTTCGGGCGTGCCGGGATAGCCCCTCGCGGCCATGACGACGGTGAGTGCCGCCTCGTCGCTCCAGCGCGCCGACATGTGCGCGAGCTGGCCATCGACGGCGGCATTGAGCAGCACCAGCAGGTCGTCCTTCAGCCGCATCATCAGCACCTGGCATTCGGGGTCGCCGAAGCGGGTGTTGTATTCGATCAGCTTCGGCCCTTCGTCCGTTATCATCAGCCCGGCGAAGAGAATGCCGGCGAACGGCGCACCCGCTGCGGCCATGCCGCGCATGGTCGGCTCGACGATCTCGCGCATGGTGCGCTCCACCATCTGCGGCGTCATCACCGGGGCCGGCGAGTAGGCGCCCATGCCGCCGGTGTTGGGGCCGACATCACCGTCGCCGACGCGTTTGTGATCCTGCGCGGTGCCGAAGGGCAGTGCTGTAGTGCCGTCGCACAGGCAAAAGAAGCTGGCCTCCTCGCCGGTCAGAAACTCCTCGACCACCACCTCCGCGCCGGCTGTGCCGAAAGAGCCGTCGAAACAGGCGTCGAGCGCGGCCAGCGCCTCATCCATCGTCATTGCGACCGTGACGCCCTTGCCCGCCGCAAGGCCGTCGGCCTTGATGACGATCGGCGTGCCCATCTTCTCGACATAGGCCTTGGCCGATGCCAGGTCTGAGAAACGGCCATAGGCGGCGGTGGGGATATCGTATCTGGCGCAAAGATCCTTGGTGAAGCCCTTCGATCCTTCGAGCCGCGCCGCCGCGCGCGACGGGCCAAAGACGCGGATGCCCCAGCCACGCAGATCGTCCGATATGCCGGCCACCAGCGGCCCTTCCGGCCCGACCACGACGAGGTCGATCTCTCTGTCCTTGCAGAAGGCGGCGATAGCGGAATGGTCGGCGATGTCCAGCTTGACCAGCTCCGCCTCGCGGCCGATGCCAGGATTGCCGGGCGCAGCATAGAGCTTGGTCAGCAACGGCGACGCGGCGATCTTCCAGGCGAGCGCATGTTCGCGGCCGCCGGAGCCGAGAAGAAGGACGTTCATGGCCACCTCTTGATGCCTGTAATCTTCCAGAGAACCCGCTATTGCTCTCTGGACGACGGGTCAAGGCATCCGGGCGCTTTGATCGGAATTGCGCACGGGAACGTTACCCCTGCCCGAAAATCGGCGGCGGAGACCGTCGCCGATTTTCTGGAAAGCGCTTCAGCTCTGGAAGACGATCGGGAACCAGTCCTCGCGAAGCTTCTGCCCCGGCTGCATGCCATGGCCATGATAGGGCGGCGAGGTGCGCCCCGGCCGTTCGACATAGTGGGCGTCGTCGCCGACCCAGCGCAGCGAGAGCGCCCGCCGCCGCGCCGCGGTCAGGTTGCCGCGTGCGCCATGCGCGGTCCTGAAATCGAACAGGATGGCATCGCCCGGCTCCATTTCCCATTCGAGCACCTCCAGCGAGGGGTCCTTGTCTGGATCCGGCACCGGCAGGTAGTCACCCTCGTCGGCATAGAAATTGCTGTCGTCGAGCCAGCGCACCGGCAGGATCATCTTGTCCCATTTGTGCGAGCCGGCAATCAGCCGCAGCGTTGCTTCCTTTACAGGGTCGATAGGGATCCAGAAGCTCACCGTCTGCCGGCCGTCGACGAAATAATAGGGGATGTCCTGATGCCAGGGCGTCGGCTTCTGCGTGCCCGGTTCCTTGACCAAGACATGATCGTGGAAGAACTGCGCCGTGCGCGACCGCATCACCGCGGCCGCCAATTCGGCCGCCGGCGATTCGCGCACCAGCTTGACGAATTCTGGAATGCGTTCCCAGTTACAGTAGTCGTCGAAGAAGCTGCCTCGCCCATTGGCGATATCCGACGCGGTGGCGCTGCGGTTTTGCATGTTGCGCTCGATGCCGGCGGCAATCGTTTCGACCCAGCCCTTGAAAGCGCCGCGGATGCAGACAGCGCCGTCGCGCTGATAATTCTCAATCGTCTGCGCATCGATCAAACCTGTGGCGATCGCGCGAAGCGCAGTCTGGGAAGCCATGGCGTTCTCCTTTCAGGGATCGACGCCACTATCGCAAGCCTCTTTCATTCAGTAAAATAATAACTTCTCATCCAACATATAGTTCTACTCTATGAGCCTGACCCTCACGCAATTGCGCTATCTGGTTGCCGTCACCCGCCACGGCAGCGTTACGGGCGCGGCCAGGGCACTGAACATTTCACAGCCGTCCATTTCGGTAGCGATAGACGCTGTCGAACAGGATCTCGGCCAGAAACTCTTCGTGCGCCAGCGCGGAAGCGGCGTTACCCTGACCTCCTTCGGCCGCGCCGTGGTGGCCAAGGCAAAACAGGTTCTCGCCGAGACGGACGAACTCATCGGTCTCGGCTCGCGCAAGTCGGCGCTCGGCGGCGAACTGGTGCTCGGATGCTTCGAAGATCTGGCGCCTTATTTCGCGCCGGCCCTGATCCGCGCCTTCTCGGAACGCCATCCGAAGGTTGCGGTGATCGTGCGCGACGAGACCTTCGAGACGCTCGGGCGGCGCCTCGGCGATGCCGCCGTCGACCTCGGGCTCACCTATGATCTAGGCCTGCCTTCGCATTTCGCCCGCATCCTGCTGCATGAACTCAGGCCGCATGCGCTTTTGCCGGCCGGACACGCGCTGGCGGATCGTCCCGATGTCAGCCTGGCCGATCTGGCCGCCTACCCGCTGATCACGACGGACCAGCCGCATAGCTGGCAGCACATGCTCGACCTCTTCCGCAGCCGTGGCCTGTCGCCGGTCGCTGACAGGCAGACAAGCTCGTTCGAACTCCAGCGCAGCATGGTGGCCAATGGCTTCGGCGTCGCCGTCAGCTATACGAGGCCGCATGGCGATCGCAGCTATGACGGCTTGCCTCTCGTCTGCAAGCCGCTTTCCGATCCGCTGCCCATGCAGCGTATCATCCTCACCCATGACACGCATCAGCGCACGCCCAATGCCGCGCTGGCCTTCATCGACGCGGCAAAGGGCTGGTTCTCCACCCGCGACATCTTCGCCTCCTGAAGCGCTGACGAATGCCACTGCCCCGCTCGCCGCTTGACGGTTTGCGCGGCGGCTGCCACTCCATCGTCATGGAAACGGTTCAGTCGAAAGCAGCCCAGGGCCGCGTCGCCGACGCGCCGAACGGCCATTGGGTCTATCGCGTGCTGCCGCGGCCAATTTGGCCCTATGCACAGCTCGCTCGATGGGACAGGCCGATCGGCTGGCAGTTGCTTTTGTGGCCGTGCTGGTGGTCCGCGGCTCTCGCGGCCAGTGCCTATCCCCGCCCGGGCGATCCGCTGCTGTCGCTGCTGCCAGCACCCTTGTATCTCGTGCTGTTCCTGGCCGGCGCCATCGCCATGCGCGGCGCCGGCTGCACCTACAACGACCTGGCTGACGAAGACATCGACAATCAGGTCGAGCGCACGCGCTCGCGGCCGCTCCCGTCGGGCAAGGTCACGCGGCGGGGGGCGTGGCTGTTTGTCATCCTGCAGGCACTGGTCGGACTTGCCGTGCTCTTGCAGTTCAACAGCTTCGCCGTCCTGCTCGGCGTCTGCTCGCTGGTCATCGTCGCCATCTATCCATTCATGAAACGGATCACCAACTGGCCGCAACTGGTTCTCGGCCTTGCCTTTTCCTGGGGTGCTCTGATGGGATGGGCGGTTGAGTTCGGCGACATCGACGGACCGGCCATCATGCTCTATGTCGGCTCGATCCTGTGGGTGATCGGCTACGACACGATCTATGCGCACCAGGACAAGGAAGACGACGCCATCGTGGGCGTACGCTCGACCGCGCGCCTGTTCGGCGACAACACCAAGTCGTGGCTGGCCGGGCTTTACGGCGGCGCGCTTGTCTGTTTCGCCATCGCCTTCGCGTCGGCGCAGGCTCCCGTCGTGGCGCTGGCCGGACTGATCGCCGCCGGCGCCCACATGGCGCGGCAGATCCTGGTGCTGGATATCGACAATCCAGATCAATGCCTGCGGCTGTTCAGGTCGAACAACCAGGTCGGCTGGCTGATCTTCCTCGGCCTCATCGGCGGCGCGCTGTGGGTGGCGCTGAAGCCACTGGTGTAGTTTTCTTTCCCTTCTCCCCGTCTACGGAGAGAAGGTGGCGTCAGCCGGCGCCAGCCTTCCAGACAGAATTTCAGCCTATTCGCGCGCGATGATCTCCTCGCCGCCGATCACCAGCCTGAGACCGAGGTCACCCGCCCTGCGGCGGGCGAGGAAGCGCGGGCGGCGCATGGTCGAAACGCGGCCCTTGCGGCGGTCCTGCGGCGGCAGCGTCTTGATGGCGGCGCCGAGCGATTCCTCCAGCGTGCGGGCAACGCCGTCCGATTCGATCAACAGCATCGGCAAGCGATAGGCGTCGGCCCAGGCGCGCCAGTCGGCGGCGACGTCGTCGAGGTCGTCGGCGACCAGCAGCGGCACCGACAGCATGGGATCGTTGTGCAGGAGTTCCAGGGTCACCGTGACATTGCCTTCCGGATCCTCCATCGCGCGGGCGGCAACGCCGCGGAACGCATTGGCGGGCAGAGCGATGATCGCCGGTACGCCGCTCATCTCCAGCAGGCGGCGGATCACGGCGCCACGGTGGTCGATGGTGAAGGTCACGTCGCCATAGTCGTCGCGTGTGGCGTAGCTTACCACCTGCGGCAGGCGGAATGGGTCGAGGCGCATATTGCGTCCCGCCCAGACTGGCTTCAGTCCAGTGTTCATTGAATGCCTTCCTGTTTCTCCTGAGAGCCGGTGTCCGGTTCTCTCCGGGCCAGTTTTCCCGGCCTCGTTATGGGGAAACAGTAGCGCGGCCTCCTTACCGCCGCGCTTAAGAAAGTCGGTTAAATTTTGCTGATCACGGGGATGGTTATCGGAATGCGACCGCGCGCTCGATTCCGAAAGGATCAGATAACCTTACCGGGGTTCATGATGCCGGCCGGGTCGAAAGCCTGCTTGACCCTGCGCATCAGGTCGATCGCCATGGGCGGGGCGGTGGCGATCAGTTCGTCCCGCTTCAGCTGGCCGATGCCGTGCTCGGCCGAGATCGAGCCGTGGAAGGAGCGCACGACGTCGTGCACCGCCTTGTTCATGGGATGGTAGAGATCGAGGAACGCCTCGTCATCGCCATCGACGGGCCGCGAGATGTTATAGTGGAGATTGCCGTCGCCCATATGGCCGAAGCAGACCACGCGCGCTCCCGGGCTAACCGAAGCCACCGCGCCGGCGGCCTCTTCGATGAAACGCGGGATCGATGCCACCGGAACCGAAATGTCATGCTTGATCGAGGCGCCCTCAGGCTTCTGCGCGTCGGGCAGCACCTCGCGGAAATTCCAGAAGGCATCGCCTTGCGCAAGGCTGGCCGCGATCACCGCATCGCCGACAATTTCCTGTTCCAGCCCGGCCCCGAGCACGTCCTCGATCAGGGCCCTGGCATCTTCCGGCGAGCGGCCGGACGAGATCTGCATCAACACATACCACGGCCAATCCTGCGCCAGCGGCCGCACCACGCCCTGGGCATGCGCCAGCGTGAAATCGTACGGCCGCTTGCCGATCAGCTCGAAGGCGGTGAGCGCGGCGCCGGCGCGGTCCGTCGCCAGGCTGAACAGCGACAGCGCCGCTTCGGGTGAGGACAGGCCGACGAACGCGACTTCGTGGCCTTTCGGTTTCGGAAACAGCTTGAGCACGGCGGCGGTGATGACGCCGAGCGTGCCTTCGGCGCCGACGAACAGGTTCTTGAGGTCGTAGCCGGTATTGTCCTTCTTCAGCTTGCGCAGATCGTCGAACACCTCGCCCGTCGGCAGCACCACCTCGACGCCGAGGCAAAGCTCGCGCGCATTGCCATAGGCCAGCACGCCGGTGCCGCCTGCATTGGAGGAAAGATTGCCGCCGATCTGGCAGGAGCCTTGCGCGGCCAGCGACAGCGGAAACAGCCGGTCGGCGGCATCGGCCGCTTCCTGCAGCGTCTGCAAGATGACGCCGGCCTCCGCCGTCACGGTGTTGGACAGGACGTCGATCTCGCGAATGCGATTCAGCCGCGACAAGGACAGCACGATCTCGCGCCCGGACTTGTCCGGCACCTGGGCGCCGACCAGCCCTGTGTTGCCGCTTTGCGGCACGACCGGCGTCGCCGTCTCGGTCGCCAGCCGCATGATGCGACTGACTTCCTCGACGCTGCCCGGCCGCAGCACAAGCGATGTCGCGCCATGCCATAGCCCGCGCCGTTCCGTGATGTAGGGCGCGATATCGCGCTGGTCGCGCAGCGCGTATTTCTCGCCGACGATCGCCGCGAAGCGGTTGATGAGAGCGGTGTCGGGAATCTCGGCGATGTCGGTCATGTGCGCGAAACTATGTTGGCGGCAAGCTATTGTCACGCGGCGCGGCGGCACGCGAAAGCCTATCGTTGATCGCTTCGCCGAGCCCGTCAAAGGGAACGGGTTCGACGGCGATGGTCCGCGCGCCGCTGCGATCGAGTTCCTGCATATAGGCGAAAAGATTGCTCGCCGCTTCGCGCAGGTCGCCGGTCTCGGACAGATTGAGGCAAGCGGCAGCCTTTTGCCAGCCTTCGGCGCGGCGTTTGCCGAAAGCCAGCAGCGCCTCGCCCTCGCCGACGGTCCCGGCGTTTAGCCGCACGGCGGCGTCAGGCGCATAGTGCGAGGCGAGCATGCCCGGCGCCTCGACACCGGCGTCGGCGCCGCGCAACAGCTCCATGCCGACGACCGCCTCGATTTCCTGGGCGGCAATGCCGCCGGGCCTCAGGAGGCGCAATTTTCCCTCTTCGGCCTTGAGGATGGTCGATTCCAGCCCGACCGGCGTCGCGCCGCCATCGACGACCAATTTTATGCGGGCGCCGAGATCAGCCGCCACGGCTTGCGCCGTCGTCGCGCTGATCCTGCCGGAGGAATTGGCGCTGGGAGCCGCAAGCGGCCGGCCGAGTCTTGCAATCAGGTCGCCGCCGAAGCCCCTCGGCATGCGCAAGGCGATCGTGTCGAGCCCGGCCGTTACCAGCGGATGAACGTCGTTGCCTGGCCGCTGCGGCAGCACCAGCGTCAAAGGACCTGGCCAGAACGCAAGCGCCAATTTCCTCGACAGCGGATCGAACAAAGCAATGCGCTCGGCCATCGCCATGTCGGCGACATGGGCGATCAGCGGGTTGAACCGCGGCCGTCCCTTGGCCTCGAAAATACGCGCCACGCCGATGCCGTTGGTGGCGTCGCCGGCGAGCCCATAGACGGTCTCGGTCGGAATGGCGACCACGTCGCCGCTTTCAAGCAGCGCCAATGCCCGTTCCATCGCCTCGTCGACGGCAAGAATTTCAACCACGCTGGTCACCTCACGGATGCCGGCTGCGTAGTACGATGGCGTCCAAGGGGCAAGCCCGTCCCTTGGCGATTTGCCAATCCCTAAAATGCTACGGTTCCGCGAAAGCCGGCATCAATTCCGACCCGCTATCGTGCGGCTTCTGGGCAATGGGGAGCTTTCATCGTGTCTGTGCGTATTTGGGGAACGCTTGCTATCACTCTGGCGGCGATGGCCGGCGGAGCCCAGGCCTCGTCACTCGTCTTTCCCGGTGCGCCGGCCTCGACGCCGTCCATTGTCACGCTGGAGGCAGCCGATGCTGCCAAGGCAGGCGATATGCGGTCGGTCACCGCGCTCGGTGACCCTGACGTCACCTATGAAAAGGTGGCGGCGATCCCGAACGCGCCTGAGGCGCGGCACGGCTTCCTGCAAAACCCGATGATCATTCGCGGCGGTATCGTCGGCAGCGCCTTCTCGACGCCCACGCAAGCCAAGGCGCCGGCCACTGCAACCGCCACCGCTTCGGCGGCACCTGCGGCGAATGGGCAGAAGACCCCGGCGACATCACCGGCAGCCGCGCCGGCGGCGGCAGCGCAGCAGCCCGTCCCTGGGGTCGGCAAACTCAAGTAGCGGCTGTCTTGACGTCGGTCCGGCGTCCGGCACCGTGCCGGACAGGCCGCTTTTGCTGCCGAGGAGGAGCGTCGCTTCGCCTGTCCCTCTAACCCGCGATGTTGGAGAAATCCGCGACCTGGTCGGTGGCCGCGCGGATGCGGGCGAGCAGCGCCAATCGATTGGCGCGCACGGCCTGATCCTCATCATTCACGAGAACGCCTTCAAAGAATGAATCAACTGGTTCGCGCAAAACGCTAAGCGCCAGCATGGCGGCGGAAAAGTCTTCGTTTTGAATCGCTTCGCCGGCTTGCTTCTCGGCCTGATTCACCGCCGCGAAAAGCGATTTCTCGGCATCCTCGCGGAACAGCGCCGGCTCAAGGGTTTCGGCGATGAGCGTTTTCTTCTTCTCCTCGGCAGCCAAAATGTTGGCCGCGCGCTTGGTACCGGCAAGCAGGTTCTTGCCGTCCTCGGTGTCGAGGAAGGAGCCCAGCGCCTCGACACGGCGCACGATCTGCAAGAGGTCGTCGGACTGCGGCGTGATGACCGCGTCGATGAGATCGTGGCGGGCGCCCTGATCGCGGAGGTAGACTTTCAGGCGGTCGTGGAAGAAGGCGAGAAGGTCTCGGACCTGATCTATGTTGCCAACCGTGTAGTTCGTGGAAGCGCTGCCGAAGATCGTCGTCAACCCCAGTCGAATGCGGTTCTCGATCAAAATCCTCACGACGCCGAGCGCAGCGCGACGCAGCGCGTAAGGATCCTTCGAGCCTGTCGGCTTTTCATCGATGGCCCAGAAGCCGACAAGCGTATCCAGCTTGTCGGCGAGCGCGACGGCGATCGACACCGGATCGCTCGGCACGTAATCGGACGGCCCCTGCGGTTTGTAGTGCTCTTCGATGGCTGCGGCCACGGACGAATGCTCACCCTGGAGCAACGCGTATTTGCGGCCCATGGCGCCCTGCAACTCCGGGAATTCGCCAACGACTTCGGTCTGGAGATCGGCCTTCGCCAAAACGGCGGCGCGACCCGCGAGCGCGGTAATCTCCCCCCTTGAGGGGGAGATGTCGCCGAAGGCGACAGAGGGGGTCGGTGCGACGGGACGCGACGTTCCATCGCGGACAGAGGATGCCGGCGCTTCGTGCGAGGCGACCCCCTCTGGCCTGCCGGCCATCTCTCCCTCAAGGGGGGAGATCGACTGCGCCCCTGCCGGCGCCAGTTCTTGTGCCAGCCGCTTGATCCGCTCAACCCGCTCGCCCTGAGTGCCGAGCTTGGCGTGGAAGGTCACATTGAGATGGTCGAGCCGGGCCATGCGCTGGTCGAGCGGCTTGTTGAGGTCGAGCCCGAACTTTTTCGCCGACGCCTCGAGCTCGGCGAGATCGGGCAGATCGCCCTGGTCGGTCGTCCAGAAATAGAGCGCGTCGGAGAGGCGCGCGCGCACCACCTTGCCGTTGCCGTGGGCGATCTCCTTGCCGCCATCGCTCGCCTCGATGTTGGCGGTGACGATGAAGCGGTTGGAAAGCGCATCGCCTTGCCCTTGCGGGCGCGTGACAAAGCACTTCTGGTTGGCGCGGATGGTCAGCCGGATCACCTCGGCCGGGATGGCCAGGAAAGCCTCCTCGAACGCGCCCATCAGCACCACAGGCCATTCGACCAGCCCGGAGACCTCTTCCAGAAGCCCCTCGTCCTCGACTAGATCCAGCCCGTTGGCGAAGGCAAGATTGCGGGCGTCGGCGAGGATGATCTCCTTGCGCCGGTCGGCGTCGAGCACGACCTTGGCCGCTTCCAGCTTGCTCACATAGTCGTCGAAGCGACGCACGGTGATTTCGCCGGGTGCGTGAAAGCGATGGCCGTAGGTGACATTGCCCGAACGGATGCCATCGATCTCGAAATCGACCACGACAGGCTCCTCGGTTTCGGGGCCGAAGGTGCACAGGATCGATTGCAGCGGCCGTACCCAGCGCAGCGAGCCCGGCTTGGCCGAGGCCGGCCCCCAGCGCATCGATTTCGGCCACGGGAAATTGCGGATGATATCAGGCACCAGCCCGGCGATGATCTCTTCGGCCGCCCTGCCCGGCTTCGAAATGTGCGCGACATAGAAGTCGCCCTTCTTCGGGTCGGAATGGACGTGTGCCTCGGCGATCGAGGAAAGCCCGGCCTTGCGTAGGAAGCCCTGGACTGCCTGTTCAGGCGCCGTCGTCGACGGGCCCTTGATCTCCTCGCTGATGTCCTTCGAGCGCGCGGTAAGGCCCCTGATGTCGAGCGCCAGCCGCCGCGGCGTCCAGTACTCACGCGCCGCCTCGTAGGTCAGCCCTGCCTCGACCAGACCGTCGGTCAGCATCTTCTTGAGATCGCCCGCCGCCTTGCGCTGCATGCGGGCGGGTATTTCCTCGGAGCGAAGTTCTAGAAGCAGGTCAGGCATGGTTGAAGCTCACGCAGCAATGGTCCGCGGGCCATAGCAACTCGGCTGGCCGCTGTCACCCTTTCCAGAAATTTTGGGCGTCCTGTCGGGACGGGATGATCCCACCCGTCCTTGGATCAAAGATTCCATGAACCGAACGCAGCGCTGAAGCGACCCACGCTCAGGCAGAGAGCTATTGGCTGAACGACCATGAAAACGGCATCGACATTCCTGCAAGTCCTCGCGCTCAGCGCCTGCTCCGCGCAGGTTCACGGCACCTTTTCGATGCCGGGCGTAAGGCAGGCATTGCGGACGATGGCCGGCCCGAGCGGCCAAATCCTGTCGCCCGTCAACGCCTCTCTCGAGATGACGCATGCCTGAGGCTCAGGCCGCGAGCCCGCCAGCCTGGGTGAGCAGGAAGGCCTCGCCGCAGGCCTTCGCCAGATTGCGCACCCGCAGGATATAGCTCTGCCGCTCGGTGACCGAAATCACGCCGCGTGCGTCGAGCAGGTTGAAGACGTGGCTGGCCTTGATGCACTGGTCATAGGCAGGGAAGACCATGCGGTGCATCGGCAGGTTGTCGTTGGATGCCGGCGCGCCGGCATCAAGCAGCGCCTTGCACTCGGCCTCGGCATCCTCGAAGTGACGCAGCAGCATCGCCGTATTCGCATATTCGAAATTGTGGCGCGAATATTCCTGCTCGGCCTGCAGGAAGACATCGCCATAGCTCACCTTGTCGGCGCCTTCGCGGCCGTTGAAGTTGAGATCATAGACATTGTCGACGCCCTGCACATACATGGCCAGCCGTTCCAGACCGTAGGTGAGTTCGCCGGCAACCGGCGCGCACTCGATGCCGCAGACCTGCTGGAAATAGGTGAACTGCGACACTTCCATGCCGTCGCACCAGCATTCCCAGCCAAGCCCCCAGGCGCCGAGCGTCGGACTTTCCCAGTCGTCCTCGACGAAGCGGATGTCATGCAGCAGCGGGTCGACGCCGATCGCCGCCAGCGAACCGAGATAAAGTTCCTGCAGATTGGGCGGGTTGGGTTTCAGGATCACCTGATACTGATAGTAATGCTGCAGCCGGTTCGGGTTCTCGCCGTAACGACCGTCCTTGGGGCGGCGCGAAGGCTGGACGTAGGCGGCGTTCCAGCGCCTCGGTCCAAGCGCCCGCAGCGTCGTTGCCGGATGGAAGGTGCCGGCGCCGACCTCCATGTCGTAGGGCTGGAGGATCACGCAGCCATAGTCCGCCCAGTAATTGTGCAAAGTCAGGATCAGCCCCTGAAAGGAGCGGCTGGGATGCATATGGGCGGGGATTTCAATTGTCACGGTGGCCTCGGCTGCAAGGGCTGACTTGCGGCCCCGTCCTAGAGACACGGCGGCGAAGCGTCAAGCAAGGCGCGGGCCTCGCGAGGCCTTTGCAGGATGTCGAAGGGTTTGCCAACGACTGGCCCATTGCCGACCCATGGCGCCTGCGATCTGTTGGCCCTCACGCCACCGTGTCCGAAACATCAGGTACCGCCATGCCCGACCCGATCGCCATTCGTCCCGTCACACGCAAGGATTTCGACCAATGGCTGCCGCTGTGGAACGGCTACAATGCGTTTTACGGCCGTTCGGGCGAGACTGCGCTGGCAAGCGAGATCACCGCCATGACATGGTCGCGCTTCTTCGACGCCTATGAGCCGGTGCATGCGCTGGTTGCCGAAAGCGAGGGCCAGCTTGTCGGCCTTGTCCATTACCTCTTTCACCGCAGCACCACGGCGATCGCGCCGAACTGCTACCTGCAGGATCTTTTCACCGACGAGACCCTGCGCGGCAAAGGCATCGGCCGGGCCCTCATCGAGGGCGTCTACGAGCGGGCGCAGGCGGCCGGTTCGGGCCGGGTGTACTGGCTGACGCACGAGACCAATCACACCGCCATGAAGCTCTACGATAGCATCGGCGAACGCTCGGGCTTTGTCGTCTACCGCAAGCTGTTCTGACACTGCTGCCAACGAAAACGGGGCCCGACAAGGGCCCCGTTCGCAAGCAACATCATTTCATCTTAGCCCTTCGGCGCGGCCGGCGCCGGCTTGACCTTAGGAGTTTCCTGCGCCGTGTTGGACTCGATCGGCGGCAGGCCCTTCATCAGCTTCTGCTGCAAGGCGGCAAGCACGTCGGGATCCGGCTTCAGGTCGCGCGCCTGGTTCCACTGGAAGGTGGCTTCGAGCTTGCGGCCGACGCGCCAGTAGGCGTCGCCGAGATGGTCGTTCAGCACCGGATCTTCCGGCTTCAGCGACACCGCGCGTTCCATTTCGCGCACAGCGTCGTCGAACCTGCCGAGGCGGAAATAGGCCCAGCCCAGCGAATCGACGATGTAACCGTCGCTCGGCCTGAGATCGACGGCCTTCTGGATCATCGCCAGGCCTTCCTTCAGGTTCATATTCATGTCGACCCAGGAATAGCCGAGATAGTTCAGCACCTGCGGCTGGTCGGGCTGTAATTCCAGCGCCTTGCGGAAATTCGGCTCGGCCTTCGGCCATTCCTTCAGCCGCTCATAGGCGATGCCGCGCTGGTAGAAGATATTCCAGTTGGCGGCGGTCGGCGTCTTCAGCGCCTCGACAGCCTTGTCGTAGAGATTGGCGGCGGAACGGAAATCCTCCTTCGACGAATAGACCCCACCAAGCGCCAGATAGGCGCGCATGTCGTTGGGATGCGCATCGACGAAGGCCTTCAGATGGGTGATCGCCTCGTCATGGCGGTCGAGATCAGCCAGGTTGAGGCCAAGCTGTAAGTCCGAAAGCTCCTTCAGCGGCGAGCTATCCGGTATCCGTCGGTAAAGCGCGATGGCCCCCTCGCCGTCCTTCAGCTGTTCGGAAACGGCGGCAAGCTGCACAAGGGCGGCATCGCTGTCGGGCTTCAGCGCCAGCGCATATTGCAGATAGAGCCTGACGAAAGGCTCACCGCCGCCGCGATTGAGCGCGGTCGCCAGATCGAGCAGTATCTCGGAGGCTCCGTCGGACGGACCGGCAACGAAAGGCGGGATCTTGTCACCCTTGCTGATCCTGTCGCGCAAGGCGACGATTTCCAGCTTGCCCGGCGAAAACGCCTCGGCCTGGTCGAGCACCGATACCGCCTTGGCCGTGTCGCCCTTGCGGGCCAGGAATGAGGCATAGGCCTGCGCATTGCGCATCCAGGTTTCGGGAGCCGCACTGCCGGCGGCGGTGTCCTGCATGGTCGCGGCGTAGATCGCGTCGGCCTTCTCAGGCATGTTGGACGCGTCGGCAATCAGCGCGCGGTGGAAGGATTTGAACAGGCCGAACCAGTCCGGCCCCTGCAGCTTGTCGATGAATGCCATCGCCTCGCTGGGGTCGCCGGCGCCCTCTTGGGCCCAGCCGGACATGACGCCGGAGATCAGCCGGTCGAGATCGGATTCCAGCGACAGCTTCAGCCAGTACTGCGCCTTGGAAAAATCCTTCTTGTGGAAGGAATCCACCGCCAGCGCCAGACGCGAGAACCGTTCGACGTCAGGAACTTCCTTGAGCTTGTCGGCATAGACAAGGGATTCGTCGAAGCGTCCTTGCGCGATCAGCGACAGCATCAGGCTCTGCTGCAGGCCCGTATCGCTCGGATCGAAGGCCAGGGCCTGCTTGTAATAGGCGATGGCGTTGTCGAGGTCGTTGTCACCTTCGGCGATCCGGGCAGCCAGATAGGCTCCCGAGAAGGATGTGATCTTCACCGGTTCGGTGGTCTGCTTGGCATAGGCCGGCAGCGCCGAAATCGCCATGCCCGTCACAAGTGCCAGCCTTGTCAGCCAGCGCGCACGTCCCTGCTGCATCGTATCCCTTTCAGCCAGGCGCCATCTCCGCGTCAGCGGGATCGACGTAGATTCGATCTTTCGGAGAAAAGCATGGCCTTTTTGGGGTCACGCTTCAATCTTCCTCGAATTCACAATCGGGTCACCCGATTAACAAACCATGCCGGCAAAGAACGGTTTTCAGCCCGAAACCGGCGCATCGGCGTCAGGAGTTGCCCGGCAGGCGGAGCGCCGCAGGCGTGCGCCCTGGTATCCGCCCGACGCCACCGCGCTGCACAGGCCGTTCCATTCGCAGCACTGGCAGGTCCGGCGTGAGGCCGGCCAAGAAGGCCTGCGGCATCCGCGCCAGCTATTTCGCCCTGCCGCGCGGGAGCGCCATCAGCGTGGCGGCGCCAAGCGCCGACTTGAGCAGGCCGCCAAGGACGAACGGCAGGAACCCGAAGACGACAGCCTTCTCAGCGCCGATGATGACGGCGAGCCACGCCGTGCCAAGGGCAAGGCACAGCAGGTTGCCGAGCAGCATGGCGACGAAGGCAAGCACGCCCCTCCCGCCGTTCCAGCCGCGCTCCGCCAGCCAGCCGACCAGCGCGCCGACAACCGGGAAGGCGAAGAGATAGCCGCCCGTCGGGCCGATGAAATGCTGTACGCCGGCGGCCCCGCCGGCCAGAACCGGGAAGCCAACCGCACCCTCGACCAGCCAGGCGGCGATGGTGATCGCGCCCAGCCGCCAGCCATAGAGCGCGCCGACCAGCGTCACGGCGAAGGTCTGCATCGTCACAGGAACCGGCACCATCGGCACCTCGATATAGGAGGACAGCGCCAGGAAGAACGTGCCGAGCACGACGGCGCCCGCCTGCCAGCCGAGCGATCGCTCCTGAAGCCGGAGCGGGCTGAAGGACGGTTTTGCGGACGAGAACGCGATGTCGGTCATAGGGACTCCCTTGGTCGATCCAAAATTATAGATAATTTCTGCCTTCGATCTATTATCGAAGCCACAATTTTCGGACGAAGGCAAGGCATGCCTTGCGCAAGGGCGGTTAGCCCACGATCGCGAAGGCCTCTCGCGTGGTGCCGGAGGCTGTCCTGACCGGCTTGCGGCCAATCCATTGCACGTGCCGCCCCAATGTCGCCGCGGCCGATTCGGTGTTGCCCTGCCGCAAGGCGGCCAATATCGCCCGGTGGTCCTGATCGGTGCGGGTCTCCCATTCCGAGCGCCATGCGGCGAACAGGAAACGGGCGCTTGCGGCGTGCAGGTCATCGATGGTGGCGAGAAGACGCGACATGCCGCATGGCGCCAGGATCAACCGGTGAAAGGCGCGGTTGGCTTCTTCCCACGACCTGACGTCCCGGGATTTGTCGCCGGCCTTGGTGGCCTCCTCGGCCCGGTCGAGAATAGCCGAGGTCAGATGCGGCGCCGCATGGTGGAGCGCCAGCACTTCGAGCGCGGCCCGCATTTCGGCGACCTCCTTGACCTCGCCGAGGTCGAAAGCCGCCACGCGCACGCCGCGGCGCGGTTCGCTGACGGCCAGGCCTTGCGCCTCGAGACGGCGAAAGGCCTCGCGCACGGGAACATGGCTGGTGTTAAACTCCTCGGCGACATGGTCCTGCCGCAGCCGCGCGCCCGGCTCGATCGCGCCCGAGATGATGCGATCCGCCAGAACCTTGCCGATGCGCACCGCGATGGTGTCGTCCGTGCCCTTTGCCATGTTTTATAGATAATTTGCAGCCGGACAGCTTGTCGAGGCGGCGGAGACGGATTCACGGATTTCTCCCCAGCACGAGCCAAAGGAGAGCTGCGTGAAAGGCAGCGGCTCAGTTCACCCGGCTGATGCAGAAATCGATGACGTCGATCAGCGCCGATTTCTGCGGCGTCGCTTCCAGCGGCGCCAGCGCGTCGCGGGCGATCTCGCCGAAATGACGGGCACGCCCGATCGTGTCGGCGATCGCGCCGTGGTGGGTCATCAGCCCGATCGCCTTTTCGAGGCCGGCGTCATCGGTGACATTGTCCTCGATGGCGCGCTTCCAGAAAGTGCGCTCGGCCTTGCTGCCGCGCCGGTAGGCGAGAATGACCGGCAGCGTCACCTTGCCCTCGCGAAAATCGTCGCCGACATTCTTGCCGAGATCCTTGCTGGTGCCGCCATAGTCCAGCGCATCGTCGATCAGTTGGAAGGCGAGCCCGAGGTTCATGCCGTAGGAGCGCAAGGCGGCGCGGTCGTTGCGCGTCGCCTGGGCGATGACGGGGCCGACCTCGGCGGCAGCCGAGAACAAGGCCGCGGTCTTGGCCTTGATGACGGCGAAATGCTCGTCCTCGGTGGTCTCCAGGTTCTTGGCGGCGGCAAGCTGCATGACCTCGCCCTCGGCGATGATCGAGGCCGCGCTCGACAGGATGTCGAGCGCCTCCAGCGAACCGACATCGACCATCATGCGGAATGCCTGGCCGAGCAGGAAGTCGCCGACCAGCACGCTCGCCTGGTTGCCCCAGATCATGCGGGCCGTCTTCTTGCCGCGTCGCATGCCGCTCTCGTCGACGACGTCGTCATGGAGCAGCGTCGCGGTGTGCATGAACTCGACCGATGTGGCGAGCTTGACGTGGCCCTCGCCGGCATAGCCGAACATCTGTGCGGCGGCGAGCGTCAGCATCGGCCTGAGCCGCTTGCCGCCCGACGAGATCAGGTGGTTGGCGACCTCCGGGATCATCTCGACATCGGATCCGGCCTTCGAGAGGATCAATTCGTTGACGCGCCCCATGTCGGCCGCCGTGAGGTCGATCAGATCCTTGATGGAGGCGGGTTCCCGCTTTCCGTTTTCGATGTTGAGAACGACACCCACGACAAACTCTCCCGTCTGATGTAACGCGTGCGACGGCACCCTTAGTTCCGTTACGGACTCTAGGGCGGCGAACGCTGCCACGGCAAGTGGCGAATTGGCGCGGCTACTCTGGTTTCGGGCCCCGCATGCGTTTACATCAACGCGGCAAACTGAGAGTTTCGTCCGATGATAGAGCTCATTCGCACCAACGACGCCGTCATCATCTCCTTCGTCGAATCGCTGATGCGCGATGCCGGCATCGGCTGCTTCGTGGCCGACCAGAATATGAGCGTGCTCGACGGCTCGCTCGGCATCCTGCCGCGGCGCGTCATGGTCGACGCCGACAAGGCCGACGCGGCGCGGCGCATCCTGACGGATGCCGGCATCGCCAACGAGATCCGCCAAAAATAATGTCCGCCGCGCCAGCCGCCCTCGCCCCGGACACGCCGGCCCACACGGTCGATGCCTTCCATCGCGGCCGGTTCTGGCTGGTGCAGCCCAAGCATGGCGGCCATCGCGCCGGCATGGACGCCATGATGCTGGCGGCTGCCGTGCCGTCCTCGTTCGGCGGGCGTCTCGCCGATTTCGGCGCCGGCGCCGGTGCCGCGGCACTTGCCGTTCTGGCGCGCTGCCCGACGGCCCGGGCCGTGCTGGTCGAACGCGCGCCGGAAATGGCGGCTTTCGCCGCGGCCACGCTCGGGCATCCCGGGAACGCGCATCTGGCCGACCGCGCTTCGGTGCTCGTCGCCAATGTCGCGCTTTCGGGCCGCGCCAGGACGGCGGCCGGCCTCGGCGACAATGATTTCGATTTCGTCATCATGAATCCGCCCTTCAACGCCGCGCAGGACCGCGCCACGCCCGAGCGCTTGAGAAAGGAAGCGCATGTCATGGAGGACGGGCTGCTAGAGGGCTGGATCCGCAGTGCCGCGGCGGTGGTCAGGCCGCGCGGCGGGCTTGCCGTCATCGCGCGGCCCGAGCAACTCGGTTCGCTTCTCGATGCGATCGCGGGCCGCTTCGGCGACGCCGAGATGCTGGCCGTGCATCCCCGCCCCGATGCCGCGGCGATCCGCATCATCGTCAGGGCAACGCTCGGAGCGCGCGGCAAACTCGCCATCCGGCCGCCTTTGATGCTTCACGCGCAGACGGGCGACGGCCCGTCGGAACGGACGGAGATGATCAACAACGGCCTCGCCTCCCTGTTCGGAGATTGAACACAACCTGGCCGCGATGGCCGCGGCATTGCCGTTGGTCTTGAAATTCCTACATGCTGGCAACCCATCGAGCGGAGATCGACCTCAGTGAAACGCCTTTTCAACCGCCTGCTGCCGAAATCCTGGCGTTCCACAGTCGTCACCATTCCGGTCATCCGGCTGCACGGCACCATCCTGGCGGGCGGCGGCCCGTTCCGTCCGAGCCTGTCGCTTGCCTCCACCGCCGGCCTGATCGAAAAGGCGTTTTCCTTCGACGCGCCTGCGATCGCCATCTCCATCAATTCGCCCGGCGGCTCGCCGGTGCAGTCGCGGCTGATCTTCAAGCGCATCCGCGACCTGGCGATCGAGAAGAACAGAAAGGTGCTGGTCTTCGTCGAGGACGTCGCTGCCTCCGGCGGCTACATGATCGCGGTGGCCGGCGATGAGATTTTCGCCGACCCATCGTCCATCGTCGGCTCGATCGGCGTGGTCTCGGCCTCGTTCGGCTTCCCGGAGTTGATGAAGAAGATCGGCGTCGAGCGCCGCGTCCACACGGCGGGGCAGAACAAGTCGGTGCTCGATCCGTTCAAGCCCGAGAAGAAGGAAGACATCGAACGGCTGAAGGCGCTGCAGCTCGAAGTGCACGAAACCTTCATCGATCTGGTCAAGGAGCGGCGCGGCACCAAGCTCAAGGACGATCCCGACCTGTTCACGGGCCTGTTCTGGACCGGCAAGCGGGGCCTGGAGCTTGGGCTTGTCGATGCGCTCGGCGACATGCGATCCGTGCTCAAGACGCGGTTCGGGGCGAAAACTCAACTCAGGCTGATCTCGGCACCGCGCGGTTTGTTCGGCCGCTTCGGGCTGTTCGGCTCGAGCAAGGGCTTTTCGGCGCCCGATATTGCCGCCGCTGCCACCGGCGGCGTGATAGATGCGGCGCAAGAGCGCGCTCTGTGGGCGCGCTTCGGGCTTTGAAAACCCGGCAAAACCGTCTAGCATGAACCCCGAAGTTCCATGCATGTCGTTTTTCTCCAGAACCCGTCTTTGGACGACATGCGCCAACCGACCCGACCGGCCGCCCTTCGCCGGCCCAGCGTGGGAGGAGTTTTGATATGCCGCAGATCATTTTCTTCGCCGTCGTCGGGATCGCCGCCTATTTTGGCTACCGCACCTTTATCCGCGAGGCCGAGCGTGTAACCGCCAAGGTGCGGCGCACCGAAAAGCAGACGGCAAACGGCGCGATGGGGACGCTGGTGAAGGATCCGAAGACCGGCGAGTACCGGCTGGCCAAGGACTGATCCTCATTTCACTCGCAATCGAGAGCCTGGAATCCGGTCAGCGCGTCCGGATGTGGCCGGCGCCCGCCAAGATAAACCTTGCTCTGCACGTCACCGGCAGGCGCGATGACGGTTACCACCTGATCGAAAGCCTGGCGGTGTTCACGCGCTTTGGCGATAGGATCGAGATCGCGCTTGCCGAACGAGACGATTTCAGCGTGTCCGGCCGCTACGCTCCGGATGTTCCTGTCGACGGCAGCAATCTGGTGCTCAGGGCGCGCGACGCGCTGCGGCAGGCGGCCGGTCTTCGGAGCACGCCGCCGGTCGCCATCAGGCTCGAAAAGAACCTGCCGGTCGCCTCCGGCGTCGGCGGCGGATCGAGTGATGCGGCAGCGGTGCTGCGCGGCCTGGCATCGACCTGGCAACTCGACATCGACGAAGCCGCGCTGGCGCGGATCGGGCTTTCGCTCGGCGCTGACATTCCCATGTGCCTGGCGGCCAGGCCGCTGATCGCGCGCGGCATCGGCGAGGAGCTATCGATCGTGCCCGATTTCTCGGCGCTCGGACTGGTGCTGGTCAATCCCGGCAAGGCGGTCTCGACAGCCGACGTGTTCAACGCGCTGTCGCGGCGCGACAATGACGCGCTGCCGCCGCTGCCGCGCGTGATCGACTTCCACGGCCTGCGCAACTGGCTGGAGATCACGCGCAACGACCTTGAGCCCGCGGCCCGCGCCATCGAGCCCGCTATCGGCAAGGCACTTTCGGTGCTGAGCAAGGCCGGAGCCGGTTTTGCCCGCATGTCGGGTTCCGGCGCCACGTGCTTCGGCCTGTTCGAGACCGGCAACGTCGCCAAGCGCGCGGCCGCGGACATCCGCGCCCGGCAACCCGACTGGTTCGTCGCCGCGACGCGCAGCATGACGGCGGAGGCAGATGCCCATGGCCAGGACTGACGAGAACCGTTCTTTCATCCCCGTGCGCATCGCGGTGCTGACCGTTTCCGACACGCGCAGCCTTGCCGACGACAGGTCCGGCCAGACGCTGGCCGATCGTATCGCGGAAGCCGGCCACATCCTCGCCGCCCGCGACATTGTCACCGACGACCGCGACAAGATCCGCGACAAGGTTCTGGCGTGGTCGCGTGACAAGGACATCGACGTCGTCATCACCACCGGCGGCACCGGCTTCACCGGGCGCGACGTGACGCCGGACGCGCTGGAGCCGATCTTCGAAAAGCGCATGGACGGCTTTTCCGAGGTGTTCCACCGCATTTCCTACGACAAGATCGGCACCTCCACGATCCAGAGCCGGGCGACCGGCGGCGTCGTCAACGCCACCTTCGTCTTCGTGCTGCCGGGCTCGCCCGGCGCCTGCAAGGATGCCTGGGACGGCATCTTGAAGGCGCAGCTCGACTACCGGCACATGCCCTGCAACTTCGTCGAGATCATGCCGCGCCTGGACGAGCACCTGCGGCGCGGCATGTCGGCTCCGTGAAAGCCGAGGCAACGCGCTGGTTTCAAGCCGCGTTTGCCAGGCAGAACACCACCTTCGCCTTCGAAAGGCCATTCCAAACCGGATGCGGCAGGACGTATCGTCTCGCGGCGGCGGCCATCGCCGTTGACGACGGGATGGATGCGATGACTGTGCATAGTGGCGGGTGCCATTGCGGCAACATACGCCTTCGATTTTCAACCGAGCTCGATCCATCGAAAATCGAGGTCCGCGCCTGCCAGTGCTCGTTCTGTACCAGGCATGGCTCGCGCGCCGTCGCCGATCCGGACGGCAGGCTGATCATCTCAGTCAAGGACGTCCGGCGATTGAAGAAATACCGTTTTGGATTGGGGACGGCCGACTACCTGATCTGCGGCGAATGCGGCGTCTATACCGCTGCAATCGCCGGAGAGGACGATGCCAGAGCAATCGTCATCATCAACGCCCTGGACGATCGAAGGTGGTTCAGTCAGGAACCGATCCCTGTGGACTACGGCGCGGAAAGCAAGGCACAGCGCCAAGCCAGGCGTCGCCTTCGCTGGATGCCCGTCGAAATGCGCTTTAGCGAATAACCGGCTCGCCGTGGAAACGTCGGCGCCAGGGCCGCGAGACGCCGAAACCACTTCCATCATCAGCCGCGGCCTGCGCGCCGGCACCCGCGTGATCGGAAGCTAGCTGCGCGTCACATGTGCAACGCATGTAGACAGGGCAGCTGCAAAATCATTTGGACGGGCGGTGCTCTTGTTTTGCCGGAGCGGCCCAGATTTCGGCATCCAGCCGCTTGGTCGCCAGGCCGCGAGCGAGGGCCTCGGCGCCGCCGGCTTTTTTCGACAAGGACGCGGCCTGGCGCTTGCTGATCAGCAGCCCGTCGGCCAAGGCCCGATTTCCCGAGAAGATCCGGGCCAGGAATGGCGCGCGGCCGGCGCGTGTGCGTGAAAACCGCGCCGCCATGGTTTGCCTCGCGGTATGCGCAACGACCTCGTCGATCCATCCGTCGACCAGTCGCGCACCCGGTTCCAGCAGCAACAGCCAATCGCCCTTCGCATGCCGGATGGCTGCCGCGACCCCGTCGGTCGCATACTGGCAACCGGCATGCTCGGCGACGCGATGGGTCTGGTCGGTGGAACCGGTGTCGCAGACGATGACCTCGCGCACCACGCCCTCGACCGCGCCGCCAATCAGCGTCGCCAGCGTGCGGGCGAGGCCCTCCTCGTCATTGTGGGTCTCGATGAGAACGGTGAGCATCGTTTGCCGAATAGCGGAAAGCGGAACGCAGCGCCAGTTTTTGCGGCGCACCATAAAAAGTTCTTGCTTTGTTCTGGCCTGGTAAATAGGATTAAATTCATGAGCAGAGCGATTCGAAGCAACATGGACAGTCCCTGGGAGCGGGCGAAGATGGAACCGATCATGCGCGCCGACATTGCCGCCTTCGGAGCAGGACGAGCCGAGATGGCCAACGCGATGATCGAGCAGAGCGGCATGCGCGTGCGTCCGGACCGCAACCGCGGCCGGTCGGCAGGCATCAACCCGTCCGGTCGGTTCGAGCCCGTCAGCCGGCATGTCTTCGACGATGGCTGGAACTCGCTGGAGGAACTGCCTCCCTTCAAGACCGAGGTGCAGGTCGAGAAGCCGCGCACCATCATCACCCGCAATGAATCGCCCGACATCTCCTTCGACCGCTCGATCAATCCCTATCGCGGCTGCGAGCATGGCTGCGTCTACTGCTTTGCGCGGCCTACGCATAGTTTCATGGGCCTGTCGCCGGGGCTGGATTTCGAATCCAAGCTGTTCGCGAAGCCGGACGCGGGGCGCCTGCTTGACAAGGAACTGTCGAAGGACGGTTACCAGCCGCGGACCATCGCCATCGGCACCAATACCGATCCCTACCAGCCGATCGAGAAGCAGTACCGGATCATGCGCGAGATCCTCGAAGTGCTGGAGGCGCGCGGGCACCCGGTTGGCATCGTCACCAAATCCGCCCTGGTGACGCGCGATATCGACATCTTGTCACGCATGGCCGAACGGGGCCTCGCCAAGGTGGCGTTGTCGGTGACGACGCTCGACCGCATGCTGGCGCGCACCATGGAGCCACGCGCCTCGACGCCGACCAAGCGGCTGGAGGCGATCAGGCAGCTTGCGGATGCCGGCATCCCTGCTTCGGTCATGGTGGCACCGATCATCCCCGGGCTGACCGACCAGGAGATGGAACGCATCCTCGATTCGGCGCACCATGCCGGCGCACGCGAGGCGGGCTATGTCGTGCTGCGCCTGCCGCTCGAGGTCAGCCCGATCTTCAAGGACTGGCTGCTACGCCACTATCCCGACCGCTATCGCCATGTGATGTCGCTGATCCGCTCGATGCGCGAGGGCAAGGATTACGATTCGGAATGGGGCAAGCGCATGAAGGGCGCAGGTCCTTACGCCTGGCAGATCGGCCGGCGCTTCGAAATCACCGCCAAGCGACTCGGCCTCAATGCCGAGCGGCGCACGCTGCGGACCGACCAGTTCGTCGCCGCCGGCAAGGACCAGGAGCAGTTGATGCTGCTTTGAACGACCGCGGCTGTTTGCCGCCGTGGCGAAAAATCCCGTCCGGCCTGCCCCGGCCTGCAGACGGTGCCCTCCCGGTCCGGCGCCCCACCCGACCCGGAGGGACTTGCGGAGAATCAGAGCCGATGCGAACCTCGCCGCAACATGGCTCGCGCGCGTTCTGATTCTCCGCCTCTCTTCGAAATCGTCGAGAAACCCGATTTCTCCTTCGAGACGAAGGCGATGGCCGAAGGTCTGTGGCCAGTGGCGGGGATGGACGAGGCCGGACGCGGCCCGCTGGCCGGACCGGTGGTGGCGGCTGCGGTCGTGCTCGACCCTGCCAACATCCCAGACGGCCTCGACGATTCCAAACGACTCAGCCACTTGCAGCGCGAGGCGCTGTTCGTGCGCATCATCGGCTCCGCGCTTGGCGTGTCGATGGCCTCCGTCAGCGCCGAGGGCATTGACGGCAGCAACATCCTCAAGGCGAGCCTGGAGGCGATGCGCCGTGCGGTCGCCGGCCTGCCGGTGCGGCCGAAGCTCGCGCTTGCCGACGGGCGCGACGTGCCGCCGGGCCTGCCTTGCATGGGGCGCGCGCTGATCAAGGGCGACCAGCGCTCGCAATCCATCGCCGCCGCCTCGATCGTCGCCAAGGTGATGCGCGACCGCATGATGTGCGGCTGCGGCAGCCATCACCAGCACTACGGCTTCGAAGTGCATATGGGCTACGCCACGGTCCGCCATCGCACCGCGATCGAAACGCACGGGCCGGTGGCGCGGCTGCACCGTGTGTCCTTCGCGCCATTCAGGCTTGAAGGTGCCGAGGTGGTGGAAGAAGAAAGCTTCGCCGGGCTGGATTGAGCCGGCAGCGATAACAGCTGATCTCCCCCACGTGGGGGAGATTGGCAGCCTCGGCGCACCACCCAACAAAAAAGCCGCCAGGTTGCCCGGGCGGCCTTTTCAATTCTGCTGGTTGTCAGCTCAGTTCAGCTTCGCCTTCACATCGGCGAGCGAGGTCTTGAACAGGTCCGCTCCCGCCTTGGCGTCGATCTTGCCGGCGAGCAGCGTGCGAGCGGCTTCGACGGCGATGTCGACGGCACTGGCGCGCACTTCGCCGATCGCCTCGCGCTCGGCCTGACCGATCTTCTGTTCGGCGAGTGCGGTGCGCCGCGCGACGTAGTCCTCGGTCTTCTTGTGCGCCTCGGCGGCGAGCAGTTCAGCTTCGCGCTTGGCCGCGGCGACGATGTCTGCGGCCTCCTGCTCGGCTTCCTTGCGCTTGCGCTGGTATTGGCCAAGCAGCTGCTGGGCCTCCTCACGCAGCCTGCGCGCTTCGTCGAGCTCGCTGCTGATCCTGGCGGCGCGGGCATCGAGCGCCTTGGCGATCAGGCGGGGCACCTTGATGTAGATGGCGATGCCCAAAAAAATGACCAGGGCGATCGTGGCCCAGAGCGTTGCAAGAGATGTGGCGTCCATGATGCGCTCCTCACCCGGCCACGGATTTGACCGCGGCCGCGATCTCGGCCTTGCTGGCCTTGCCGCCGACCAGCGCCTCGACGATCGCCGAAGCAGTGTCCTCGGCGATGCTGCCGACTTCCTTCATGGCGTTGGCCTTGATGGAAGAAATGCGCGCCTCGGCCTCGCCAAGCTTCTCGTCGAGCGCCGCCTCGATCTTCTTGCGCGCGGTCTCGGCCTCCGCCTTGGCCGCGTCATTGGCCTGCTGGCCGATGGCATTGGCGTTCTTCTTGGCTTCCGCCAATTCCTGCTCGTAAGCAGCAACGGCGGCGTCGGCCTCGCCCTTCAACTTCGCTGCCTGATCGAGATCCTGGCTGATGCGATCGTTGCGGACATCGATGATGCCGCCGACGCGCGGCACCACCACCCTCTTCAGGAAGAGGTAGAAGAGCCCGAACGTGATCGCCAGCCAAAGAAGCTGCGACGGAAACGTCGCCGGATCGAATGGCGGAAACATGCCATGCGCTTCGGCAGGCACGCTGGTGCCGGAATGCGTGTCGCCTTCCGTCGCAGCGTGGCCTGCCTCGGTGGCAGGCGCGGACTCTTGCGCAAAGGCAGATGTCACGAACATGGACTATCCCCTGATATCAGACCCGCCGCTCTCGCGGCCGGCCTGTCCAATCTTCCCATAGCTTCGCCAAACGGCGGCTCAGCCAAACAGGGGCTCAGCCGAACAGGGCCAGCAGCGCGATGAGAAGCGAGAAGATGCCCAAAGCTTCGGTCACGGCGAAGCCGAAGATCAGACGGCCGAACTGGCCATCGGCGGCCGACGGGTTGCGCAGCGCGCCCGAGAGGTAGCTGCCGAAGATGTTGCCGAGGCCAATGCCCGCGCCGCCCATGCCGAGGCAAGCGATGCCGGCGCCGATGTACTTTGCTGCTTCTACGTCCATTTGTTCAACTCCTTTGGATCTGAAATTCCGTTGCGATTCCATTCCGGCGGCAATGTTGGAAACTCTTGCGCCGGAAACTTTTGATTAGTGCCCCGGGTGCAGGGCGTCGTTGAGATACATGCAGGTCAGCACCGCGAAGACATAGGCCTGAAGGAAGGCGACCAGCAGTTCGAGCGCCGTCAACGCCACGGCCATCGCCAGCGGCAGAACCGAGCCAGCGACGCCGACCGCGCCCAGCGCCGAGAGGCTGACGACGAAGCCGGAGAAGACCTTCAGCGTGATGTGCCCGGCGAGCATGTTGGCGAACAGACGAACCGAGAGGCTGACGGGGCGCGAGACGAAGGAGATCACTTCGATCAGCACCACCAGCGGCAGCAGGAACACCGGCACGCCGTGCGGCACGAACAGCTTGAGGAAACCAAGGCCGTGCTTGCCGAAACCGTAGACAATCACGGTGCCGATAACCAAGACGGCGAGGCCGAAGGTGACGATGATGTGGCTGGTGACGGTGAAGAAATACGGGAACAGGCCAAGCAGGTTGGCGACCAGCACGAACATGAACAGGGAAAACACAAAGGGAAAGAACTTCATGCCCTGCGTGCCGGCGGCGTCGCGCAACATGTTGCCGACGAATTCATAGGCCATTTCGGAGATCGATTGCAGCCGGCCGGGAACGAGACTGCGGCTCGACGTCGTCAGAAACAGAAATGCCGCGGCGACAACCACGGTCGCGACCATGAACAGCGCCGAATTGGTAAAGGACAAGTCGTAACCGCCGATATCGATCGGTATCAGCTTGTTGATATGGAACTGGTGGATCGGATCGACCTTGTCAGCTGCCACGTTCAAACCCCGTCAGTGCCGCATGCGGCCTTGTTACCATGCCGCCCGTCGAAAGGCGGCTATTTCCAAGTGCCGCCTGAACGGCGATCACTTGCTGTCGTCGCGGCCAGAGCGCGATTTGTCGCCCTGTCCGAATTCCGCCACAACGCCTGCCGAACGCATGACATTGAGCACGCCCGCGCCAAAACCAAGCAGCAGAAACACGATCAGACCCCATGGCGATGTCCCCGCCAGACGGTCGATGATCCAGCCGATGGCGGCACCGACCACCACCCCGGCGATGAACTCGCTGGACAGCTTGAGTGCCTGACCGTACCCGGTCACTGGTTTCGCGTCTTTCCCCTCGAGCCGGTCCGGCCGTCTTGTCGCAAGCGATGCTTCAAGTTCACGCCGGCGGCGCTCAAGTTCGTCGTCGCGGATGGCGGCTTCGTGCTGCTTGCCGCGGCCGGTTTCTCCGGTTCCGCCTGGCCCAGTTTTGTCGGCCATCGCAACCCCCCTGCCCGGGCAGACCGTCACCGTCCGTCCGCTTCTAAAGTCGCCGGCAACATAGTTAGAGGGTTTGCGCCCGTCAAGCCACGGGCGGAAGTTCCTTACCATGTATTTTATACAATGAAATCAAGGTAGTAGCGAGGTGCGACATCGTGCCCGCCATGGCGGCGTGGACGCCTCGCGCGAATCCCCCGCGCGACGGCTCTTCGCGAGACCGCGCAGCCGTGCGAAAATATCGGCGGCTATCGGGCGTTCAGCTCCAGCCGCCGCCATAGGTGCGGTAGAAGATATGCAGGCCGATCTTGGTCATCTTCTGCATCGTGCGCGCCCAGCCCGGATGGACGTAATTGGCATAGTAGTGGGTCGACGAACCGACTTCGGGAATGAAGACCTTGCCGGCGGTCACCGCCATGCCGACATCCTGCGCGGTCTTGTAGGCGACCGGGTTGTCGATGCGTTTCTTCCTGCCGTCGCAGGCGAAGGAGAACTGGCAACGGTTGAACCAGCTGTCGTTCTGGTAGATGACGCCGCAGATCGAATTGGGATAGGCCGGATTGCGGACGCGGTTGAGGATGACCTGGGCGACGGCGGCCTGGCCGCGCACGGATTCGCCCCGCGCCTCGAAGTAGATGCCGTTGGCCAGGCATTTCTGCTCGGGCTTGGAGAAGACGCTCGCCGGAAGCGGATTCTGGATCCAAGAATGGTCGCCCTTGGCCATTGGCGGGATGAAACGGCCGCTATTGGGCTCCTCGTCCTGGAGCAGGGCCTCGAAGGGCGACGCCTTGGCATAATCGGGCGCGGCCTGGGCATAGGCCGTCGCCAGCACATCCGGATGGTCATTATTGACCAGGGCGGCGAGCATGGGCGACACGCCGGGATCCGGCTTCTTGTCCTCACGCGCATGGAATGCCGCGGCGATCTGGATTTCCTTGCCTTTGATGCGGGGTTTGGCGAAAGCCATCTTCAGCCCGCTGTCCATGCTGGGGCGCAGCAGGGACGAGGTGCGCTCGAAGATCGAGCCGGCGTTGAAGTTCTTCGGCGGGGCGACGGGAGAGATCTGGATGATGCGGCCCTTCTTGTCGGCGCGCACGATGCGGTCCTCGTCGGGCGTGGTGCCGACCTTGCCGCCCTTGCCGCGAAAGGAGACGGCGCCGACGCCGGGCAGGCGCACCCCCGATCCGGAGAGCGACCCCGTCACGGCGTCGTCGACGAACGGCATCTCGGCCGCATGGACCGATCCGGCGACGGATTTCTCGACATAGGAATTCCAGCGGGTCGGCGCCTCGAGGCCGGAGACGAGGCTCGTCATATCCTGGTAGGCGGAAACTGTCGGAAATCCGATCCAGATGCCGAGGCCGACGATGAAAGGCGCCACGAGGCTGCGTTTCTTCTCACCGGCGACGGCAACAAGGCGCGTCAAGACACGTCGATGCACGGAACTCTCTCCAGGAACGCTACTGACCCCACTGGAGAGCAAAATGATGCATTAACCTTGATGGGACGTTAACAGCTTCGATCGGGTTTTCCCGGTCGGCTCAGGGCTCGTGGTTGCGAAGTGGGGCGGTTTTGCGGCGGGACGGACACGCAGGCCGGCCGCAGGAAGATGGGCCATGCGATCAACGCGCACGCCGCGGCCGACAACCAGACGCCGGGCCAGGACCAGAGATGCAAGAGCCCGGGAATGGCCACCGGAACCAGGAAGAAGCCTATGAAAACGAAGCTGTTGGCGAGACTGAGCGCGGTGCCGACATGGCCGGCGCCGGCAAGCGTGGCAAGCTCGGTGTAGGCGACGCCATGCCAGGCGGAGACCAGGATGCCTGCGACAATCAGCATCACGGGAAGCGTGGCCATCACGACGGGCTGGCCGCCTGATATGGTCGGGCCGGCCAGGACCAGCAGCCAGAGCAGCGTGAAGGCAAGCGCGCTGAGCGCACTGCACAGGCGCAGGAACGGCCTGCGGTTGCAGTGGCGGTCGGTGAAGCGCCCGCTCCAGACGCGCATCGCCATGGCGCCGGTCTGCACGGCGGCGAGGCTTGCGCTGGTGGCCAAGGTCCCCATGCCGGCGAAGTCGTGCAGGAAGACCGATGCGAAGGTGAGTAGGGCCACTTGCGGAAAGCACAGCAGGCCGATGGCTGCTGCGATGCGCCAGACCTCGACATTGCGCAGCGGCGGCGGCCCGGCCAGAACGGGCGGCGCGGCCGAATCCTGCGTCGGCGGTTCATGCAGCCAGCGCCAGGCGAAGAAGGCGGATAGCACGGAGATGACGGCAAGCAGGCCATAGACCGCCGCGAAGCCATGCGTGGCGGCGAGCGAGGGCAGGACAAGAGCGCCCAGCCCGCCGCCAAGCGGCACCGCCGTCTGCCGGATGCTCATGGCGAAGCCGCGCTCGCCTTCGCGGAACCAGCCCATGATGGCGCGGCCGCTCGAACCGTTGACGCTGCCGCCGAGCAGACCGGTGACGAGCAAGGCGCCCGCCAGGACATGCACGCCCGGCACGCCGGACGAGGATGGAACGATGAGCAACGCCATCAGGAACAGCCACGCCGCCGTGGCGCCGAGCCCGGTCAAAAGCACACGGCGGTCGCCCCAGCGATCGGTGAGCAGGCCCCAGGGCAGTTCGCTGAGCGCAACGCCCAGACCGAGAAGGCCAAGCGCCAGGCCGAGCTGAGCGTTGCCGAGATGGTAGCCCTGCCGCATCAGCACCGCGGTTGCCGGTATGCCGGAGAAAGTAGCGGAAAAACCGGCATTGGCGGCGACGCCGATACCCAGCACCTTCCAGCGGTGGTTGGGCGTGAAGGTCCTGGAGCCGGAACCTGCGGCTCGTGGCGCCGACTCACAATCGGTGCGGGTGACGATGGCGGACATGGTTTCATTCCCGTTTGCGGCCCGGTGACCGGCCTTGACGGCGCATGTCTATCGCCATAGCTTTGTCCATAAAATCAGGAAGTTTTTGACACAAAATCCTGAAAAACGGGATTATCATGCGACGCGTGACATTCGACCTCGACGTCCTCAGGAGCTTCGTCACCGGAATGGAGCTTGGCAGCTTTGCCAAGGCGGCCGACCGGCTTGGCCGCTCGACCTCGGCGGTCAGCGCGCAGTTGAAGAAACTGGAGGAGCAGGCGGCGACGCCTATCTTCCGCAAGTCGGGACGCGGGCTGGCGCTGACGGAAGCCGGCGAGACCATGCTCGGCTATGCGCGGCGGCTGGTCGAGCTCAACGACGAGGCGGCCTCCGCCATCCATGACGTCGAGCTGGAAGGCTGGGTACGGCTCGGCCTGCAGGAGGATTTTGGCGAGGCGGTGCTGCCCGACGTGCTCGGCCGCTTCGCCCGTGCCCATCCCAAAGTCAAGATCGAGGCCCGCATCGCGCGTAGCGATGAGCTCGCGGAGCGGATCATCTCGGGCAGCCTGGACATCGCGCTTGCGTGGCACAGCGGCGCGACGCTGCCTTACAGCCAGCATGTCGCCGACGTGCAGATGCGCTGGATCGGCGCGGCAAAGCGCATCGAGACAAGCCTGCGCCATGGCGAGCCGCTACCGCTGGTCGCGCTGGAAGCACCTTGCCTGTTGCGCACGGTCGCAACCGAAACGCTCGACCGCGCCGGCCTGCCCTGGCGCATGGCCTTCTCCAGCCCGAGCCTTGGTGGCATCTGGGCGGCCGTCGCAGCCGGGCTCGGGCTGACGATCCGCACCGACGTCGGCCTGCCGGCCAGCGTCAGCGCGATGACGCCGGAGATTGCCGGTCTACCGGCTCTGCCGAGGATGGCGCTGTTCCTGCACCGCAGGGACGCCGAGCCCGAACCGGTGGCCGCCCGCCTCGCCGATATCCTGCTGGAAGCGGCGCGGCAGGCGCTACCGGAGGGCGCGCGGACGGATGAGAACCTGCCGAAGGTCGCGTAGGCTTTGGTTGTGCCCTCGGATCTACGCCGCGTCGGAGGGTCGGCGCCCTTCCCCAGGCTTCAGCGCTTCCTGGCCCGACCGGCGAACGGATTGTCGGATGTGCGGAGCGCCATGCGGATCGGCACGCCGGGCATGTCGAAGGCTTCGCGCAGGCTATTGGTGAGATAGCGGACGTAGGATTGCGGCATCGCATCCGGGCGCGAGCACGAGACGACGAAGCCCGGCGGGCGCGTCTTGGCCTGCGTGACATATTTGATCTTCAGCCTGCGACCGGCAATCGCGGGCGGCGGATGATGCGCAAGAATGCCTTCCAGCCAGCGATTGAGCCTGCCGGTCGAGACGCGGCTGTTCCAGACCTTATGCGTGCGGATGACGGCTTCCATGAGCTTGTCGAGGCCACGTCCGGTCTCGGCCGAAACCGTCACCGCCTGCATGCCGCGCGCCTGCGGCAAAAGCCGTTCGGTCTTCTCGCGCAGTTCGGCCAAGAGTTCCTGCGGATTGTCGATCAGGTCCCATTTGTTGAAGGCGATCACCGGCGCGCGGCCCTCGCGGATGATCAGGTCGGCGATTTGAAGATCCTGCTTCTCGAAAGGGATGGTAGCATCGAGCACGATGATGACGATCTCGGCGAAACGGATGGCGCGCAGGCCGTCCTGCACCGACATGACCTCGAGCTTTTCATGGATCCTGGCCTTGCGGCGCATACCGGCAGTATCGAACAGCTTTATGCGGCGGCCGCGCCAATCCCAATCGACCGAGATGGAATCGCGGGTGATGCCGGCTTCCGGTCCGGTCAAAAGCCGCTCCTCGCCGATCAGCGCGTTGATCAGCGTCGACTTGCCGGCATTGGGGCGGCCGACGACGGCGATGCGCATCGGCTTGGTGTCGTCATAGGCCGGCACCTCGTCGGCGTCGGGATCGGCGATGTCCTCGCCGATCAGCACCTCGCTGGAGGCGATCTCCTCGTCGTCATCTTCATCCTCGCCAAAGGCCCTCGCCTCGCCAAGGGCGGCGATCACCGCGTCGCGCAGGTCGGGCATGCCCTGGCCGTGTTCGGCCGAGACCGGGACCGGCTCGCCAAGCCCGAGCTCCCAGGCCTCCAGCATGCCGCCCTGCGCGCCCTTCGCCTCGGCCTTGTTGGCGACCAGCACGACCGGCTTGCCGGATTTGCGCACGATCTCGGCAAAGGTCCGGTCGTCCGGCAACAGGCCGGATTTGGCGTCGACGGTAAAGAAGATCAGATCGGCTTCACGGATAGCGATCTCGGTCTGCGCACGCATGCGGCCGGGCAGCGTCGAGGCGGCGGCATCCTCAAAACCCGCAGTGTCGATGACGTCGAAGTGCAAGTCGTAAAGCTTTGCCGCATGGACGCGGCGATCGCGGGTCACGCCCGGCGTGTCGTCGACAAGCGCCAGCTTCCTTCCCACCAGCCGATTGAAAAGAGTCGATTTGCCGACGTTAGGCCGGCCGATGATGGCGACTTTGAAGCTCATATGTCACGACGCGCTGCCCGAGCCGCGGATCAGCTCGGACATCAGGGTCGCCCGTTCGCGGGTGTTGCGCGGGGCACCGTCATCGGCGGCGATCTGGTCGAACAGCTTCAGCGCGTCCTGGGTCTTGCCTTCCTTCCAGGCGGCCAGCCCGAGCGCCTCGCGCGCGGTGTGGCGCAGCGTGTTTGTGTCCGAGGTCAGGGCCTCGACGCGGCTCGACACATCGGCGAAGGAGCCGTGATCGACCAGCAGCAGCGCCGCCCTCAATCGCGCCATGTCGCGAATGCCCTGGGGAATGGCGGTGTCGGCGGCCACCTCGTCGAAATCCTTGACGGCGGCATCGACGTCGCCCTTGTCGGCCTTGACGGTGGCAGCGCGCATGCGGGCGAGCAGCGGATAGGCGCCGTAGCCATCCTTCTCCAGCTGATCGAGCGCGGTCAGCGCCTCGTCATTCCTGCCGTCATTGGCCAGCTTCAACGCCTGCGAGAAGGCATCGCCCGAACGGTTGGCGCGGGTCTCGTCCCAGTAGCGATAGCCGACGAAGGCGGCGGTGCCGAGCACGACCAGCACCGCGACCACAAGCAGGGCCGGGCCGAAACGGTCCCACAGCTTCTGCGCCTGTTCGCGACGGATCTCGTCGTTGACTTCACGGATAAAACTGTCGTCGGACATCAATAAAACCATTCCTGCCCCGGGACGGGGCGTTCGCGAGCCCGCGTTTTAGCGAAATTTTGTCGGCATGGAAGGGGTTCGACCGGAAAATCACCTATTCGCGGGGCAAACGGACGAAAAGCCCACCGCACCCACGCCATATTTGCGCTATAGCGGGGCCAAAACCGCCCCGGGGTCAGTAGTTGTTGCCAATATCCATTTCGTCTCGCGTTGCAGCGTTCTGTCTCGCTTCGCTTGCCACGGCCAGTGCGGCTTTCGCCGATCCACCCGGCTCGCCGGCGCCCTTGCCGGCCAGGCCGAAGCAGGTCGTCATCATCTCCTTCGACAGCGCCCGCGATATCTCGCAATGGAAGCGCAGCCGGGCGCTGGCGCAACGCACCGGCGCGCATTTCACCTATTTTCTGTCCTGCGTCTTCCTGCTGTCGCCGGAAACGCGCAACCAGTATACAGCACCGGGCAAGACATCGGGCAAATCCAACATCGGCTTTGCCGCGTCCAAACAGGAAGTGGCCGATCGGCTCGAACAGATCGGGCTTGCCGCACATGAAGGCCACGATATCGCCAGCCACGCCTGCGGCCATTTCGACGGCAAGGACTGGAGCAAGGCCGACTGGCTGAAGGAATTCGGTGCCTTCGAGCACATTCTCGAGAACGCCTATGCGATCAATGGGATTGCGCCCGAGCCCGATGGCTGGCGCGATTTCGCCCGGCATGCGGTGGTCGGCTTCCGCGCGCCCTATCTGTCGAAGGGCAAGGCGCTCTACGAGGCGCTGCCCGCCGCCGGTTACCGGTTCGACGCCAGCAGCGTCTCGCGCGGCCCTGTCCAGCCTCCGACCACCGGCGGCCTCACGCGGTTTTCACTGCCGCAGGTCCCGGAAGGACCGAAATCGCGGCCGGTGATCGCCATGGACTACAATCTCTATGTCAGGCATTCCGGCGGCTTCGAGCGGCCGAGCAAGGCAGGCGAGTTCGCGGACCGCACCTACCAGGCTTTCCGCGCCGCCTTCGAGGATCAATACCGGGGCAAGCGCGTTCCGCTGCAACTCGGCTTCCACTTCACGCTGATGAATGACGGCGCCTATTGGAACGCGCTGGAGCGTTTTGCCGGCGAGGTCTGCGTCAAGGCAGACGTCGAATGCATCAGTTTTCGCGATTATATCTCGCGACAAGGTGCTGGCCAGAAGCAGGTTTCGGTCGGCGGCTGAGCCGCCGACCCGTTTCGCACCAGGTCTTTCCTGACTTAAGCGGGATCCTCGGCGCCTTGCCGTGCCAGATAGCGCTGGTCGATTTCGGGCAACGGCTCGCCTTGCAGCGTCGCCTCGAAGGCGCGCAGGCGCTTATGCACCGATTGCAGTTCGACGATGGTCGACCAGGAGGTGAGCAGGAACTGCAAAGAACCCGTCACCTTGCCGAATGCATTCGAAATCTGGTTCAGCGCGCCGAACGTTATCTTGTGCGCGACCAGCGACGGCCCCAGGATCAGCAGCGAGAAAATATTGTCGGCTTGCAGGTACGTGTACCGGACGACATTGAAATAGATGTAGTGGAAATAGAGCCGGAAATAATTGTGGCGGACATTGGCGAACAGCGCGGCGGTGGTGGCGGGCTGGGCCCGGTCGGCATGATCCTCGCCGTAAACGAGCTCCTTGCGGTAAGCGGCTTCGACGCGCTGGTTGCGGAACTGCAGCCCTGGAAGCTTCATGCCGGCAATCATGACCGAAATCGTTCCGAACAGACACCAGGCCAGTGCCGCGACCACCAGTGGCTGGGGGATCGCGCCGATGATTGGCAGCTCGGTTATATGGGCCTGCAACTGGATCATGACCGGCAGGAACGCGATCAGCGTCATGATCGACTGGACGAAGCTGGAACCCAGATCTTCCATGATCTGGGAAAACCGCATCGTGTCCTCCTGGATACGTTGCGAGGCGCCCTCGATGTGGCGCAGCCTGCCCCAGTTCTCGACGAAGTAGTTGTTCATCGCCGTGCGCCAGCGGAAGATCCAGTGGCTGACGATGAAGGCATTGACCACCTGCACGTTCATGCCGACCAGCGCAAGCCACGAGAAATCGGCCAGCCCTATGTAGAATTCGGCGTTGGTCGATTTTCCGGTGCCCGACATCAGCCCCTGCACATAGTCAAAGAAAGGGCCGTACCAGGCATTGACGGCGACGCTGACCTGCACGTTGAAATAGATGAAGAACAGGATGACCGCGGTCATCAGGATCGACCAGCGTTGCCATGGATGCGGAGAATACCAGCTCCAGAACGCGTAGAAGGCCAACACACAGAACGCGAAGTAGATGTAGAACCACAGGAATGGCTTCGAGACGAGCACGGCAATGCCGATAATGGGAGGCGTGCCGGCGGCGGCCGGCGGCATGCCGAAGACCGCGCCCAACTGCTCGCCGCCGAAAAACCAGAACAGGATCGCCGCAAGGCTCCAGATGGCGGCCGAAGAGAAGAACAGCTTCGGCTGCGGGAAGAAGGATACGAACACTGTGGCGAATTCCTCGATCGATGCGCAAATCAGCTGACTACAGCGGGCATAAAGTCACACATTAGGTGGAAAGAAAATGCCTGCCTAAGCCCCGCGCCAAGCAAGTCCACAAATCATGGCGATTTTGGCGCAGCCGACCATGTGATGGCGCCGGAGGCGACCAGAACGGCCGCGGCGGCGATCGAGGCAAGGAAGAAATCGCCCGACGCCTGCGCCAGGAGCCCGGCGGCAATCGGGCCGATGATCTGGCCAAGACCGAACGAAGCCGTCATCAAGGCGAAGGTCCGCCGGGGGGCTTGTGGCGCCAGTTCCCGCGCGGTCTGCAGGCCAAGCGCGGTGATGGCGATGAACGTGCCGCCAACGAGCAGGCCGCCGAGCAGCGGCCCGGTGCGCCCGCCTACCGCAACGCTTGCGACAATGCCGACGACCTCGACGATACATCCCAGCGCATAGGTCGCGTAAAGGCCGATCCGCGCCGATATCTTCTGCCAGAGCCAGACCGAGGGAAAGCCGGCAAGACCGGTGACCATCCAGACCACGGCCTCGAACACGCGTCCGCCGCCGCCTTGCCGGACGATGGCGACAAGGAAGGTCGCTGTCACCACGTAGCCGAAGCCGAACAATCCGTAAGCGACGATCACCTTAGTCAGCGAGCGGTCCTTTGGCAGCGCCGGCTCGCGGCCGGTATCGCCGCAGGCCAGCGGACCGCTGTCCACCAGCAGTGCCACGACGACGAAACCACAAGCCGAGATCGCCGCCGACCACAACCAGCCCGCCGCCCAGCCGGCATGTTCGCTGACCAGGGCCGCCATCAGCACCGAGGACACGGCGATGCCGAGGCCGACGCCGCCGAAATGCCACGCCTGCAGATCGCTGCGGCCGGCCGCTGCAAGATGGCTGAAGACGATGCTGGCCAGGAACACCATGACGAAGGCGCTGGCCAGGCCGGCGAGAAAGCGGATGAGAAGAAAGGCGGCCATCGTCTCCGACAGCCCCATAAGCGCGGCGAGCAAGGCGCTCGCGCCGAGACCGGCCAGCATCAACGGGCGCTCGCGCCCATGCGCCCAGCCGCCCGCCGCGGCAAAGGCGCCGGCGAGATAGCCGAAATAGTTGGCTGATGCGATCCAGCCGGCATCGGCGGCCGACAAATGGAGTTCTTCCATCATGCCAGGCAGGATCGGCGTGTAGACGAAACGGCCAATGCCCATGGCGACGGCCATGGCGATCATGCCGGCGAAAGCGAACCGCAGCGCTGTTGGCGGGGTTGAGGTCATCGCGGCGCACAATAGGTGCGTGGACCGGCGACACAACGCGCTTGTGTTGGGCCAGGCGCCGAGCCGTGTGAAGGAATCAGCGGCAGCCCGCTTGGGCCGTCTCGTGGGCAGTGCGACGCGCCGTCAGCCGGAACGGCATGTCGCCAAGCTCGCGCTCCGACATGGCGTTCAGCACGGGATGCGAAAGCGGATCGGCTAGCCATGCGACCGTTTCACCACCGCAGGGCGGCTCGTGCAGAGGGAATACTATTTTGAGCGACAATAACAGCCTTAACATGTCAGCCTCCGCAGGCCTGTCTTGGGGATAGAGTCTGCGCTTTTGGCATCACTTTCAATTGAGATTTCAGCCGGGCCGGTTTAGAAAAACTCAAATGGCCATGCTCAACCGCGTCCACCTCAACGGCCTTCGCGCCGTGGAGACCGTCGCCCGTCTCGGCTCGCTCGCCGCGGCCGCCGGCGAACTCAACGTTTCGGCCAGCGCCGTCAGCCAGCAGATAAAGCGCGCGGAACAGCAGCTCGGTCAAGCCGTGTTCGAGAGAACGGCCAAGGGGCTGGTCCTGACGGAATTCGGCGCCATGTTCGCGACCCGCCTGGGCGCAGGTTTCCGCGAGCTCACCCAGGCCGTGGCGCTGGCCGACGAGGCGAGGCAATGCACGCTGGTGGTTTCAGTGGCGCCGGCATTCGCCTCGAAATGGCTGCTGCCGCGGCTGTCGCATCACTTCACCCGGCATCCCAATGTGCTGTTGCGCATCGACGCCTCGGTGCGGTTGGCCGACCTCGACCATTCCGATATCGATATCGCTATCCGGCTCGGCGACGGCAAATGGCCGGGCGGCAGGGCGGAGTTGCTTTTGGCACAAGAGGTGTTCCCGGTCTGCGCGCCCTCGATAGCGAAGAAACTGAAATCGATCGAAGACCTTGCCCAGACCTGCGCGATTACCGACGAACGGGCGATGATCAACTGGGAAAGCTGGTTCGCCGCCGCCGGTGTCGAACCCGTCACTTTCCTGAAGGGCGCGCGCTTCACCGATCCGATGCTTTGCCTGGAATCGGCGATTGCCGGTCATGGCGTGATGCTGGGCTGGCAGTTGCTCGCCGCCGACGCGCTGGCCGACGGGCGGCTCGTCGCGCCGTTCGGGATCCGGGCCCAGAGCGGGCTTGGCTATTGGCTGGTGACCTCCGCCGCCAAAGCCGAAAGTCGCAAGGTCCGGGATTTCAAGCTCTGGATCAGGGAAGAGATCGAGGCGACGATGGCGCGGTTCGGCTCCGCGAAGGCGGGCACGAGCGACGCGATCACGGTGGAAAGCACGGTGGCGCCGGTCTATGTAGAGTCCGACATCAAACTACGGCAGGCAGGATCATGACCACACATTCGCGCGGCGTTTCCGCAACCATCGACCCGGTGAAGCTCGACAGGCTGGCGGAAGTCGCCATCAAGGTGGGGCTGCAATTGCAGCCCGGGCAGGACCTGGTGCTGACCTCGTCCATCGCCGCGCTGCCGCTGACCCGGCGCATCGTCGAGCATGCCTACAAGGCCGGCGCGGGGCTGGTGACGCCGATCTTCAACGACGACGAGATCACGCTGGCGCGCTTTCGTTATGGCGCCGACCCCGGCTTCGACCGGGCCGCCAGCTGGCTCTATGAAGGCATGGCCAAAGCCTTCTCCAACAATGCGGCGAGACTTGCCGTGCGTGGCGAAGATCCCTCGCTCCTGTCGGCGCAGGACCCGGCGAAAGTGGCGCGCGCCAACAAGGCCAATTCGATGGCCTACCAGCCGGCGCTGGAAAAGATCACCGGCTTCGACATCAACTGGAACATCGTCGCCTATCCGGATCTCGCTTGGGCCAAGCAGGTCTTCCCCGATGATGCCGACGATGTTGCGGTGGCTAAGCTCGCCGACGCCATCTTCGCCGCCTCGCGAGTGGACGTGGAAGATCCGATCGGCAACTGGAAGGCGCACAATGCGGCCCTTCGCAGCCGCACCGAATGGCTCAACGGCCATAATTTCCATGCGCTTCATTTCACCGGGCCGGGCACCGACCTCACGGTCGGGCTGGCCGACGGCCATGAATGGATGGGCGGCGCCTCCACCGCCAAGAACGGCGTCACCTGCAATCCCAACATCCCGACCGAGGAGGTCTTCACCACGCCGCATGCGCGGCGGGTGGAAGGCTATGTTTCATCGACCAAGCCGCTCTCCTACCAGGGCACGCTGATCGATGAAATCTCGGTGCGTTTCGAGGGCGGCAGGATCGTCGAGGCGAAGGCCTCGAAGGGCGAGGACGTGCTGAAGAAGGTGCTGGACACCGACGAGGGCGCACGCCGGCTTGGCGAAGTGGCGCTGGTGCCGCATTCCTCGCCAATCTCGGCGAGCGGCCTGTTGTTCTTCAACACGCTGTTCGACGAAAACGCCGCCTGCCACATCGCGCTCGGCCAGTGCTATTCGAAGTGCTTCGTCGACGGCGCCTCGCTCAGCCAGGCCGAGATCGCGGAGCGCGGCGGCAACAAGAGCTTCATCCACATCGACTGGATGATCGGCTCGGACAAGATCGATATAGACGGCGTCGCCAAGGACGGCAGCCGCGTGCCGGTCATGCGCAAGGGCGAGTGGGCCTGACGGGAGCGCACGAAGGAGAGCCGATGGCATTCGAGATCGCGGTCAGGCGGGTGTACGAGGCACCCGCGCCCGATGATGGGCAGCGGGTCCTGGTCGATCGTGTCTGGCCACGTGGCGTCAGCAAGGAGCATGCCGCGCTGGCGCTATGGCTGAAGGATGTGGCGCCAAGCGATGAACTGCGCAAATGGTTCGGACATGAGCCGGCGCGATGGGCGGAATTTCAGAAGCGGTACCGCGCCGAGCTCGACCGTAACGAGGACGCGGTGGCGACTTTGCGCGACTTGCTTGGCGAGGGCAAGGTGACGCTACTCTACGGCGCCCATGACGAAGCGCACAACAATGCGGTGGCGCTGGCGAAATACCTGCTTCGTCATCCTCGGGCTTGACCCGAGGATCCATGCCGTAGCCTCGGCCGAGGGTGCAGCGGCAGCAGAATTTTGCGCCGCTGCAACGCCATGATGTCACGGCATGGATCCTATGGTCTGCGCCGCGTCGCTTCGCTCCTTGCTCCGCCATAGGATGACGACATAGCGGTGTCGCGCCTGCCGAGCCTTACTTCACCGCCTCCTCGTAAACATCCGGCTTAAACCCCACCAGAACCCGATCCCCGACCTCCAGCACCGGACGCTTGATCATTGTCGGTTTGGACAACATCAGCGCCTTGGCCTTCTTCTCGTCGAGGCCCTGCTTGTCCTTGTCCGGCAGCTCGCGAAACGTCGTGCTCGCCTTGTTGAGCAGCTTTTCCCAACCGACCTTGCGGGCCCAGCCATCCAGCCTGCCCGCCTCGATTCCTTCGGCCCGATAGTCGTGGAACCGGTAAGGCACTGCATGGCCCTCCAGCCAGACGCGGGCCTTCCTGATCGTGTCGCAGGTGGTGATGCCGTACATGGTGATCGCCAAAACAGGTGCCTTTCGGACTTCGAATCTGGCGGCAGATTAAGCAGCTCCCGCGCGCTTTGCCAGCGGCCCGGCAGAACCATCGAGGACTGAGTTTCTTCAATGGCGGGCGCGCAGTCGCTGATCCGTGACGACGACGTGCTTTAGATCGGAGAGCGGCCAGGACATGATCCTGACCGCTCAGGATGCGGCGAAAGTGCCGACAGCCGGGCCCGTGGCCTTGGGCGTTATGTCAAATGTGAAGCGCACGGCGAACTGGTCGCCGTTGACATAAGGGCCCTCGACCGAGCCGCCATGGACTTCGTTGTTTTCCTGCCACCACTGGCCTTTCTGCTTGATGGCGTCCTTGCCGCGGCAGACGGCCATCGGCCCCTCCATCGCTTCGTAGCTGACGATGTCATCGGCATTGTATTTCTCGGCTGCACTTTCGTAGTCGCCCTGCTTGAGAAGGCCTGTGAAATGCTTGGCGATGTCCGTGACGGTCATGTGTTCCTCCTGTTCAGACGTCTTGCAAGTAGGGTGCAGCTTGCCGGCATGCCATCGTCAATCCGCGCGCTAGCTGACAAGCCGTGTCAGGATGATGGATCGCGCGGACTATGCGAGGACGATTCCAGGCTCTCACATGGCGGGCAGTGCATCGTCCTGGCCGGTCAGCCGCCAACGTCCGGGCTGCTTGTAGGCGCCCTTCCCGACGAGACTGTGGATCAGCACAAAATCCCGGACAGTCCAACCGACCGGATCGATCGAGCGCTCGCGAATTCTGGGAACGCCCACTTCATCACGAAGCAATGTAACATGCGGTTCTATGGACCTGGTGAGAAAGGGTCTTAACGGGCTGTCCGAGATCACCGCCGTCAGATCACGCCAGAATTTCTGCAGCGGCGGATTGCCATCGCTGCCGCGCAGGACCAGTGCACCACCGCCAAAAGCCGACAGGCGATCGAACGACACCTCGAAGGGCTTCGCAACGATCATCGATCCGATATGACAGGCGGCCTCTGCCAGCTCTTGCGGATACTCCTCATGGTCGCCGAGGCCGACAAGCGAGATGTGGATGTGATTTTCCGGAACCAGCCAGCCTTGCAATCCGAACTCACGGTTCAAGGCAATGGCCTTTCGCGCGAGACGACCAGCAATCGCGCTGCCGACGAGGATGGCAAAGAACAGCCGGTGGAAATGCTTCCCGGCCTGTTCCCATCGGAAAAAGGCTTGGCCGTTCTTCGCGGTTCCGAATGCGGGTTGCCCACTCATACTGATCTCGTCCGCCAATTGACTCAGGTTGAACATACTAGAACAAAACGAGAACAAGTGCAAGCCGAAAAATGACCCGGGCGTTGGGGCTCCCGCACCGCCGCATGCATCCAACCCCTGAAGGAGTGCTTCCTTGCGGCACGCCAATCGCCGACGACGCCGGCAGACATGGCGTCTGGATCACCACAAACGGGATAGACCTTTGACAGGAATCCGGTGAAAGTGCCGCGCCGAACCGGCAAGCCGCATTTTCGATGATCAGAGGACCGCACGCATGACAAACCCGATGCATCTGCCCGCCGAAGGCCTTTTTGTCGGGCGCGCCAGAAGCAGCGATGCCTCGCATCCCCTGGTGGCTACGGTGCGTGATGGCACCGTCTTCGACATCACGTCGAGCACGGCGCCGACCGTGCGCGATATCTGCGAGATGGCCGATCCGGCCGGTTATGTGCGCTCGGCCAAGGGCAAGCCGATCGGCTCGCTCGATGACATCGCGGCCAACAGTTTCGAAGCCGCGCGTGATCCGGCAAGGCCCTATCTCATATCCCCCGTCGACCTGCAGGCGATCAAGGCCTCGGGCGTCACCTTCGTCGTCAGCCTGCTGGAACGCGTCATCGAGGAACAGGCGCGCGGTTCGGCGGAAAAGGCCGATGCCATCCGCGCCGACATTGCCGGGCTGATCGGCCACGATCTGTCCAAGCTCAAGCCCGGTTCTCCGGAAGCGATGGAGATCAAGGCCAAGCTCATCGCGCGCGGCGCCTGGTCGCAATATCTGGAAGTGGGCATCGGCCCCGATGCCGAGATCTTCACCAAATGCCAGCCGATGGCCTCGGTCGGTTTCGGCGCCGATGTCGGCCTGCATCCCGTCTCGACCTGGAACAATCCGGAACCGGAGATCGCCATGATCGCCGCCAGCAGCGGCAGGATCGTCGGCGCCACCATCGGCAACGACGTCAATCTGCGCGACGTTGAGGGGCGCTCCGCGCTGCTGCTCGGCAAGGCCAAGGACAACAACGCCTCCGCCTCGCTCGGCCCCTTCATCCGCCTGTTCGACGGCACGTTCTCCATAGAGGACGTAAAGCGGGCCGTGGTCCGGCTGAAAGTCGAAGGTGAGGACGGGTTCTCGCTGGAGGGCGCGAGCTCGATGGCCGAGATCAGCCGCTCTCCCGAAGAGCTCGTAGCGGCTGCCATGGGCCCCCATCACCAATATCCGGACGGCCTGGCGCTCTATCTCGGCACCATGTTCGTGCCTTCGAAGGACCGCGGCGAGAAGGGCAAGGGGTTTACCCACAAGGTCGGCGACATCGTCACCATCTCGTCGGAGAAATTCGGCGCGCTGGTCAACCGGGTGCGGTTGTCGCCGGACTGCCCGCACTGGACCTACGGCGCCAGCCATCTGATGCGCGATCTTGCCCGGGCCGGCCTCCTCTAGCTCTGGGTTCACCCGAGGGCGGTCAACCATCGCTCCGGCGACCCTCGAGGCCGGTATCGCCTGCCGCGAAAAATCATCCGAACTGATGCAATCTGATGGGACCGCTGATGGCGCCCCGTCAGGCGCCGACTACGACTGACAGGCGGAGGCTTGCCATTTGTCGAAAAAGAGGATGCTCTGATCATCCAACACGGCGTTGGCGAGGAGGACTCGATCTTGCCCGATCAAGAGGGTGGTTTCGAACTGATCAGTTTCAAACGGGAGGAAATCAAATGCTGACACGGCTAAGAGTGGTTCTATACGGCCTGCTGGTCGCGCTGACGGTTATTCCGGCGGCGGCGCAGGCCAAGACGTTCTACTGGATTTCACATGGCGGCCCGGCCGATCCGGTCTGGACCTACTTCCTTGCCGGCGCCAAGCAATGGGCCAAGGACACCGGCAATACCGTCAACACCTCGTTCCACAATGGCGACGTCGCCTCGCAGCAGGAGGCGGTGCGGGCCGCGATCTCGGCCAAGGCCGACGGCATCACCACCACCAGCCCCGATCCGGGCAGCCTTGTCGAGATCGTCAAGGAAGCCCGCGCGGCCAACATTCCGATCATCAATTTCAACACGCCCGATCCCAAGGCCAATTTCAACGCCTATGTCGGCGGCGACAATGTCACCTTCGGCAAGCACTGGGCGCAGTATCTGGTCGACAAGGGCCTGGTGAAGAAGGGCGACTTCGTCTGGATGCCTGTCGAGATTCCCGGCGCCACGTACGGCGTGCAGGAAGAGGAAGGCATCAAGAGCGTGTTCGAGCCGCTCGGCATCACCTATGAGGTGACCGAGGCGACGCTCGACCAGGCCGAGGTGATCAACCGCATGGTCGACTATCTCACCGCCAACAAGGCCAAGGTGAAGGCGATCATCGGGCTTGGCGACCTCGTTACCGGCTCGATCAAACGCGTGTTCGACCAGGTCGGCGTCAAGCCGGGCGAAATCCCCGTCGTCGGCTGGGGCAACTCGCTCGACACCACCCAGGAAGTGCTGAACGGCTATGTCAATGCCGGCCAGTGGCAGGACCCGCAGGCGACCAGCTATGTCGCGCTGTCGCTCGCCAACATGGCCGCTAGCGGCATTCCCCCGGGCTTCAACGTCATCACCGGCGCGCTCTATGAGAAAGACACCGCCGAGATCTACGACAAGATCCTGTCCGGCAAATAGTCCCTGATTTCAAGCGCCGCGCGTCCACCGGGCGTGCGGCGTCCCGCCCTTTCGCCTGGTATCGAGCCGTTTGATGCGGCCCGATGGTCCGGCCCATTCCAACCAGTCGCGGGTTACACGTGGAAAATCGTTCGCTTGTCCAAGGCCTGATCGCGCGGCCGGAATTCGGCCCCTTCGTGCTGCTCGTCGTCGAGATCGCCGTCTTCTGGGGTTTCAACCACGACTTCCTGTCACCCCAGAACATCTCCAACACGCTGGCCTTCACGGTCGAGCTCGGGCTGATCGCGCTGGCGATGACGTTGCTGATGACGTCGGGCGAATTCGATCTTTCCGTCGGCTCCCTGTTCGGCTTCTCGCCCGTGCTGATGTGGACGCTGTTCAACAGCGGCCTCACCTCGCTGGAGATGGGCTTCATTGTCGCGCTGCTGGTCGCCGCCTTCATCGGCCTGGTCAACGGCTGGTTCGTCACGCAGCTCAAGATCCCCTCCTTCCTGGTCACGCTCGGCATGCTCCTGGTGGTGCGCGGCACCGCGCTGTTCGTCACCGACGGCTTTCCGCAGCGCACCTGGAGCGCGGAAGGCAGTTGGCTGGCCGAGGCGCTGGTCGGCGATTTCTTCATCGGCCCGTTCCGCATCTACATGTCGCTGTTCTGGTTCATCGCCGCGGCCATCGCGCTCGGCTATGTGCTGACGCAAAGCCGCACCGGCAACTGGATCCAGGCCGCCGGGGGCAACCCCAACGCGGCAAGGGCGCGCGGCGTCAATGTCAGCCGCGTCAAGATCGGCCTGTTCGTGCTGTCCTCGGTCATGGCCTCGCTTGCCGGCGTCATCTCCTCGCTGCGCACCTCGGCGGCCAACCCCAACAGCGGCACCGGCTACGAACTCGAGGTCATTGCGATGGTGGTGATCGGCGGCACGGCGCTGACGGGTGGGCGCGGCACCATCATCGGCACCGTGCTCGGCATCCTTATCCTGCGCGTCATGCGCAACGGCATCGTGCTGATCGGCGTGCCCGGCCTTGCCTACAACATCTTCATCGGCGCGATCATCCTTGGCATGATGGCGCTTCATTCATGGCTGGAACGCCGGCATCAGGCAGGGACGTGAACCATGGCCGAGCCACTGATCCGCATGCAGAACATCCGCAAGTCCTACGGGCGCGTGCAGGCGCTGGTGGATGCCAATTTCCATGTCAACGAGCGCGAGATCGTCGGCCTGCTCGGCGACAATGGCGCCGGCAAGTCGACGCTGATCAAGGTGCTGTCGGGCGCGGTGCCGCTGACCAGCGGCGACATCTTCATCCGCGGCAAGAAGGTGAACCTGCGCAACACCAGCGACGCCATCGCCAACGGCATAGAGACCATCTACCAGGACTCGGCGCTGGTCACGCAGCTGTCGATCGCGCGCAATCTGTTCCTCGGACGCGAGCCGATCAAGCCGCCGCGCTTCCTCAACCGCATGGACCAGGAGGCGATGAACACGGTCGCGCGCGACCTGCTCAAGCAGGTCGGCATTTCCAAGAACATTCCGCCGACCACGCCGATCGGCTCGCTCTCCGGCGGCGAGCGCCAGGCGGTGGCGATCGCGCGCGCCATGCATTTCGACAGCGATCTCATCATCCTCGACGAACCGACCAACAATCTCGGCGTCGCCGAAACCCAGGGCGTGCTGAGCTTTGTGCGCAGCGCGCGCGATTCCGGCCATTCCTGCATCTTCATCGCGCACAACATCCACCATGTCTTCCAGGTGGTGGACCGCATCGTCGTCATGCGGCGCGGCAAGGTGGTGGCCGGCGACATCGACCCCAAGACGACCAGCGTGGCGGAGGTTGAACGCGTCATCACCGGCATGTCGGACAAGGAGATCCGCGACGCCATCGCCGATGGCAAGGGATCGCATTGAGGACGAGGGGAAACATCCTGGCGAAACAGCAGAATGGGCGTCCGGGCGATGGGCGCGATCAGTGCCGCTCAGATCGCCCGTCTGGCGTGCTATCGCACCGGCAATAGGGTTGCGGCATGAAAGCCACCGTCTCTGACATCGCCAGGAACTGCGAACTGTCGACGGCGACGGTCGACAGGGTGCTCAACAACCGCAAGGGGGTCAGCGCGGCCAACCGGCAGCGCGTCATGGAGGCCGCCAAGCAGCTCGGCTATCTGCCGGTCGCAGACCAGGTAACGCTTCCCTCGAGGCCCGCAAACCTGGAATTCTTCCTGCCGATCGGCAGCAACGCCTTCATGCAGGATCTGGCCAGGCATATCGAGGATTATACCTCGCGCCTGCCGCTCGTTGCCTCGTGCCGGATCCACAACCTCGCCGGAATCTCGCCGAACGCTTTGCAGACCGCCGTCGAAAACCTGTCGCTGAAAGCCAACGGCGTCGGCGTCATCGCCGTCGATCACCCCAGGACGCGCAACATCCTGCGCGACATCGTCGAGGCCGGCATTCGCCTGGTGACGCTGGTGTCCGATATTCCGGCAGCACCCCGCTCGGCCTATGTCGGCATAGACAACCGGGTGGCGGGACGGACCGCCGCACTCCTGATGGGGCGCTTTCTCGGCGACCGCGAGGGCCAGCTGGCGATGGTGGTCGGCTCGCGCTCCTATCGCGGCCATGAGGAACGCGAGATGGGTTTCCGTTCCGTGCTCGGCGAGGAGTTCCCCAACCTGAGCGTCAGCAGCGCCGTCGAGATCAACGACGAGCCCGATGCCAGCTATGCCGAAACCATGAAGGCGCTGCGCAACGAGCCGGAACTGCTCGGCATCTATTGCATTGGAGCTGGACGCTCCGGCGTTGCCAAAGCCATCCGGGAGGCCAGGCCCAACCGCAAGCCGGTATTCATCTGTCACGACCTGACGAGGGAAACGCGCGGCTATCTCGTCGACGATCTAGCCGACGTCGTCATCGACCAGAATGCCAGGCTGATCGCCGAGCAATCGGTCATCCGCCTGCTTGGCTCGATCGCGTCATCGGCACCTTACCTGACGCGGAAATTTATCGAGCCGCGGCTGATCTTCCGGGAAAACGTCCCGGTGCAGTGACGCGGGCCGCGAGGTCTTCCGGTCACGGTGTTCGCGAGCGATACGGCGAATCTGCACAGCTGCTATGCACGATTCATGATTGCCGAATCATTGGGCAACTCATAGCTTCTGGTTGTCGGCCATCTACTCCTCCCAGATGCGATGCCGGCGATGAGTGGGGTGCACCTCCTCCCGCACCACATTCGAAATCGAGCCCGCTGCCACCTCCTCCCGGCAGCGGGCTTTTTTATTGCATGCCGGACATTTCCGGGAACGGCAGGGAATTCTCGCAGGATCAAAAGGGACTGCAAACCGGAAGCGCACGCGCTGTCCGGCGCCCATGAGCCTTGCCGATGGATCAGCCCGCGGCGGCTCCGCCCCTGAAGGACTGGATCAACCCTTCCGCCATGCGCACCAATTGCGCGCTGGGGCCTTCGGTGCCAACAGTCTGCACGCTCACGCGCGCGCCTTCGCACAGCAACGAAAGCGTATCGGCCAGAAATTCGGCCTGGCCTATGCCGGCGCCCCGGCAGAGCGCTACCAGGCGCTCGCGCTGGGCTTCCTTGAGCTCCTTGATCACGCGCCTGGCCGGATGGTCGGGCTCAGTCAGCTCAACCGCGGCGTTGGCCATGTCGCAGCCCCGGCAATCGGCCGTAAGCATCTCGGCCGCCTTGCGAACCCAGGCATGCAGTTGCGCGAGCTTGTCGCCCGGATGCTCGGCTTCGAATGCGTCCCACATCGCGCCGGCCTTTGATGCGGTGGCGCGCAGGCATTCGATGATCAGATCGTCCTTGGATTCGAAATGACGGTAGAGCGTCATCTTGTTCGTGCCGGCAGCCTCGGTGATGGCGTCGACGCCGACGCCCTTGATGCCGTGCTTGTGGAACATGTCGCGCGCCGTCTCCAGGATCCGATCCCGGGGACGAGGACGCTCCACGACGCCGTCTGTCATCATTGATCTCCTTTCGTTTCCAAAAATCCCTCGGTCACCTCTTGACTAGGGTGTTACCGGTCTGTAACTTCCAGAATGTTACTTACTGGTAACACCTATGGCGCCCGCCGTCAATAACAAGACCGTGATCTGGTCCGGCCAGATCGGGGCGGGCGAAAAATTGCATTTCATGCGGCTCCGGCCGGTGAAGAGATGAAAAACGGTTCGCGAGCATGGGCTGCGAATCGACAGACAAGGAGCCGGCCAATGCCACAGCGCCGCGATCTTACCATAGATGAAGCCATCCGGGATCCGATGATCCGGCTGGTCATGAAAGCCGACGGGGTCGATCCGCGCGCTTTCGAAACAATGCTGCGCACGCTTGCCGGTTCGCAGCACGGCGAGGTGCCGTTGCTCCGTTCGTCGGAAGAGTTCGGACGCGGCCTGAGGCTGTCCAGGGTTGCCACTGCCTTCGGCAGGGCAAGAGCAGCCGGAGAGGCGTGCGTGTCGTGGTAAATTTCTTCATTCACCGCCCGATCTTCGCCTCGGCGATCGCCATCATCATGGTGCTCGCCGGGACGATTTGCTATTTCCTGCTGCCCGTCTCGCAGTTTCCCGACATCACACCGCCGCAGGTCGTGGTCAGCGCCCACTATCCGGGAGCCAGCGCGCAGGTGGTCGCCGACACGGTGACGACGCCGCTGGAGCAGCAGATCAACGGCGTGCAAGGCATGACCTACATGTCGTCGACCAGCTCCAACGACGGTTCCTCTACGATCACCATCACCTTCGATGTCGGCTATTCCCTGAGCACCGCCGCCGTCGACGTCCAGAACCGCGTCTCGCAGGCGGCCTCGTCGCTGCCGGCGATCGTCAATCAGGGCGGCGTGACGATCAAGAAGCAGAATCCGAACTTTGTCCTCATCGTCAACCTCACCTCGCCCGACGGCTCCGTCGATCCGGTGGCGCTGTCGAACCTTGCCTATCTGCAAGTGGTCGACCCGCTGAAGCGGCTGCCCGGTGTCGGCGACGTGCAGATCTTCGGCGAGCGGCGCTATTCGATGCGCGTCTGGCTCGACCCGGACAAGCTCGCCAATCTCGGCATCACCGCCGTCGACGTCCAGAACGCCATTGCCGAGCAGAACGTCCAGGTGGCCGCCGGCAAGATCGGCCAGTCTCCGGCGCCTGCCGGCACCGCTTTCGAGATGCAGGTCAATGCCGTCGGCCGGTTGAGCGATCCAAAGGAGTTCGGCGACATCGTCGTGCGCGCCAACACCACCACCGGCTCGCTGGTGCGGCTGCGCGACGTCGCCCGCATCGAGCTCGGCGCCCTGCAATATTCGTCCTCGGCCTTCTTCGGCAAGGACCCGACCGTGGTACTCGCCGTCTATCAGATGCCCGGCTCCAACGCGCTCGATCTGCAGCAGCGCGTAAAGGACAAGATGCAAGAGCTGTCCGCCCGCTTCCCCAAGGGCGTCAGCTATGCCATGCACTACGACACGACGCGCTTCGTCTCGGCCTCCATGCATGACGTGCTGATCACGCTTGGCGAGGCTCTGGTTCTCGTCGTTGCCGTGGTGTTCATCTTCCTGCAAAGCTGGCGCACCACAATCATTCCGACGATCGCCATTCCTGTGTCGCTGGTGGCGACGCTGGTCGTCATGGAGATGATGGGCTTCTCGCTCAACATGCTCTCCCTGCTCGGCATGGTGCTGGCGATCGGCCTTGTCGTCGACGACGCTATCGTGGTGGTCGAGAATGTCGAACGACAGCTCGAGGCCGGGCTGAAACCGTTGGCGGCGACGAAAGCCGCCATGGCCGAGGTCACCGGTCCGATCATCGCCACCACAGCCGTGCTGATGGCCGTCTTCGTGCCGGTCGCCTTCATCCCCGGCGTTTCGGGACGGCTCTACAACCAGTTCGCGCTGACGGTGGCGATCTCGGTCGGCATTTCCGCCTTCAATTCGCTGACCCTGAGCCCAGCGCTGAGCGCCGCCTTCCTGCGCCATCGCCAAGGCACGCAATTCGTGCTGTTCCGCTGGTTCAATTCGGGCTTCGACAGGCTGTCGCATGCCTATGCCAATGGCGTGCGCATCCTCATCCGTTTGCGCTGGATCATGCTCGGCCTGTTCGCGGCCGGACTGGTCGCCACCTATTTCGTCTGGGCGAAGCTTCCCTCGACCTTCCTTCCGGTCGAGGACCAGGGCTATTTCTTCGTCGTCATCCAGTTGCCCGACGGCGCTTCGCTGGAACGCACCGACGCGGTGGCGCAGAAGGCGCGCGACATCCTGCAATCGACGCCCGGCGTCGACATCGTCGGCTCGATCAGTGGCCTGAACTTCCTGACCAGTGCGGCGCAGTCGAATTCCGCGGTCGAATTCGCCATCCTGAAGCCGTGGGAGGAGCGTGGTCCCGACCAGAGCGCTTCCAAGCTCGTCGCCGACGTGCGCGGCAAGCTGATGCAGATCCCGGAGGCGTTTGCGCTCTCCTTCGATCCGCCGTCGATCCCGGGTATCGGCACCACGGGCGGCTTCGAATTCGTCGTCGAGGATCTTACCGGCCGCGGCAGCACCGCGCTCAACGACGCAACGCAAGCCGTGATCGCCGAGGCCCGCAAGCAGCCGGAAATCAACCCGCAGCAGCTTTTCTCACCTTTCTCGACCTCGACGCCGCAGTTCAACTACGACCTCGACCGCGCCAAGGCGAAGCTGCTTGGACTCAACCTGCCAGACGTCTTCAACACATTGCAGATCTATCTCGGCTCGCTTTATGTGAACGACTTCAACCTGTTCGGCCGCACCTTCCGGGTGACCATCCAGGCCGACAAGGATGCACGCGCGGGTGCGGCCGACATTTCGCGGCTCTATGTGCGCAATGCCTCGGGCGGCATGGTGCCGCTCAGCACGCTGGGCAAGCTGGTGCCCTTCGTCGGCCCGGAAACCGTGCCGCACTACAACAACAACGCCTCGGCTACGATCAATGGCGGCGCCGCACCCGGCTTTTCCTCGGGTCAGGCGGTCGCCGCCATGGAACGTGCCGCCGCCACGGCTCTGCCAAGGGATTTCGGCTTCGAATGGACCGGCATCACCTTCCAGGAGCTCAAGGCGGGATCGATCGCGTCGGTCGTCTTCGGCCTCGCCATCGTCTTCGTCTTCCTGATCCTGGCGGCGCAATATGAGAGCTGGGCGATGCCGTTCATGGTGCTGCTGGCAGTGCCGCTCGCCTTGTTCGGCGCGTTCGTGGTGCTGTGGGTGCGCGGCATGCAGATCGACGTCTACTCGCAGATCGGCTTCGTCATGCTGATCGGCCTGGCGGCGAAGAACGCCATCCTGATCGTCGAGTTCGCACGGCGACGGCGCGAAGAGGGCCTCAGCATCGTCGAAGCGGCGATGGAAGCGGCACGGCTGAGGCTGCGGCCGATCCTGATGACGGCCTTCGCCTTCATCCTGGGCGTGCTGCCGCTGATGTTCGCGACCGGCGCCGGTGCTGCCAGCCGTCAATCGATCGGCACCACCGTCTTCGGCGGCATGGTGGCGGCGACCATCCTGTCGCTGGTGTTCGTGCCGGTCTTCTATGCGGTCATCGAACAGCTGCGCGAACGGCGCGGCGGTGAAGAGCCCGCTCTCCTGCATTCCGAACCAACTGCCGAACCCGCCTTGCCGCCCATGGCGCAAGCGGCCGAATAAGATTGGAGACTGAACATGCGTAAATGGAAAATCGCTTTGGGCGCCGCTGTCGCGCTGGGTGCAATCTCGGTGGCGAGCGTTCACCTGCTCGATATGGGCAGCCTCAGCCTCAATGCCGGCACGGCTGGAGCGGCGACGCCCGCTCCCGCGGCATTCGTCATGCCGGTGCCGGTGACCAACGTGGTGAAGAAGACGATCCCGATCTATCTCGACTATGCCGCCCGCACCGAACCGATCCGCAGCGTCACGCTGCAGGCCAGAGTGCCGGGCTACCTGGAAGAGCAGGCCGCCGAAGACGGCGCCGACGTCAAGAAAGGCGACCTCCTCTACAGGATCGCGCCGCAGGATTTCCAGGCGGCGCTCGACCAGGCGAAAGCGCAGGTGCAGCGCGACACCGCGACGCTCGACTATGCGCGCTCCAATCTCGGCCGCGGCACCGAGCTCGCCAAGAGCGGCTATCTGGCCAAGGACAGCTTCGACCAGCGCACCAGCACTCTGCGCGAGGCGCAGGCGTCGCTGGCGCTCAACCAGGCGGCGGTCCGCACGGCCGAGCTCAATCTGAGCTATTCGGAGATCCGCGCTCCCTTCGCCGGCCGCATCGGCCGTAACCAGGCCTCGATCGGCACGCTGGTCAGCGTCGCCGGCACGGTGCTCAACACGCTGGTGCAGCTCGACCCGATCTATGTAACCTTCAATCCGAGCGAGAGCGATCTGGCGCAGATCGAGGAAGCTCGCGCCGCCGGCCCGATCGAGGTCGAGGTGCTGCTCCCGGGCGAGACCGAAGCCCATCAGAAGGGCGAACTCACCTTCATCGACAACACGATCGACCATTCGACCGGCACCATCACCGCGCGTGCCACCATCGGCAACGCCAAGTTCGCGCTGCTGCCTGGCCAATATGTTCGCGTCCGGCTGCACGTCAAACAGCAGCCTGATGCGCTGATGGTTCCGCAGGTCGCACTGGGTTCGAGCCAACTCGGCAAATATCTTTACGTCGTCGGCAAGGGCAACACCGTCGACCAGCGGCTGGTTTCGACCGGGCCGACCAACGGCGACCTGGTGGCCATCCTGAGCGGAGTGACGGAAGGCGACCAGGTGATAACAGGCAATCTGCAGAAGATCGGCCCTGGAATGCCGATTTCGCCACTGCCACAGAAACCGGCCACCTGACTCCCCCGCAGGCCCGGTTTCAGCGCGGCGCCCCGGCCTTCCCACAGGTCGCGGGCGCCGCTTTTGGGAGCAGTTCCGCCCGACCGGTACCGGCGATGCGAAAAAAGCCGCAAAAGCTCTTGTTAGATTGTCGACAACCTGCTTGTCTTGCCCCTGGGTTTCGTCGGGAGTGGCCGGATGGCAAGGGCGGATTTCAGTCCAATCGCGGATACGACGCGCCGCGCGGAGATCGTGGCGCTTCTGCGACGGGCAATCCTGACCGGCCAGTTGGAGCCGGGCCAGAAGCTCAACGAGCTGCGGATTTCCGAGCAGATGCGCGTCAGCCGCGCACCTTTGCGCGAAGCGATGCGCGAGCTGGTGCAGGAAGGTATCCTGACCAGCATCCCCTATGCCGGCACCTTCGTCATTAATGTCACCGCCAAGGACATCGACGATGTCTACTCGCTCAACAAGGTGCTCGACGAATTCGCCATCGAGCGGACATGGGAGCTGCGCGACCGGCGCTTTTTCGATGAGCTCGACCGGCGCCACGAGGCGGTGAAGCAGGCGACGCGCGACCGCGACACCACAAGGCAGATCGAAACCGCGCTGCAACTGCATGGCCTGATTCACGAATGGGCCGACAATTCCGTTCTTTTGGAAACATGGCAGCGGCTGACCAGCCGGTTGCAGATGTATTTCGCCCTACACCAGCAGGCACGCAACGAAGCCGTGCCCGCCGAGGACGTTCACGAAACCTACGTGCGGCTGCTCAAGGGCAACGACATGCGTGCTGCCCAACGCCACGCCCGCGAACATATCGACCAAGATTTCCAAGAGCTTCTTGCCTACGCGCGCGCTCTCGAACGGCGCCCGCCGAAAGGCGCCTGATCCTTCCCCAGCGGACAACGGACATCAACGTGCAGATCGCAACCATCAAAGCCTACCATGTCGTGCAGCCCTTCGTGGACGGCCCCTATCGCATGTCCAAGGGGCGCGTCGCCGACGCCTTCGACGCAGTGATCGTCGCCATCACCTCGGACGATGGCATCACCGGGTGGGGCGAGATGGCGCCGCTCGGCAATTTCTATTCGGCCGCCTTTCCGGCGGGCGCCCGTGCCGGCGTTATGGAGATCGCCCCGCATCTCATCGGCCAGGACCCGCGCGGCCTCGCCGGCGTCGGCCGGCTGATGGACACCGTCTTCAAAGGGCATCCCTACATCAAGTCGGCGCTCGACATGGCCTGCTGGGATCTCGCCGCGCGCGCGGCCGACGTGCCGCTGGTGACGATGCTGGGCGGCAAGGAGAGCGATACGGCCGAGCTTTACAAGGTCGTCACCCATGGCAGCGTCGATGCCATGGCTGCACTTGCGAAGCGCATCGTCCAGGACGGCTTCCACCGGCTGCAGGTCAAGGTCGGGGGCAACGTCCGCGACGACATCGAACGCGTCACGGCGGTCGCCGCCTCAGTGCCGAAAGACACTGTCATCTTCTGCGACGCCAATGCCGGCTGGACGCCCTACCAGGCGCGCCAGTTCGCCGATGCGACGCGCTCCATCGATTACACATTCGAGCAACCCTGCACGACGATCGAGGAAAACATGTCGGTGCGCCGCATGCTCGACAAGCCGATGGTGCTCGACGAATCCGTCACCTCGCTCGAGGAGATGCTGGAAATTCATCGCCGAGGCGCGGCCGACGGGCTGACGCTGAAGATCTCGCGGCTCGGCGGCGTCGGCAGGACCCGGCTGATCCGCGATGTCGCCGTCGACCTCGGCTTCATGATCACCGTCGAGGACACTGGGGGCGCCGAGATCGACACGGCGGCCATGGCGCATCTGTCGCTGTCGACGCCGCAGGAGCGCCGCCTGCACGCCATCGCCTTCCACGAATGGGTGACGGTGCGCACGGCGTCGAACAAGCCGCCGGTCACCGGCAGCCGCATGGGCGTTCCGGATGGTCCGGGCCTCGGCATCGACGTCGTCCCGGATCTTCTCGGCAAGCCCTTCTTCGAGGTCGGCCGGTGAAAATTCGCGGCATCAAGGCGACGCCGACCAACCTCAGGCTCGAGGCGCCTTATGTGTGGGTGTTCGGTGAACTCGACGGCTTCTCGCCGACCATTGTCGAAGTGGAGACCGAAGATGGCCTGATCGGCCTCGGCGAAGCACCGACACCGGCAGCAGCCGCGATCGTCAACGACATCCTGGCACCGCGGCTCGTGGGCCGCGACGCCTTCGACATCGCGGGCGCCGAGCATGTCTGCCTCCCCTACTGGACCGGCGTGCAGTCGATCAACGACCGCACCCGCATCATGGCCTTCGGCGCGATCGAGATGGCGCTCTGGGACCTGCGCGGCAAGGCGTGGAACCAGCCGCTCTACCAATTGCTGGGCGGGGCCGTGCGCAAGGAGATCCCGTTCACCGATTACTTTTCGCTGCGCGGCGACGGGCCAAGGGTGAAAGGCGAGACGACGCCGGAGGAAGTCGCGGACTACTGCGTCGAGCTTCATGAGACGCACGGAACGACCTTCTTCGAAGGGAAGTTCTCGACGCAGGATCCAAAAATCTCGCTGAAGATGATCGAATTGATCCGCAGGAAGCTCGGCGACGATGCGATGATCCGCATCGATTCCAACCAGGCCTATTCGCTCAGCACCGCCCGGCGACTGGCGCGGCCGCTGGAAGAGCTTAGCGTGCGCAATTGGGAGGATCCAGTGGCGACGATCGAGGAGATGCGCGAACTCAGGCGCCATTGCTCGATCCCGTTCTCGACCCACAACATCGACATCGCCCGCGCCATGGATCTCAAAGTGCCCGACGCCTTCGTCGGCAATCCGACGGCGCATGGCGGCATCGGCCGCATGCTGCGCTTCGTCGGCGCCTGCGAGCACGCCGGCATCGATTTCTGGTGCTACAGCGGCGACAGCGGCATCGGCAGCGCCGCCTACCTGCATCTGTGCGCGGCACTCGGCTGGATACGCGAACCGAACCAGTCGCTGTTTCGCATGCAACCGACCGACATCACCGAGGAAGGACCGCTTTGCCCGAGGAATAATGTCGTGCCTGTGCCGGAGGGACCCGGTCTCGGCATCACATTGTCGCGAGAACGGCTCGCTGCCTGCCATCGCGACTTCGCCGAGAACGGACCCTGCAACAAATATCACGATCCGGCAAAGCCCGGAGCTTACCGTCGCTTGCCGCTGAACTAGATGGGCGGGCGGCCAAAACAGAAGAAGCCAGCCGCCGCGATCCTGGTCGGAAAGGGTGGCCACGGACCAGAGGAAGCAGTGCAGCCCAGAAACCGGCACGTCCACGCCAAGGACTGGATGGACCGGACAAAACCGCGTGCTACAGTCCCGGTCTACCGGCCTCTGGCGACCGGAAACGGTTTAGTCGCGAATTTTCGTCAACCATAAGAAACAGGGGAAAGGGTCAAACCCATGAGCAAGAATTATCGCATTCTCGACCTCATCCGGCGCAATCGGTCGCCGCTCGAAAATCATCTCATCGACGGTCTCGTCGACGGCCGTGTCAGCCGCCGCGACTTCATCCGCCATGGCAGCCTGCTCGGCTTGTCGCTGCCACTGCTGGGCGGCATCACCACGGCCGCGGGCCTCGGTGCCATGCCGTCGCTCGCCCGGGCGCAAGGCGCGCCAGGCGCAACGATCCGCGTCGCAAGCAGCGTGCCGGCGGCGACGATCGACCCTGTCACCGTCGCCGATGCAGGCGGCCTGCTGATCATGCAGCAGGTCGCGGAGTTCCTCTGCGTCGACGGCCCCGATCTCGTGCTCCAGCCGGCACTGGCTGAAAGCTGGAAGCCGAACGACAACGGCTCGGTGTGGACTTTCAAGCTGCGCAAGGGCGTGAAATTCCACTCAGGCGGCGAGATGAAAGCCGACGACGTGGTGGCCAGCATCGACCGGATCGCCGACCCGGCCAACTCGTCCAACGCACTGTCGGTGTTCACCGGCATCCTGTCGAAGGGCGCCAGCAAGAAGGTCGACGACTACACGGTGGAATTCCACCTCGACGCCCCGAACGGCAACTTTCCCTACATGGTGTCATCAGACAATTACAACGCCGTCATCGTGCCGGCGAGCTACAAGGGCGACTACGAAAAGAGCTTCGACGGCACCGGACCGTTCAAGATCGACAAATACACGCCGAAGGTCGGCGCTTCCTTCGTCCGCAACGAAGGCTACTGGGGCGAGAAGGCGCTGCCGGAACGCACCGAATTCACCTTCTTTGCCGACATGCAGCCAATGATCCTGGCGCTGCAGGGCGGGCAGGTCGACATCATCAACCAGATGCCCGTCCTGTCTGGCGTGGCGCTGCTCAACGACCCCAACATCGACATCATCAGCCTGAAATCGTCGGCGCACCAGCAACTGCACCTGCGCTGCGACGACGGGCCGATGAAGGATGCGCGCGTGCGCCGCGCCATCGCACTCAGCCTGGATCGCGACAAGCTGGTCGCGGGCCTGATGAAGGGGCGCGCCGTGGCTGGCAACGACAGCCCGTTCGCCCCGGTTTATCCCTCGACCGATGCGAGCGTGCCGCAGCGCAAGCAGGACATCGCGCAGGCCAAGCAGCTCATGGAAGCGGCGGGCGCCGGCAAGGGCTTCAAGATGACGCTGACCACCGAGCGCTATCTCGAAATCCCCGAATACGCCCAGCTCATCCAGAACTGGGTCAAGGAAATCGGCATCGAGCTCGAGCTCAACATCCTCGACCAGAGCGCCTATTACGGCGACGCCGTGTTCGGCAAATCGAACTGGCTGGACTCGGAAATGGGCATCACCGACTACGGCCACCGCGGCGTGCCGAATGTCTATCTTGCCGCCCCGCTGAAGAGCGAAGGCACGTGGAACGCGGCGCACTTCAAGAACAAGGACTACGACGCGCTGGCGACCAGCTATATCGCGGCCCTCGATCTCGAAGCGCAGAAGGCGACGGCAGGCAAGATCCAGAAACTTCTGCTAGAGGAGACGCCGGTCATCTTCGGCTATTTCTACGACTATCTGACGGCGACGGCGAAGGGCGTGGCCGGCGTGCAGCCGACCGCGATGTCGCAGCTGTTCCTGGAAAAGGCGTCGAAGGCCTGAGCGGAAGGGAAAGCCAATCCTCTAACAGCCAGCTTCCTGACGGGAGCTGGCTACTCAGGGAGTGTTAGCCATTCTCTCCTTCCTTGTCCGGCGCGTCTCGCTTTCGCTCGTCACGCTGTTCCTGCTCAGCATCATGGTCTTCCTGGGCGGACAGGTGCTTCCCGGCAATGTCGGGCGCGCCATATTGGGGCCGTTCGCCGACCAGCGCGCCGTCGATGCGCTCAACCATTCGCTCGGCGTCGACCGGCCACTGCTTGCCCAGTACTGGAGCTGGATTTCAAACTTCGTCCAGGGCGACATGGGCACGTCCTACATCTTCCGCTCGCCGGTCGCCCCCTTCGTCATCGATGCGCTAGGCAATTCGATGAAGCTGGCGGCGGTCGCCTTCGTGCTGGTGGTGCCGATCGGCATCCTTGGCGGTGTCGTCGCAGCCCTCAACCTCAACCGGCCACTCGACCGCATCATCAGCCTTGGCGGCCTGTCGGTGACGGTGCTGCCGGAGTTCGTCACCGGCATCATCCTGATCCTGATCTTCGGCGTCTGGCTGCGCTGGCTGCCGATCTCGGCGGCATGGCCGCGCGATGCCGGTTTCTTCACGCAGCTTTACTACCTGATCCTGCCGGCGCTGCCGCTGTTCCTGGTGCTGTTCGGCTATATCGCGCGCATGGCGCGCTCCGGCATGATCGAGGCGCTCGATTCCGACTATACGCGAACCGCAGTGCTCAAGGGCCTGCCCTGGCGCACGGTGATCTGGCGCCATGTGCTGCGCAATGCGCTGCTGCCCACCATCACCGTCATTGCCACCCAGACCGGCTATCTCATCGGCGGCCTCGTGGTGATCGAGACGCTGTTCCGCTACCAGGGCATCGGCTCGCTGATCTTCACCGCCGCGCGCGGCAAGGATTTCCCGATGCTGGAATCGGGCATCCTGACCATCGGAATCGTCTATGCCGTGGCCACCCTTGTGGCCGACTTCCTCTATTCCGTGCTCAATCCACGCATCCGGCTGGGGTCAGAACAATGAGCGCCGTCCAGACCAGTCCCACCAGACAGGACGACACCCGCCAGCGCAGCCCCCTGACGGAGGTTTTGTCCTCGCTGCTTCGCTCCGGCACCTTCCTCGTCGGCATCACCATCGTGTTGTTCTGGGTCGCCTGTGCGCTGTTCGGCGAACATTTCGCGCCCTACGATCCGCTTGCCGACGACATCATCAACGCGCTGGCGCCGCCTTCGGCCGAACACTGGTTCGGCACCGACCAGATCGGCCGCGACGTCTTCTCGCGCGTCATCGTCGGCTCGCGCGACATCCTGACCGTGGCGCCGCTGGCGACGTTGCTGGCGACGGTGGCCGGCACGGCGCTCGGGCTGCTCACCGGTTACTTCCGCGGCATCGTCGACGATGTCGTCAGCCGCATCCTGGAAGCCTTCATGGCGATCCCGGTGGTGATCGTGGCGCTGCTCGCCATCGTGGCGCTCGGCACGTCCAAGACCACCGTCATCGTCGTCATCGGGCTGAGCTTCGCGCCGATCATCGCACGCACCGTGCGCTCGGCGGTGCTGGCTGAGCGCGAGCTCGACTATGTCGCCGCCGCCCAGCTCAGGCATGAGAGTGCGCTGCATACGATGTTCGTCGAGATCCTGCCCAACGTCATTCCGCCGATCCTGGTCGAAACCACCGTGCGGCTTGGTTATGCCATTTTCGCGGTCGCCACGCTTTCCTTCATGGGCTTCGGCATCCAGCCGCCGTCGCCGGACTGGGGGCTCTCGATTTCCAGCAATTACGGCATGATCGGCGGCGGCTTTTGGTGGACCGTGCTGTTCGACGCGCTCGCCATCGCCTCGCTGGTGATCGGCGTCAACCTGGCGGCCGACGGCGTGCATGGAGCGTTCAATGACTGAACCCGCCAAGGCCCGGAGGGCGAAGGCCCAGAACGCTCTCGACCTCAACGACCTGTCGGTCGCCTATCGTGTTTCCGGCCGAAACCGGGCGGTGCTGCGCAATCTCAGCCTGACCATCGGCCAGGGCGAGGCCTATGGTTTGGTCGGCGAATCCGGCTGCGGCAAATCCACGGTCGCCCTTTCCGTCGTGCGCTACCTGCCGCGAAACGGTTCGATATCAGGCGGCGCGATCTCGCTCGACGGGCAGGACGTCATGAAGCTCGATGCCGAGGCGCTCAGAAAGATGCGAGCCGAAAGCGTCTCCATGGTCTACCAGGACCCCGGCAAGGCGCTGAACCCGTCGATCCGCATCGGTCGCCAGCTGACCGAGATCTTCGAGCTTGGCGGCAAAACGGGGCAGGCGGCCGAGGATCGCGCAATCGCCATGCTCAACCGGGTGCGGATCTCCGATCCGGCCAGCGTCATGCAACGCTACCCGCACCAGCTTTCCGGCGGCATGCAGCAGCGCGTGGCGATCGCCATGGCGCTGGCCAACGATCCTTCGATGCTGATCCTGGATGAGCCGACCACCGGCCTCGACGCGACCGTCGAAGCCGAGGTGCTCGACCTGATCGCGCAGCTGCGGCAAGAGCTGTCGGCCTCGATCCTGTTCATCAGCCACAATCTCGCCGTCGTCTCCAACATGTGCGATCGCGTCGGCGTGCTCTATGCCGGCATGCTGGTCGAGGAAGGACCGACGGAGGCCGTCTTCAACGATCCGCGCCATCCCTATACGGTAGCGCTGCTGCGCTGCCTGCCGCGCGGCGGCCAGCGCAAGGACCAGGGCCGCCTCGACACAATTCCCGGTTTTTTGCCCGGCATCGGCGCCGACATCAAGGGCTGCCCCTTCGCCGACCGCTGCGCTCTCGCTACCGATCGCTGCCGCAACGAGTTGCCGCCGCTCTACGAGCTGGGCGGCCGGCTGTCGCGCTGTCACTATCACGAGAAGGCGCAATCCCTGCCGCGCGCGACGCCCAGCGACGCGCCCGCCGCGCCGAAAGCCGCAGCCGCGCCGGTATTGCGGGTCGCCGGGCTGAACAAGACCTTTGCCAGCCATGGCCATTCGCTGCGCGCGGTGAAGGACGTGTCGCTCGATCTCAGGCCGGGCGAAACGCTCGGGCTGGTCGGCGAATCCGGCAGCGGCAAGACCACTTTCGCCAGGCTGCTGCTCGGCCTCGTGCCGCCCGACGACGGCGGCAGCATCGAGCTCGAGGGCAAGGCGCTGGCGCCGCGGCTTGGGGACCGCAGCGACGACCAGGTCAAGGCGATGCAGATCGTCTTCCAGAATCCGGACTCCGCACTCAACCGCTCGCATACGATAAGGCATCTGATCGGCCGCGCTCTGAAGCGGCTGGCAGGCTTGAGCGGCAAGGCGCTCGAGGCGCGCCTCGACGACCTCGTCCGCTCGGTGCGGCTGACCGACCGGCATCTGGCCGTGAAGCCGCGCCAGCTGTCGGGAGGGCTGAAACAGCGCGTTGCCATCGCGCGCGCCTTCGCCGGCGATCCGCGCATCGTCGTGTGCGACGAGCCGACCTCCGCGCTCGACGTGTCGGTGCAGGCTGCGATCCTCAACCTGCTCGCCGATCTGCAAGCGAAGGAACACGTCAGCTACATCTTCATCTCGCATGACCTTGGCGTGGTGCGCTACCTCTCAGACAAGATCGCCGTGCTCTATCTCGGTCGCATCATGGAGCTCGGCCCGTCGGAAGACGTTTTCTCCGGCCCGCATCATCCCTACACCGAAGCGCTGCTGTCGGCCGTGCCCAGGCTCGACCAGACCGAGACGGCACGCATCCGTCTCGACGGCGAAATCCCCAGTGCCACCAATCCGCCGCCGGGCTGTGTCTTCCACACGCGCTGCCCGCGCAAGATCGGCCCGATCTGCGAACAGCAGGAACCGCCACTGGCCGAGGCGCGCCCCGGACACTCGATCCGCTGCCATATTCCCTACGCGGAACTCGCCAGGCTGCAGAGGCCGGCAGCGGTCGATACCGAGCCGGCGTAGCCGAACATACGGCCCCTCCCCTTCACAGATGGCCGGCCATGCTGAAGGACCGGTCGCCCTCGGCAAAGCCCTGCTCGCCGGCCCAATCCCTCGTCAGCGCCCGCAATCCCGCCAAGGCCACGTCGAGCACATCCGACGACGCCGGATTGCTGGGATAGGCAAGATAGATCGGCCGCTGGAACACGGGCGTGTTCGCGACGCGTTTCATTTCGCCGCGCTCGATATGGCCGCTGACGGCGCTGAGCGGCAGATAGGCGGCGGCTTGCTGCGACAGCACGTGCTGCAACCCGATGAAGACCAGGCCGGCCGAAATGGCCGGCTTGACCATGCCGGCAAACGCCCGATCATGCTCGATGCGGAATTCGAGCCCCCAGTCCATCAGTATGTAGTTCTCGGTCCACGGCTTCGTCTGGGCGGCATGCTGGACAAGCACCACCTGATCGACGGCCAGCGTTTCGTAAACGATGCCGGGGTGCGGCCGCGGCAGATAGAGGATGCAGATGTCGAGCAGGCCTTCGGCCAGTTGGTCGATCGCCAGATCGGGAAAACTGCCCTCGAGCCGCAACGCCACGTTCGGTCGCTCGGCGCGCATCCATTCGACCCATGGCGAGGTGATGCGCTCCCACAGATAGGCGGGTGCGGTCAGCCGCAGCAGTGTTTCATAGCCATCGGGAACGGCGATGTCCTGCCTCGATTGCTCCCAGGTGCGGGTGATGGCGGACGCATGCGGCAGGAACTGGCGGCCGGCCGGCGTCAGCGTGATGCCGTCGCGGTCGCGGACGAAAAGCCGTCGCCCCAACTGCTCCTCCAGCACCCTTATCCGCGCACTGACGGTGGACTGGGCAAGGTTCAGCCGATTGGCCGCGACGGTGAAGCTGCCATGCTCGGCAATCTCCAGGAAACTGCGCAGGTTTTCGGTGTCCATGACTTGGCTCCCGCATCGAAAATTCCGATGGCCTCTATCAAAAAATATCGCTTTCCGGTCGCGGTCAACGATGAACTAGATGCCTTGTCCCAAGACAAGCGAGGATTGCAGCCATGCCGAAGCATTTCGAGAGGATCGACATCGCCCGCCGGAATCTCACTGCAATCGAAAATTCCGCTGTCGACGAATTGCTGGCCGGCCGGCTCGACCGGCGCGATTTCCTGCGCCATGGCAGCGTTCTCGGCCTTTCGCTGCCGTTCTTGGGCAGCCTTGTCGCCGCTGCCGGCCTCGGCACGCAAAAGGCCCGCGCCGAAGGCAAGCCGGGCGGCACGGTGCGCGCCGGCGTGGCGACGCCAGGCGGGGCCATCGATCCCGTCACCTACTACGACAGCGGCAGCTACCAGCTGGTTTTCCAGACCGCCGAATTCCTCTGCGTCACACAGCCGGACCTCACGCTGAAGCCGATGCTGGCGGAAAGCTGGTCGCCCAACGAGGACGGCAGCGTCTGGACGTTCAAGCTGCGCAAGGGCGTGAAATTCCACAATGGCGAGGACTTCAAGGCCGACGACGTCGTCGCGACCTTCGACCGGCTGGCCGATCCGGACGGCGCCTCGAACGCGCTTTCGGTGTTCAAGGGCCTGCTGTCGAAGGGCGGCACCCGCAAGGTCGACGACCACACCGTCGCCTTCCATCTCGACGTGCCGAACGGCAGCTTTCCCTATTCGGTATCGATCGACAACTACAATGCCGTGATCCTGCCGGCGAGCTACAGGGGCGATTACGAAAAGACCTTTGAAGGCACCGGCCCGTTCCGGCTGGAGACCTACACGCCGAAAGTCGGCGCGACCTTCATCCGCAACCCCGATTATTGGGGCGAGAAGGCGCTGCCCGACCGGCTCGAGTTCAAATTCTACGGCGATGTCCAGCCGCGCATCCTGGCGCTGCAGGCCGGCGAAGTGGACATTCTCGACGCCGTTCCGCTCGATGTCAGCCAGGTGGTGCTGAACAGCCCCGACATCGCCGTGCTGCGTGTCGCCTCGACCGCGCACCGCCAGCTTCACATGCGCTGCGACATGGCGCCTTTCACCGACAAGCGCGTGCGCCAGGCGCTGGCGCTGTGCATTGACCGTTCCAAGCTGGTGGATGGGCTGTGCCGCGGCATGGCGGCGACCGGCAATGACAGCCCGTTTGCGCCGGCCTTCCCCGCGACCGACAGAACGGTGCCGCAGCGCGCCCAGGACATCGCCAAGGCCAAGCAGCTTATGGAGGCCGCGGGCCTCGGCAGCGGCTTCGACATCACGCTGACGACGCTGCGCTATTCCGATATTCCCGGCTATGCGCAGTTGTTCCAGAACTTCGCCAAGGAGATCGGCGCGCGCGTCTCGCTCAACATCGAGGACCAGGACAAATATTACGGCAAGGCGGTGTTCGGTCAATCGGACTGGCTGGACAGCCCGCTCGGCATCACCGACTACGCCCATCGCAGCGTGCCGAACGTGTTCCTGAAAAGCCCGCTGGTCAGCGACGGTCCGTGGAACGCGGCGCATTTCAAGAGCCCAGCCTATGACGGCATGGTCACTTCCTATCTCAAGGCGCTCGACATCGGCGCGCAGCGCGCGGCGGCGTCAGACATCCAGAAGCTGCTGCTCGACGAGACGCCTGTTATCTTCAGCTATTTCCCTGACCTCCTGGTGCCGGTGCGCAAGAATGTCAGCGGGCTGCCGCCGATCGCTGCCGGCCTGCTGCTCGACCGGGTGTCGCTGGGATAGAGGCTGGATGGACAATTTCTGCTTTCGGGCGGCGAGGCTATCCGCCAGCGGGGCTGCGAAGGGCGATGGGGGGCCATCGTTCGAGCCGCTCGACGCAGGAGAAGCCCGCCGCCCGGAAACCCACTCCGATATAATGATTCAATCCAGGTCCGTCTCGCTTTGCGCCAACACTCGATGACAAAAGAAAAGAAACGGGAGACTACCATTCGCAAGCCTCATTTGCGCGGCCGCGGGCCGCATTTTCCCTTGCTCGACACGATCGTGCAGTATGAGTTCGAGCCCGGCTACGTCGCCTTCACCATGCCGATGCAGAAGCGGCTGCGCGTGCAAGTGGGATCGATGATCGTCGCCGACACGACCAGGGCGCTGGTGTTCTACGAATCCGATCACCTGCCGGTCTACTATTTCCCGATGAGCGACGTGCGCGAGGAATTCCTGCTGCCGAGCAGGACGACGACGGAAGATCCGTTCAAGGGCCTGGCCACGCACTACTCGCTCAACACCGGCATCACGCTGGTCGAGGATGCCGCCTGGCGCTATCTCGACCCGGTCAAGGGCTGCCCGCCGATCGCGGACTATATGTCCTTCTACTGGCCCAAGATGACGCACTGGTATGAGGAGGACGAGGAGATCTTCGTCCACGCCCGCGACCCGTTCCGACGGGTCGACTGCCTGCCGTCCACACGGCGGGTGCAGGTCATCCTGGACGGCGAGCAGGTCGCCGATTCACGGCGCGGCGTGTTCCTGTTCGAGACCGGCCATCCGGTACGCCATTATCTGCCGATCTCCGACACGCGGCTCGATATGTTCGCGCCCAGCCGCTACATCTCGCGCTGCCCCTACAAGGGCATCTCCAACTACTATCACGTGACGACGGGCAAGAAGCGCCACGAGAACCTCGTCTGGTACTATCCCGAGCCGGTGCATGAGGCGGAGCGCATCAAGGGCCTGGTCTGCTTCCATCACGAACTGGTCGACAAGATCCTGGTCGATGGCGTCGAGATCCCGAAAGAAGCCACAGCCGCCTCCAACGGCTATTTCTAGCCGTGTCGCCATGCCCGCGCTGAAGGCTTGATCGTAACGCGGGACAGCGCATACCCTCCCTGAAGCAGGGAGGACTATCGATGGATCTTTTCAAGCTGGACGGCGATGTCGCGTTGGTTACCGGTGCCGGCAGCGGCATCGGCCAGGCAATCGCGATCGGATTGGCGCAGGCCGGCGCCGACGTCGCCTGTTTCGGCCATGCATCGAAGGGCGGTCTGGAGGAGACCGCACAGCGTATCACCGCGCTTGGGCGCAAGGCGCTGGTGCTGACGGGCACGGTGACGTCCGAGAGCGATCTCGCGGCGGCGACCGACCGCGTCGAGAGCGAACTCGGCGCCCTGACGATTGCCGTCAACAATGCCGGGATCGCCGGATCGGAGCCGGCCGAGACGATGCCCCTGGAGACGTGGCGGAAGGTGCACGAGGTCAATGTCGCCGGCGTATTCCTGTCCTGCCAGGCCGAAGCGCGCAAGATGCTGGCGCGGCGCAAGGGCTCGATCGTCAACATCGCCTCCATGTCGGGTACCATCGTCAATCGCGGGCTGACGCAGGCGCATTACAATTCCTCGAAGGCCGCCGTCATCCACATGTCGAAGAGCCTCGCCATGGAGTGGGCCGACCGCGGCCTGCGCGTCAACGTGGTCAGCCCGGGCTACACGCTGACGCCAATGAACAAGAGGCCGGAGGTGGCGGAGGAGATCAAGATCTTCAAGCGCGACACGCCGATGGGGCGCATGGCGACGCCCGAGGAAATGGTCGGGCCGACCGTGTTCCTGGCCAGCCGCGCGTCGAGCTTCGTCACCGGCGTCGACCTGATCGTGGATGGCGGCTACGTCTGCTGGTAAGGTGGCTCGGCAGGCGGTTGGGTGCGACTTCGCCTGCGGTCCGAATTATGCATCCAGCAAGCCTTAGTCGTTGCGCGTGATAAACGTTGGTATATATAATTTCATCTCATGAAACGGTCCTGGCGATGGGGCTTGCCGGGCCGATAGCCGAGGTCAGGGGACCTTTGATGGCTCGCATTTTGCAGGGCGCCATAAGGCTGGCAATCGACCCGCAGATGATCGCTGTCGCGGCGATGCGTCGGCAGCTATGACGCCGACCCTCTCAGCACCATTTCCGCAAATCAAAAACTCAGCACAATCCCGCCTGCGCCGGTTTTCACCGGGCGATGGCGGAAACGGCCTTGCGCAACGGCAGGTCTTTCCAACACAATCAAGAAAAAACCCAACAAGGGCAGAAAGACGCAACAAGGGAACGAACGATAACCGTCACAGCTTGAAGGAGAACAAGCATGTCATTTCGGAGCAGAGTTTCTAAACTGTCCATGGGCGCCGCCGCGCTCGCGGCACTAAGCCTGCCAACGCTTTCCGCCCACGCCGCAGCTCCTGAATCCAACGACCCCATCAAGATCGCGCTGTTCGACTGGACCAGCGTCAATCTCAACGCCAAGATTCTCGGCGGCATTCTCGAAAAGCTCGGCTACACCGTCGAATATCCGACCGCCGATTACCTCTCCAGCCTGACCACCGGTCTCACCAATGGCGACCTCGATGTCGGCCTGGAATTCTGGGACACGACCGCCGGCGAGGCGATGAAGGCTTCCGATGCCACCGGCCAGACCGAACGCCTCGGCAAGCTCGGCCCCAAGGCCAAGGAAGAGTGGTGGTTCCCCGAATATATGAAAGAGAAATGCCCGGGCCTACCCAATTGGGAAGCGCTGAAAGATCCGAAATGCGCCGAGGCCTTTTCGACGGCCGAGACGGCGCCCAAGGGTCGTTATCTCGGCGGTCCGGTGACCTGGGAGGGTTTTGACGACGAGCGCGTCGAGGCACTCAAATTGCCATTCACCGTCATCCACGCCGGCACCGACGCGGCGATGTTCGCGGAGCTGGATTCGGCCTACCAGCGCAAGGCGCCGATCATGCTGTGGATCTATTCGCCGCATTGGGCGCCGGCCAAATACAAGGGCGAGTGGGTCGAATTCCCCGAATACACGCCCGAATGCTACAGCGACCCGAAATGGGGCACGAATCCCGATGCCAAATATGATTGCGGCAAGCCGCATGGCGAGATCTGGAAATATGCCTGGAACGGCATGAAGGACAAATGGCCCGTCGCCTACAAGGTGGCCAAGGCCTACACGGTCGACACCGACGAGCTCAACAAGATGAGCGGCGAGATCGACCTCGGCGGCAAGACGCCGGAGGACGTCGCCGCCGCCTGGATCGCCGCCCACGAAGCCGATTGGAAAGCCTGGGCACAGTGATCGCTCCGACTGGAGAATGAGACCCGGCCGTCGATCGGCCGGGCCTCAATCGTCGATATTCCAGAAGGACGCTTGAATGCCTGACAAGACCGAACAGGGATCGAACGCTGCGGGCGCGCCAAAGGATGCCCGCCCGATAAAGCTGGCTTGCCGCAATGTCTGGAAACTGTTCGGTTCGAACGCGGCCAGCTTCATCCGCGAGCGCGACGGCAAGGCCAGCATGGCCGATGTCGCCGCTGCCGGACTGGTCGGGGCGGTACGCGGCGTCGACCTCGAAATCCGCCAGGGCGAGATATTCACCATCATGGGGCTCTCGGGGTCGGGCAAGTCGACCCTGGTGCGCTGCATGTCGAGGCTGGTCGAGCCGACGCACGGCAAGGTCGAGTTCGAGGGAAAGGACCTGCTCAAGATCTCGGATGCAGCGCTCATCGAACTCAGGCGCCACCGCATGGGCATGGTGTTCCAGAATTTCGCGCTGCTGCCGCATCTCAACGTGCTGGACAACATCGCCTTTCCGCTCAGCATCCAGGGGCAGGACCGTGCGACGCGCGAAGCACGCGCCCGCGAAGTCATCGAGCTCGTCGGCCTGCGCGGCCGCGAGCATTTCTATCCGCGCGAGTTGTCCGGTGGCCAGCAGCAGCGTGTCGGCATCGCCCGCAGTCTGGCGACCAAGCCGGAGATCTGGTTCCTCGACGAGCCGTTCTCGGCGCTCGACCCGCTGATCCGCCGCGAGATGCAGGACGAGCTGATGCGGCTGCAGACGATGCTGCACAAGACCATCGTCTTTATCACCCATGATTTCGACGAGGCGATAAGGCTGGCCGACCGAATCGCCATCATGAAGGATGGCGAAGTCATCCAGATCGGCACGCCGGAGGAACTGGTGGTCGATCCGGCGACCGACTATGTCGCCGAGTTCACCCGCGACGTCGACCGCGCCAAGGTGATCTCGGCGAAGAGCCTGATGCGCGCCTGCGACGGCGCCGAGCATGGCGGCACGGTGGGGCCGGAGGCCAAGATTGCCAGCTTCTCGGCCAGCATCGTCGCGGCCGGCAGACCGTTCGCGGTGGTCAACGGCAGCGGCAAGCCGATCGGCGAGGTGACGCCGCAAGCGGTGATCGACCTGCTCGCCGGCATCGAGCGGTCAGGAGCCGGTGCATGACAGTAACGGCAAGCGCCAGTGAGACGAGGCTAGGACCGGCGCAGACCTGTCTGCTGGTCTGGGCCGCAGCGCTTGCCGTGGTGCTGGTCGTGTTCCTGCTCCAGGACAGTTTCCCCTGGGCCGTCAATTATCCGGCCGAGGCGATCGTGCCGGTCGCCGACTGGGTCAGCGCCCTGATGCGCTGGATAAAGATAAACCTGTCATGGCTGACGCGGTCGATCACCGCCGTGCTCGGCGTGCCGCTCGATTTCGCGCTCGACCTTCTGGCGAAGAATTTCAAGATCGGCCACGGTGCCGACGCCTATGTGCTGCCGCGCCTGTCCTGGATCGGCGTCTGCGCGGCGGCCTTTGTCGCCGGGCATGCCGCTGGCGGCCGCAAGCTCGGCATGCTGGTCGGCGGCTGTTTTCTCTACATCGCGCTGTTCGGCCAATGGACCAGCGCCATGCTGACGCTGGCGCTGATTTCCATCGCCGTGCCATTCTGCATCGCCACGGGATTGTTCGTCGGCATCTGGGCCTGGCGCAAGCCTTGGGTGGAAAGGCTGATCGTCTCCCCTGCCCTCGATCTGATGCAGACGATCCCAACTTTCGCCTATCTCATCCCGATGCTGCTCCTGTTCGGCAACAGCCCGGTTTCGGCGATGATCGCCACCGCTATCTTCGCCACGCCGCCGATGGTGCGGGCAACGATGCTCGGCCTGTCGCGGGTGCCGTCGGAGATCGACGATTTCAGCGAGATGGCCGGCTGCACGGCGCGGCAGAAACTGTGGCGCGTGCTGTTGCCGTCGGCGCGGCCGACGCTGATGGTCGGTATCAATCAGGTGATCATGCTGGCGCTCAACATGGTGATCATCGCCTCGATGATCGGCGCCGGCGGGCTGGGCTATGACGTGTTGCTGGCGCTGCGTGCGCTGAAGGTCGGCGAGGCGATGGAAGCGGGGCTGGCCATCGTGGCGCTGGCCATCGCACTCGACCGGCTGAGCCAGGCCATCGCCGCCAACCATGCAAAAGGTCACGTCCACCGGCAAGTCCTGCCTGCCTTCTGGTGGCGCTATCCCAATCTGACGCTGGCCGTCGCCATCCTGATCGTCACCACACTGCTTGGCCTCTTCGTGCCTGCCTTCGCGGCGGTGCCGAGGACGATCACCTTCACCACCGCGCCATTGTGGAAAGCGGCGGTGAATTGGGTGACGATCAATTTCTTCGACACGATCGAAGCGTTCCGCGTGGCGCTGATCCTCAACGTGCTGAACCCGGTGCGCGCCTTCTGCGAGGGCTTTCCGTGGCTGGGCGCGGTGTTCCTGCTCGGCCTTGCCGGCTATCAGCTTTCCGGCCTGCGCCTGGCCGCTCTGGTGGCAGTGCTGACCGCCTTCTGCGCCGTCACCGGGCTGTGGGAAAAGACCATGGCGACGGTCTATCTCTGCGGCATCTCGGCTTTCATCGCTTGCCTGATCGGCATTCCCATCGGCCTAATGGCTGCGCGCAGCGACCGCGTCGAGAAGGTGATCACGCCCGTCATCGACACGCTGCAGGTGCTGCCCTCCTTCTGCTTCATCATTCCGGTGGTGATGCTTTTCCGCGTCGGCGACGTCACCGCGATGATCGCAACGATCGCCTTCGCCGTGGTGCCGGCGATCCGCTACACCAATCACGGTATCAGGCAGGTGCCGCCGGCGCTGATCGAGGCGGCCAAGGTTTCAGGCTGCACGCCGCGCCAGACTTTCTTTCGCGTGCAACTGCCGCTGGCGCTGCCCGAGATCATGCTGGGCGTCAACCAGACCATCCTGATGGCGTTGGCGATGATCATCATCTGCGCCATGGTCGGCACCCGTGATCTCGGCCAGGAGGTGTTCATCGCGCTGTCAAAGGCCGATTCCGGCCGCGGCATCGTGGCAGGGCTCGCCATCGCCTTCATCGGCATCGTCGCCGACCGGCTGTTCAATGCCTGGACGGCCAAGGCACGGGCGAGGCTGGGTTAGCTCAAGCGGCGAACTTATCAAGGGAGGAGGAAGACATGACCAGCAGGATTGCCCGCTGCACCTGTGGCCAATTGCAGATCCGCTGTCCGCAACAGCCGGCCAAAATATCGCTTTGCCACTGCCTGGACTGCCAGCGGCGCACCGGCAGTCCGTTTGGGATAGCGGCTTTCTTCGATGCCGAGGCGATCGACATCGACGGCTCATCCCAGACATTCCAGCGCAATTCCGACAGCGGCTTTCCCGTCACTTTCCACTTCTGCGGAAACTGCGGCTCGACGGTGTTCTGGTATCCGTCGCGCAAACCGGAAGCGGTCGCTGTCGCGGTCGGCTGTTTTGCCGATCCGTCTTTCCCGGCGCCGACACAAGCCGTCTATGGCGAAAGCCGCCACGACTGGGTCGTGTTGCCGGCCTGACGGCAAGCTACTCCGCAGCGACGCCCTTCACTTCCAGATAGCTCTCCATCGAATCGTCCAGCGCCTGCAGCCAGGGCGTATGGTGCAGCGGCGCCATGGTGCCTGTCATCAACGAGCGGTAGGAATGGTCGCGGAAGCTCATAATGTCTTCCACCTTGTGATGTTCCCATTCCATGAAGGTCTGATTGACTGCCTCGACGTCGAAGCCGGGATAGTCGGTCTGGTCCATCAGTTCCTTGGTGTAGTCGCCCTGGAACCAGATCATCTGCTCGGCGTCTTCCAGCGTCTCCTCGCGCGCCCGCCATCTGGCGCCGTGCTCGGCCATTGCCTGTGCGGACGGCAGCTTGATGCGGCCCATGATGACGTCACGCGCGTACCAGGCCTGCGCGTCGAACATGTTGAAGGTGTAGAACTGGTCCTGCATGCCGATGTAGAACAATTTCGCGTTCTTCTCCCAGACGACACCCTCATAGAGATCGAGCGGCCACATGCGGTTGGCGGTCTTCAGCTTGAGATCGTCGGTGAGGAACGGGAACGAATGGAGATAGCCGGTGCACAGGATGATGGCGTCGACATCCTTGGTACTGCCGTCCTTGAAATGGGCCGTCTTGCCGACGACCTTCTGCAGCAGCGGCACCTCTTTCCAGTTCTCAGGCCATTTGAAGCCCATCGGCTTGGAGCGATAGCTGGAGGTGATCGACTTCGCGCCGTATTTGTAGCATTGCGAGCCGATGTCCTCGGCCGAATAGGAGCGGCCGATGATCAGGATATCCTTGCCCTTGAATTCCATGGCGTCACGGAAATCATGGCTGTGCAGGATGCGGCCGTTGAAGGTCGAAAAACCCTCGAAATAGGGAACGTTGGGTACGGAAAAATGCCCGGACGCAACGACGACATTGTCGAACTCTTCCGAATAGGTGACGTCGTTGGTGCGGTCATGCGCGGTGACGGTGAATTTCTTCGTCTCGTCCGAGAAGGTCACCATGCGCACCGGACTGTTGAAGCGCACCCATTTGCGCACGCCTGATTTTTCGACGCGGCCCTTGATGTAGTCCCACAGCACGGCGCGCGGGGGATAGGAGCCGATCGGCCGGCCGAAATGTTCCTCGAACGTGTAGTCGGCGAATTCCAGGCATTCCTTCGGCCCGTTCGACCAGAGGTAGCGATACATCGAGCCGTGCACTGGGTCGCCATGTTCGTCGAGGCCGGTGCGCCAGGTATAGTTCCACAGGCCGCCCCAGTCGGACTGCTTTTCGAAGGAGACGATCTCGGGAATGTCTGCCCCTTTGTCGGCCGCCGACTTGAAGGCCCTGAGCTGTGCCAGACCGGACGGTCCGGCCCCGATGACGGCAACGCGAGTTTTCATTTCCGGGCCTCCATTTTTTGATTTCCCCAGCGAAACAAATTTCACTGCCAGTGACAGTAATTGGCCCTCCGGCACTGTCAACAGCCATCTGCGGGAACGGCGTTTGCGCAAGGCGGATTCCTGGCGAAGAACCTGCATTGGCCGAAATCGCGGGATTGGCGCATGCGACATAAGACGGCTTGCCGACGCGGCTGCGCTCATGTATCGCCACCTGACATGTTCACCTTGAGTGAAATAAATCCGCGAAGTCCGGGGGCGACATGGCGAAAAACGCTTCAAATCCAAAGGCCGGTGCTGGAGCCGGCGGCGCAAAGGCAAAGCCGCTGCCAAAGGTCTCGGTGGACGGGAAGACCATCCGCGCGCCGCTAACCCAGAACCCGCACGCCATCCGCGACACGCGTGAAAAGGTGCTGGAAGTGGCGATCGGCCGCGAGGTGCGCGCGTTCCGCAAGAAGCTCGGCATCACCGTCGCCGATCTGGCGGTCGCTACCGACATTTCGCTGGGCATGCTGTCGAAGATCGAGAACGGCATCACCTCGCCGTCGCTGACCACCTTGCAGGCGCTGTCGCGGGCGCTGGGTGTTCCCGTCACCGCCTTCTTCCGCCGCTTCGAAGAGGAGCGCAGCGCCGTTTTCGTCAAAGCTGGCGAAGGGTTGGACGTCGAGCGCCGCGGCACGCGCGCCGGCCACCAGTACAATCTGCTTGGCCACATCGGCTCAAACACCAGCGGCGTCGTCGTCGAGCCCTATCTGATCACGCTGACCGAGGATTCGGACGTGTTCCCGACCTTCCAGCACGAGGGCATGGAGTTTCTCTATATGCTGGAGGGCGAAGTCGTTTACCGGCACGGCAGCAATCTCTATCCGATGAAGCCCGGCGACAGCCTGTTCTTCGACGCCGACGCCCCGCACGGGCCGGAGCAGCTGACGAAACTGCCCATGCGCTATTTGTCGATCATCTGCTATCCGCAGAGCGCTGGCTAAGGGCCAATCTCCCCCACGGGAGAAGATCGGCAGCTTCGCGGGCGGTGCCTTCAGTCCGGCCCAAACCCCGGTGACGTCGCACTTCCATCATCCAACTTCGACAGCCACTCGACCAGTGTCGGGCGGTAGCGTGTCAGCCCCTTGTAGGTGGCAAGCTCCTCGGGCAGGTCGCGGATGACGCGGTGCAGGCGGCGGGCCCATTTCGGTTGCGTCACCAGCTCGTCCATCTTGATCAAGTAGCAGCGGATCGGGAAGACGATGGCGTTGGAGCGTGGCAGGCGCCAGAAGCTCTGCAACTCGACGCGCAGATGCACCTTGTCGCCGACATTGTCGGGCGTCACCGTCGCGCGGTCCGGACCCCATTTGTGATAATTCTCGGGGCTGGTGTCGAGGCGCGGATTGATGGTCATCGTCCAGTTCAGGCGACGCGCCGGCTTGCCCTGCTGGATGTTGGTGAGGAACTTCAGCGCCCTGACGAAAATCCCCTTCTCATGCGCCAACGGCACCGGCGCGTGCCACTCGAAGAAGTTCATGCCGATGTCGAAGTCGAGCGACCAGTCGGCCTGGGTGGTGACCATCCCGGCATCCATCCAAAGATTGCCGTCGCGCTGGTCGAGGATGCAGAAATCGCCCTGGCTCTGGCGGGTGATGTATTCCATCGGCCCGTAAGGCAAAGTCGAGGTGTCGCCGAAGGTGAAGGTGTCGTCGATGCCGAGCGGCCGGTTGATCCAGCGCCAACGATCGCCGTCTCGGGTCAGCGTGAAATGCTCGGGATAGCCCAGCGCCTGCTGCTCCATCAGAAGTTCGAGCAGGTCCCAGCCGGCAAGCGTCATGTGCGGTAGCGACTGGCAACGCAGCGGATCCTCGGCCAGGACCAGAGCACGGTCCTGCATCTCGGCGACATAGTGCTCGTCGACGTCGATCAGGTTTTCCAGCACGCTGCCTTTCGGACCAACGACATGCGGCTCGATGTTGACCGCATACATGTAGCTGTCTTCATGGAACGGAAACGGGAAGCGCCTGATGTGCTCAGGGCTGTTCCTGAAGGTGAAGTCGTCGCGGAATGTTTCCTTGCGAAAGGTGATGCCCAAGCTCGCCTCCTATCTTTCCAAGACCAGCGATTTGCCTTCGAAGCGCGACACGCAGGGCATGATCTTGCAGCCGGAACGGTGGTCTTCCTCGCTTAGCCAGTGATCGTTGTGGACGAACTTGCCGTCGGACGAGATGACGTTGGTCTCGCACTGACCGCAGACCCCGCCGCGGCAAAGATAGGGTGGATCGACGCCGGCCGCCTCGATCGCCTCGAGCAGGCTCTGCTGCTCGCCGACGCGGATGGTCTTGCCGCTGATGGCCAGCGTCACGTCGAAAGGCAATCCCGGCTGTGGCGCCGCGAAATGCTCGAAATGCACGGTCTCCGGTGGCCAGCCGAGCGCGGCTGCGCGCTCGCGCACCCAGCCGATCATGCCGGCCGGACCGCAGACATAGAGATGCGTGCCGAGCGGCTGCGACGATAGCAGCCGGTCGAGATCGACCCGTTCCCCACGATCGTCGTGATAGAGCCGGACCCGGCGGCCGTAGCGCTGTTGCAGCACATCGGCATAGGTACCGAGCGACGCCGTGCGGCAGGTGTAGTGCAGTTCGAAATTGCCGCCCTCGCCCGCCAACTGCGCGGTCTGGGCCATGAAGGGCGTGATGCCGATGCCGCCGGCCAGCATCAAATGTTTCTTGGCCCTGAGATCGAGCGAGAACAGATTGACGGGATAGGAGATCACCATCTCCAGCCCGGGCCTGACGGATCTGTGCATGAACAGCGAGCCGCCCCGGCCGACATCGTCGCGGCGTATCGAGATCGTGTATTCGCGCGTGTCGAGCGGCGAGCCCATCAGCGAATAGGGATTGAGCCTTGTGCGGTCGCCGTCGCGCATCTCGACCACGACATGGGCGCCGCCTGAAAAGGTCGGCAACAGCTCGCCGTCACGGCGGCGGAAATGAAAGCGGGTGACCAGTTCGTTGACCGGGACGACATCGCTGACGACGACGTCGAGCTTGGTGGTGCCGGTGCTCATCGGAAGACCTCCTCGACCGGAGGAATTTCGCTGCGGTCCTCGGCATTGATGCAGACGCCCTGGAACGCCGCCAGCCGCCGCGAATAGTGGTCGCGCACCAGAAGCAGCAGGCCGCAATGCGAGCAGGTGGCGGGTTGCGTCGTTACATTCTCGGTGATGCCCTTGCAATGCACGCACTGCACGCGGCGCGCCAGCGAGCCGCGATGTTCGGTCTGGATCGCGGTGTGGTCGATGCCGGCTTCGAGCGCCACCTGCATGGCCTGGCCGATCAGCCCTTCGGTACCGGCGAGATAGAGGCGCAGGCCCATATGCGCGTTATCAAGCGTCTGTTTCAGCCGCGGCAGCAGGCTGGCGAAGGACGGCGCCTGGTGGAAGCGCGCCGGTTTCAGCGCTTCGAGAGCGGCGACATGCCTGTCGTCCGACCCGGGAATGAAGACGATCTCGGCACCGCCGAAGAACCCGTCTGGAGCCGTCTTGGCCATGTCCGCTATCGCGAGCGCACCCTCGGCATCGGCGATGAAAAGATGGTGCTTGCCGGGCTGCGGAGACAAGGTTCCGTAGACGGGCCGGCTGATGATCGACTTGGCTGCCATTCTCTGCTTCGTGCCTCGAACCCTCGCCTTCGACTATGCCTCAGCCTTTCGCCGTGCGCTTGGTCTTCTTTGGGTCATCGAACGGCAATGGCTGCGCCGTCGCCTTGATCGATCCGCTCCTGTTGCGGATCTCGAGCCTTGTGTCCTTGACGGCGCAGTCGACGTCGAGGCGAGCGATGCCCATCGATTTCTCGACCAGCGGCGAATACATGGCGCAGGTGACGACGCCGACTTTCTTCCCATCGCGATAGACCGGGGCGCCCTCGTCGGCTGGCTCCTTGCCGTCCAGCAACACGCCATAGATCTTGAAGCGCTCCTTGCCCTTGAGACGGTAGTGCTCCTCGGCGCCGCGAAAGCCGGTCTTGCCCGGGCTGACGGTGAAGTCGAGGCCGAGTTCCCACAGCGTGTCGCCGGGGCCTTCATTCTCGAACGGATATTTCTGCGAGTTGTCGTAGGGATAGAACAGGAGATAGCTCTCGACGCGCAGCATGTCGAGCGTGGTGAAGCGGCACGGGATGATGCCGGCGCTCTTGCCCTCGTCGAGGATCCTGTCCCAGATCGTGCCGGCATCCTGGCCGCGGCAGAAGATCTCGTAACCGCGCTCGCCGGTATAGCCGGTGCGCGAGATCATCACCGGAAAACCGAAGAGCTGCGTCTGCATGTGATGGAAATAGTTGAGGTCGCGAATGCCCGGCACGTGCCTGGCAAGATAGTCGACCGCCACCGGCCCCTGCAGCGAAAGGTCATGCAGATTGTCGTCGAAGCGCAGCGACACGTCCCTGCCCATCGCCGCCCGCTGCAGCTCTTCATGGCCGGTTCCCGAACCGTGCACCACCATCCAGCTATTCGGCCCGGTGCGGTAGAGGATGCAGTCGTCGGTGAACTTTCCCGCCTCGTTGAGCATGCAGGCATAGGCAGACTTGCCGGGATAGATTTTTTCGACATCGCGCGTGGTGGCGAGATCGATGAGGTGCGAGGCGTGCGGGCCTGTGATGTGGACCTTCTTCAGGCCCGAGACATCCATCAGCCCGGCCTTGGTGCGGATGGCGATGTATTCCTCGTCGGCGTCCTTGTCGTAGGTCCAGGCGGTGCCCATGCCGCTCCAGTCTTCGAGTTTCGAACCCAGCGCGCGATGGCGATCCGCCAGGGTTGAAAATCTCCAGGATGCCGTCATCCGATCCTCCGTCCGATATTTTGATTATGTTCCCTGCTCCTGTGCGCGCGGGCTGGAGCTTTGAGCGAATATTGATCGCAAACGCGGGAGGCCTGCAATCCCCTGAAAGCAAATAATTTCATTGTCAGGCAAAATTCGTCATCCGAACAAGGCGGTTAACTCTGCGTAAATTCGTCTTGACAATTTCCGAATTCGGTCTGAATTTATGAAAAAAATTTCACTCTCTTGAAAGAGAACGACGGACGGTGGATTCGGAACCGGACGTCGAAAAAGGGGAAAACCGATGTCAGACCTGCAGCAGCGCATCGAGGCGCTGTACCGTTCCGACTTGCGCGGATCCGCGCTCCTGATCATCTGCCTGTGGGCGACGATCCTCTTCGTCCTCTTCATGACATGGCCCCATATCCCGCATGACGGCATCAAGGCCGTCGTCGCGATTGCCGCCGCCGCGGTGCTGATCTTCAACACGGCGGCGATCCTGGCCATGGTCAACCACTACAAGGAGGACAAGGAGTTCATCTACGGGCTCGACATCAAGAACTACGACCGCAACCGCAAATCCTGAGGGGGAGAGAAGCATGTCCCGCTACACGCCGCCGCAACAGAGCAAGGCCGGGCAGGTCTTCGATATCGCCGTCGTCGTGGTCGCCATCTTCGTGGCGCTGTGGCTGCCGCTGAAACTGGGATTGGCGGGAGCTGCCAAGTCCATCGATGCGCTCGACGCCAAGACCTGGGAGGCGCTCGGCCAGAACCCGACCATGGCGTCGATCTGGGAAAGGCTCGGCTATACGCCCGAGACCGCGCACGACATCATCCAGAACCGTTTCCACTACATCATCGACTGGCCGACGCTTGTTGTCATGGCAGCCGTGCTGATCGGTTATTTCGTGTTCCTGTTCCGGGCATCCGACCGTGAATATCGCGACGTCATCAACGAGAAGTTCGACGAGAAATAGTCCGAGGACAAGACCATGTGGATAGCGCTCTCTTACGCATGCTGGGGCATCTCGATCGTGCTTGCGCTGTGGATGCTCTACGATTGGTTCAAGGTCGATACGACCTACTCCGAGGATGTGCTGACGTCCTCGCGCGAAGGCGAACTTGAAGCCGTTTCCGAAAAACACCGGATCTGAGTGGGGATTGATCGATGACGGTCGTGGTTGAAACTGCGGGTTCGGCAACAAATGGCGACAGGGTCTCGCTGCTTCGGGTGCTTGGCCCGGCCCATGTCTGGGCGTTGGGTGTGGGCATCGTCCTGGTCGGCGAGTTCACCGGCTGGAATTTCTCCGCCGACAAGGGCGGCGCGCTTGCCGCGCTGATCGTCTGCTGGATCGTCGGGCTGCTCTATACCTCGGTCGCCATGATCGATTCCGAAGTGACGTCGACGGTCGCCGCCGCGGGCGGCCAATATGCGCAGGCCAAGCACATCGTCGGGCCGCTGATGGCCTTCAACGTCGCGCTGTTCCTGGTCTTTGCCTACACCATGCTCGAAGTGTCGGACGCCATCCTGCTCGGCGACACGATCGTCGCCAAGGCGGGCGTCGAGGGCCTCACCCACAACTCCTTCATCGCCGCCACCATCGTTGTCCTGGCATGGCTCAACTATCGCGGCGTGCTGATGACGCTCAACGTCAACTTCGTCATCACCGCGATCGCCTATATCTCTATCGTCATCCTGTTCTTCTCGGTCAGCCCGTGGACGCAAGGCGCGGTGCTGAAGCTCAACGAGTTGGTTACCCCGGACAATGCGCTGCCCTATGGCTGGATCGGCGTCATCGCCGCTTTCCAGTTCGGCATCTGGTACTATCTCGGCATCGAGGGCACCACGCAGGCGGCCGAGGAAGTGCGCTCGCCCGCGCGCTCGCTACCTTATGGCACGATGGCCGGCATGATCACGCTTCTGATCGCCGCCGCCATGACCTGGTATGTCTGCGCCTCGCTGATGCCCTGGGAATATCTCGGCATCACCTATTATCCGCTGTGGGACGCCGGCAAGCTGACCGGCAGCCCGCTGCTGGAAAACCTGCTGTTCATCGCCACGCTGCTTGCCGCACTGGCGTCCGCCAATGGCTGCATCAACGACGCGGCGCGCGCCTGGTTCTCGCTCGGGCGCGATCGCTACCTGCCGAGCTGGTTCTCGGCGGTGCACCCGAGATACCGCACACCCTACCGCTCGATCCTGTTCCTGCTGCCGATCGCGCTCGCCTTCGCCTTCATCGCCGACCTCAACCAGGCGATTACCTTCTCGATCCTGTCTGGCGTGCTGCAATATACGTTCATGAGCATCAACATCATGATGTTCCGGAAGAAGTGGCCGCTGGGCTCCATCCGCCGCGGCTACACGCATCCCTTCCACCCGCTGCCGGCGATCGTCTTGTTCTGCCTGTGCGTGGTGACCTTCTTCGCCATCTTCCTCGGCTTCGGCTCGCAGCTCATCGCCATGGTCGCGTTCTATTTCCTGATCTCGCTGTGGTTCCATTTCTACCGCTACAAATTCGTGCGGCGCGGCGACCAGTTCACCATGCCGTGGCCGAAACCGCAGGGCTATTGATGGGAGTAGGCCCGTCCAAAGTGGGCGGGCCTGGCATGACGAAATGTCCGAGGTGACGTCAGCACTGCTTGCCGGGGCGGCTGTCCTGGCTCTCGTCCTGCACTTTGCCTGGCTGGCACGCCGCAGCCGCAACAGGGCTGCCGTGGCGCGCGCCGCCGACCAGGCCAGCATCCGCGCCGTCATTGCCGACGCAGAAGATGTCTCGGACGGTACTGCCGGCGTCATTACGTGGGAAGGCTCGTGGAAGGGCCAGCGCGTGCAGTTGCGCACCATCGTCGACACGCTGGCGACGAGAAAGCTGCCGGCGCGCTGGCTCAGCGTATCGATAACGGAGAAAACAGCCGTGCCCGGCACCTTCGACATGATGATGCGGCCGGGCTCGCCGACGACATTCTCCAATTTCGACCATCTCGACCACACCCTGCCGAAGGCGCCCGGCTTTCCCGCCGAGGCGGTGCTTCGAACGGACCGCAGAGGCGTGCGCTTCCCGCAAACCATCATCGCCGACCATCTGGAACCCTTTTCAGAAGGACGCGCCAAGGAGCTTCTGATCACGCCAAAAGGCGTGCGTATCGTCTGGCTGCTGGCCGAAGCCGAGCGGGCCCGCTACGGTGTCTTCCGGCAAGCCGCTTTCGGTGACGCGCAAATCGACCCGGCGCTGATCTCGCGGCTGCTCGTATCCCTTTCGGGACTGCGCGACGCGATCAACAGGAACGAACGGAAAGCGGCATGATCGGCGCAACCCCCTCTCCCGGACCTACCAGCCCATATATCGTCCTGGGCGCGGCAACCCTGCTGCCGGGCAGCGGACACGTCATGCTTGGCGTTCCGACGCGCGGCCTGCAGTTTCTTTTCTTCATGGTCATCCTGGCCTGGGTGACGGCGAAAATCGCGCCGCCCGACGCCAGTTTTATCGGCCGCCACGCCGGCGGCTTCCTGATCTATGCGCTGTCGATCCTCGACGCCTACAAGATGGCACGCATCCGGACCGCCAAATGGACCCATTCCATGCGCCGGCAAGGCGATGGGCCGCCGGAGGGGACAAAACACGACGCGTAACCAGAGGAATATTTTTTTCATACCAATTGAATTCCCCGAACTCATTCGATACATCATTTTTAGCTACAAAGGGTCTGGAGGCTGGCATGTGCGGAATCGTTGGACTTTTCCTGAAGGACAAGGCGCTGGAGCCGCAGCTCGGTGCGATGTTGTCGCAGATGCTGGTATCGCTCAGCGATCGCGGCCCCGACAGCGCCGGCATCGCGATCTATGGCGCGCCGTCCGGCAACGAGGCCAAGATCACCATCCAGTCGCCGAAGCCGGAGCGTGATTTCCGTGGACTGGACGCCGAACTCACCAAGGCGCTCGGCGCGCCGGTGGGCGTCACGGTAAAATCGACGCATGCCGTCATCAGGACCACGCCCGAAAAGGTCGATGCGGCGCGTGAGACCATCCAGTCGCTCAGGCCCGACATCCGCATCATGGGCGCCGGCGAAGCCGTGGAAATATACAAGGAAGTCGGCTTGCCCGAGGCTGTGGTCGACCGCTTCGACATCCGCGCGATGACCGGAACGCATGGCATCGGGCACACCCGCATGGCGACGGAATCGGCGGTGACGACGATGGGCGCGCATCCGTTCTCGACCGGCGCCGACCAGTGCCTGGTGCACAATGGCTCGCTCTCCAACCACAACAACGTTCGCCGCGAACTGGTCCGCGAAGGCATGACGTTCGAGACCGAGAACGACACCGAGGTGGCGGCCGCCTATCTCTCCTCCCAGATGGCGCATGGCAAGAACCTCGGCGAAGCGCTGGAAGGCACCCTCTCCGATCTCGACGGCTTCTTCACCTTCGTCGTCGGCACCAAGAACGGCTTCGGCGTGGTGCGCGACCCGATCGCCTGCAAGCCCGCCGTCATGGCCGAGACCGACCAGTATGTCGCCTTCGGCTCGGAATATCGCGCGCTGACCAAGCTGCCCGGCATAGACAATGCGAGGGTCTGGGAACCGGAACCCGCAACCGTCTATTTCTGGGAGCATTGAGTTCATGCCGGCAACGAAACTTTCAACCGCGGCGGCAAGCGACCATGCCTCCCGGGTGTTCGACCTGGACCAGATGTCGCTGCGCGAGCTCAACCAGGCACTGCACAATCTGACGCCAGGCTCGAACGAGACCGCCTGGGAAGTGTTGAACCCGAAGGGCAGCCATTCGGTCGCCGTCGGCGTCGACCAGCCGGTCAGCATCGATGTGCGCGGCAGCGTCGGCTATTACTGTGGCGGCATGAATTCCGGCAGTGCCATCACCGTGCATGGTTCGGCGGGACCCGGCGTCGGCGAAAACATGATGTCGGGCTCGATAACAGTCAAAGGCGACGCCAGCCAGTATGCCGGCGCCACCGGCAAAGGCGGGCTGCTCGTCATCGAGGGCAATGCGTCCTCGCGCTGCGGCATTTCGATGAAAGGCATCGACATCGTCGTGCACGGCAATATCGGCCATATGTCGGCCTTCATGGCGCAGTCCGGCAATCTGGTGGTGCTGGGCGATGCCGGCGACGCGCTCGGCGATTCCATCTACGAGGCACGGCTGTTCGTGCGCGGCAAGGTCGACAGCCTGGGCGCCGACTGCATCGCCAAGGAAATGCGGCCCGAACACCTCGAACTCCTGCAAGGCCTGCTCGATCGCGCCGGCGTCACCGGCGTCAAGCCGTCTGAATTCAAGCGCTACGGCTCGGCCCGCACGCTCTACAATTTCAATATCGACAACGCCGACGCGTATTGAGGCAGCATGACCTATCGCAACCCGCCGACGACGCCGCGCAAATCCGCGACTTTCGACGACTACACGCTTTCCGAGATCCGCCGCGCCGCGGCCACCGGCATCTATGACATCCGGGGCGCCGGCGCCAAGCGCAAGCTGCCGCATTTCGATGACCTTCTGTTCCTTGGCGCTTCGATCTCGCGCTACCCGCTCGAAGGCTATCGCGAGCGCTGCGACACATCAGTCGTGTTGGGCTCGCGCCATGCCAAGAAGCCGATCGAGCTGAAGATCCCGATCACTGTCGCCGGCATGAGCTTCGGCTCGCTGTCGGGCCCGGCCAAGGAAGCGCTCGGGCGCGGCGCGACGCTGTCGGGCACCTCGACCACGACCGGCGACGGCGGCATGACCGAGGAAGAGCGCGGCCATTCCAAGCAACTCGTCTACCAATATCTGCCGTCGCGCTACGGCATGAATTTGCGGGATCTGCGCCGCGCCGATGCCATTGAGGTCGTCGTCGGCCAGGGCGCCAAGCCCGGCGGCGGCGGCATGCTGCTCGGACAGAAGATCTCCGACCGTGTCGCCGAGATGCGCACGCTGCCCAAGGGCATCGACCAGCGCTCGGCTTCGCGCCATCCCGACTGGACCGGACCGGACGATCTCGAGATCAAAATCCTGGAGCTGCGCGAAATCACGGACTGGGAAAAACCGATCTACGTCAAGGTCGGCGGCGCCCGCCCCTATTACGATACCGCGCTTGCGGTGAAGGCCGGCGCCGACGTCGTCGTCGTCGACGGCATGCAGGGCGGCACGGCGGCCACACAAGAAGTGTTCATCGAGAATGTCGGCCAGCCGACGCTCGCCTGCATCAGGCCGGCGGTGCAGGCGCTGCAGGATCTGGGCATGCATCGCAAGGTGCAGCTGATCGTCTCGGGCGGCATCCGCAACGGCGCCGATGTCGCCAAGGCGCTGGCGCTCGGCGTCGACGCGGTCTCGATCGGCACGGCTGCCCTTGTCGCGCTCGGCGACAACGATCCCCGCTGGGAGGCGGAATACAACGAGCTCGGCACCACATCAGGCGCCTATGACGACTGGCATGAGGGCCGCGACCCCGCCGGCATCACCACGCAGGATCCCGAACTGATGAAGCGGGTCGATCCCGTCGCAGCCGGCAGGCGACTTGCCAACTATCTTAAGGTGATGACGCTCGAGGCGCAGACCATTGCGCGTGCCTGCGGCAAGAACAGCCTGCACAATCTCGAACCCGAGGATCTCGTCGCGCTCACGATCGAGGCCGCCGCGATGGCCGGCGTGCCGCTGGCCGGCACCAACTGGATACCGGGGAAGAACGGCTTCTGATCAACAAAGGGCCGAAGGCCATATGCTCTAGGGCCAACAACCGACAAAAAATGGGGAACTTCCGTGACAGTTGATCTTGCAGAGTTCGCAAGGGCGAAAAACGTCAAATATTTCATGATCTCCTACACCGACCTGTTCAGCGGGCAACGCGCCAAGCTGGTGCCGGCGCAGGCGATATCAGATATGCAGAAGGATGGCGCCGGCTTCGCCGGTTTCGCTACCTCGCTCGACCTCACGCCGGCACATCCCGACATGCTGGCGGTGCCGGATCCGAATTCGGTTATCCAACTGCCCTGGAAACCTGAGGTCGCCTGGGTCGCCGCCAATTGCATCATGGACGATAAGGAGGTCGACCAGGCACCGCGCAACACGCTGAAGCGACTGGTCGCGGAAGCCGCTAGCGACGGCATGCATGTCAAGACCGGCGTCGAGGCGGAATTCTTCCTGATCTCGCCCGACGGCAAGACGATCTCCGACGAATACGATACGGCGTCGAAACCATGCTACGACCAGCAAGCGTTGATGCGCCGCTACGACGTCATCGCCGAGATCTGCGATCACATGCTGGCGCTCGGCTGGGGCGCCTACCAGAACGACCACGAGGATGCCAACGGCCAGTTCGAGATGAACTGGGCCTTCGACGATGCGCTGGCGACCGCCGACAAGCATTCTTTCTTCAAATTCATGGTCAAGTCGATCGCGGAAAAGCACGGCCTGCGCGCCACCTTCATGCCCAAGCCCTTCCAGGGACTGACCGGCAATGGCTGCCATGCGCATATCTCGGTGTGGGACAAATCAGGCAAGACCAATGTCTTTGCCGATAATTCGATGGAGCTCGGCCTGTCGGCCAAGGGCAAGCACTTCCTCGGCGGCATCATGAAACATGCCTCTGCTCTCGCCGCCATCACCAACCCGACCGTCAATTCCTACAAGCGCATCAACGCGCCGCGCACCATTTCGGGCGCCACCTGGGCGCCGAACACGGTGACCTGGACCGGCAACAACCGCACCCACATGGTGCGCGTGCCCGGCCCCGGCCGTTTCGAGCTGCGCCTGCCTGACGGCGCGGCCAACCCTTATCTGCTGCAAGCCGTCATCATCGCCGCAGGGCTGGACGGCATCCGCTCCAAGGCCGATCCGGGCAGGCGCTACGACATCGATATGTACCAGCACGGTCACACGGTGGAGGGCGCGCCGAAATTGCCGCTCAACCTGCTCGACGCGTTGCGCGAGTTCGACAACGACAAATCGCTCAAGACGGCGCTGGGTGAGGAATTCTCGTCGGCTTATCTAAAGCTAAAGCACCAGGAATGGAATTCCTATGCTTCGCACTTCACGCAATGGGAGCGCGACCACACGCTGGACATCTGACCTCCAGCGCGACGCGAGCGGCCTCGGAACGACTTTATGAAATACTCGATCTTCTCGCTCGCCCGCGCCGCATTTTCCGGCCACAAGAACTGGCAGCGCACCTGGCGCGACGCCAACCCGAAAGACCGCTACGACGTGGTGATCATCGGCGGCGGCGGCCACGGCTTGGCCACCGCCTGGTTCCTCGCCAGCGAGTACGGCATCAGGAATGTGGCCGTACTTGAAAAGGGCTGGATCGGCTCCGGCAATGCCGGCCGCAACACCACCATCATTCGTTCCAATTACGGCCTGCCCGGCAACACCGGCTTCTACGAATTGTCGATGAAGTTGTGGGAGCGGATGGAGCAGGACCTCAACTACAACACGATGGTCAGCCAGCGCGGCGTCATCAATCTCTACCATTCCGATGCGCAGCGCGATGCCTATGCGCGGCGCGGCAACACGATGCGCATCAACGGCATCGATGCCGAACTGCTCGACCTTGCCGCGGTCAAGAAGATGATGCCGTTCCTGAATTACGACAATGCGCGCTTTCCGGTGCAAGGCGGGCTCTTGCAGCGGCGCGGCGGCACGGCGCGGCATGACGCCGTGGTCTGGGGCTATGCCCATGCGGCGAGCGCGCTCGGCGTCGATATCATCCAGAATTGCGAAGTGACGGGCTTTGTCAGAGACGCCAACGGCAAGGTGACCGGCGTCGAGACCTCGCGCGGCAAGATCGGCGCCGGCAAGGTCGGCATGGCCGTCGCCGGCAGTTCCTCGCGCGTTGCCGCGATGGCGGGCCTGCGCCTGCCGATCGAAAGCCATGTGCTGCAGGCCTTCGTCTCCGAGGCGATCAAGCCGCTCATCCCCAATGTGATGACGTTCGGCGCCGGCCATTTCTACGTCAGCCAGTCGGACAAGGGTGGCCTGGTGTTCGGCGGCGACATAGACGGCTACAATTCCTATGCCCAGCGCGGCAACCTGCCTGTGATGGAAGACGTCTGCGAAGGCGGCATGGCGCTGATGCCGATGATCGGCCGCGTGCGCCTGCTGCGCCAGTGGGGCGGCATCATGGACATGTCGATGGACGGCTCGCCGATCATCGACAAGACGCCTGTCGACGGGCTCTATCTCAATGCCGGCTGGTGCTATGGCGGCTTCAAGGCGACGCCGGGCTCAGGCCTTGTCTTTGCCCATCTGCTGGCCCGCGACACGCCGCATGAGGAGGCTGCAAGGTTCCGCCTCGACCGGTTCAGGTCCGGTGCCGTGATCGACGAAAAGGGCCAGGGCGCCCAACCGAACCTGCACTGAAGGGCCCGTCATGCGCATCACCTGTCCCTTCTGCGGCGAACGCGAACTCGGCGAGTTCACCTATCTCGGCGACGCCAAGCCGGTGCGGCCGGAGGCTGGCGCTTCGGAGGACGATGTCTTCGACTACGTTTACCTGCGCGACAATGTCGCCGGCGTGATGGACGAGAATTGGTACCACGGCGGCGGCTGCCGGGCGTGGCTGAAGGTCACCCGCAACACGCTGACGCACGAAATTTCGGCGGTGGAGCCAGCGGCGGGCGCCGGGGCGAGGCAGGTTGCGAAATGAGCACTTTCTGCCAACCCGGCGCCGCCCCTCACCTGCCTGCCGGCATCCTCTCCCCGTATAGGGACGGGGAGAGGGACGCTATCGCCAACGGTTTCGCCAATCACCGGCGTCGCAAGATGAGAGCCGGCGTTGCGGCTATCTCCCTTCTCCCCGTCCCTATACGGGGAGAAGGTGCCGGCAGGCGGATGAGGGGCAGCGCGCCCTCTGCGATAGAGTCCCAATCGACGGAAGGCCGGCAATCGTGAGTTCCAGCCAATCCCATCGCCTCCCAACTGGCGGCCTGATCGACCGCTCGGCGCCGCTCAGCTTCCGCTTCGACAGTAAGACTTTTTTCGGCCTCGAGGGCGACACGCTCGCTTCGGCCTTGATTGCCAACGGCGTCAAGCTGGTCGGCCGCTCGTTCAAATACCACCGCCCGCGCGGCATTCTGACGGCGGGCTCGGAAGAGCCGAACGCGCTGGTCGAACTGCGCAGCGGCGCGCGGCGCGAGCCGAACACCAAGGCAACCACAGCCGAGCTCTATGAAGGGCTCGAGGCCGCCAGCCAGAACCGCTGGCCGTCGCTCAATTTCGACGTGATGTCGGTCAACCAGCTGTTCGCGCCGATCTTCGTCGCCGGCTTCTACTACAAGACCTTCATGTGGCCGGCGAAATTCTGGGAAGCGATCTACGAGCCGGCGATCCGCCGCGCCGCGGGCCTCGGCCGCGCGGCCGGCGTTGCCGATCCCGACCATTACGACAAGGCCTGGGCGCATTGCGACGTGCTGATCGCCGGCTCCGGCCCGACCGGACTTGCGGCAGCTCTTGCCGCCGGCCGCTCCGGCGCCCGCGTCATCCTGTGCGAAGAGGATTTTGTCCCCGGCGGCCGACTGCTGTCGGATGGCGGCACGATCGACGGACTGCCTGCGGCCGAGTGGCTGTCGCGGACCCTGGCCGAGCTCGACGCAATGCCTGATGTCCGCATCATGACCCGCACGACGCTGTTCGGCGTCTATGATGGCGGCACCTATGGCGCGATCGAGCGGATCAACGACCATCTGCCCTCGCCGCCCGAGCACCAGGTGCGCCAGCGCATGTGGCGGATCGTGGCCAGGCGTTGCGTCGTCGCGGCCGGCGCCATCGAGCGGCCGGTCGTCTTTCCCGGCAACGATACGCCCGGCGTGATGATGGCTTCGGCGATGCGGACCTATGTCGCGCGCTATGCCGCCGCTCCTGCGAAACGCATCGCGCTGTTCACCAACAACGAGGATGGCTGGCGCACGGTCGAGACAGTACTCGGCGCGGGCTTGCAGATCGCGGCGGTTATCGACGCACGGCCCGACGTGTCGCCGGCCCATCGCTCACTCGCCTCAAAGAGCGGTTTCCCGGTGCTGCATGGCGCCGTCAGCCGTGTGGACGGCGGCAAGGACGGTGTGCGGAAGATCTCCGTCTCTCTCACCGGCGGCGCGCGAGCCGAAGTGGAAGCGGACGGCCTTGCCGTTTCCGGCGGCTGGAACCCGGCGGTCGGGCTCACCTCCTATCATCGCGGCCGGCCGAAATGGCGCGACGACATCGCCGCTTTCGTGCCGGATGGCGCGCCTCCCGGCATGGCGGCGGCAGGTGCAGCCAACGGCGCCTTCGGCCTCGGCGCCTGCCTGCGCGAAGGGTTTGCAGCGGGCAGTGCCGCGGCGCACGATGCCGGACGCGGCGGCAGTTCCGGCTCGGTGCCGATCGCCGACGACGAAGCCTTTTCGCTGACGCCGCTCTGGCATGTCGCCGGCAAGGGCAAAGCGTTCGTCGACCAGCAGCACGACGTCACCGCTTCCGACATCGAGCTGGCGCAGCGCGAGGGCTTTGAATCGGTCGAGCATCTGAAGCGCTACACGACGCTCGGCATGGCGACCGACCAGGGCAAGACCTCCAACGTCGCCGGCCTTGCCATCATGGCGGCGGTGTCGGGCAAGTCCATTCCCGAGACCGGCACGACGATCTACCGCCCGCCCTATGTGCCGGTCGCCATCGGCGCCTTTGCCGGCCATCACCGCGACGAGACTTTCCACGCCACAAGGCTGACGCCTTCGCACCACTGGGCCGCCGAACAGGGTGCCGTCTTCGTCGACACCGGCCTGTGGAAGCGCGCGCAATGGTATCCGCGCACGGGCGAGAAGGACTGGCTGGAATCCGTCACCCGCGAGGTCAAGGCGGTGCGTTCCGGCGTCGGCTTCTGCGATGTCTCGACGCTCGGCAAGATCGACGTGCACGGCCCCGATGCAGGCGCCTTCCTCGACCGCGTCTACATCAACACCTTCTCCAACCTCGCCGTCGGCAAGGCGCGCTACGGGCTGATGCTGCGCGAGGACGGCATCGTCTATGACGACGGCACGACGTCGCGGCTGGCCGAGGATCATTACTTCCTCACCACCACCACCGCCAAGGCCGGGCTGGTGATGCAGCATCTGGAATTCTGCCGGCAGGTGCTGTTTCCCGAACTCGACGTGCAGTTGACCTCGGTCTCCGACCAATGGGCGCAGTTCTCCATCGCCGGGCCGAAGACCCGTGACCTGCTGAAAGAGATCGTCGACCCGGCCGAGGACCTTTCCAACGAAGGCTTTCCGTTCATGGGCGCGCGCGAAGTGGCGTTGCGCGGCGGCATCAAGGCGCGGCTGTTCCGCATCTCTTTCTCGGGCGAGATGGCGTTCGAGATTTCCGTGCCGGCGCGCTACGGCGAGGCACTGGCGCGCAATCTGATGCTTGCGGGCAAACCGTTCGGCGTGACGCCATACGGCACCGAGGCGCTCGGCGTCATGCGCATCGAGAAGGGCCATGTCGCCGGACCGGAACTAAGCGGAACCACCACCGCCGCCGACCTCGGCCTGGGCAAGATGATGTCGACCAAGAAGGATTTCATCGGCCGCGTCATGGCCGGCCGCGAGGCGCTGGTCGCGCCGGACCGGCAGGTCGTCGTCGGCATCAAGCCGACCGACAAGGCGCGCCGCCTGCGCCCCGGTGCGCACATAATCCCGAAGGGGCAGACACCTGGCCCTGGCAACGACCAGGGCTACGTCACCTCGGTCTGTTTCTCGCCGACGCTGGACCAGTGGATCGGGCTGGCGCTTGTCGAGCGCGGCCGCGAGCGCATCGGCGAGATCGTGCGCGCGCACGACCCGCTGCGCGGCGAAGAGTATGACGCCGAACTTTGCAACCCCGTCTTCTACGATCCGGATGGAGGGCGCCAGCGTGGCTGAGTTTTCCTGGGATATCAAAAGCCCGCTCGACCGCGTGCTGGTCGCCGGACCCCATGGTGCACGTGGCGATGCCGGCGTGTCGCTGAGCGAGACCCGCAATTTCGATCTCGTCCAGGTGATGGCCCGGCGCGGCAAGGGGGCGGAGATGGCCAAGGCCGCCAAGGCGCGCTTTGGGGTTGCGGCGCCGGAAGCACCGAAGGCGGTGCAGACGGCGGACGCAACGCTGATCTGGTCGGGACCGGATCAGTTTTTCGTGCTGTCGCAGGGCGGCAGGCACGGGATCGAGAAGCTCGCCCAAGCCTTTGCGGCCTCAGGGTCGCTTTCAGATCAATCGCATGCGCGAGTCTTGATCAGCATTTACGGCGGCAAAGCGCGGGAGATGCTGGCGAAATTGTCGTCGATCGATTTGCACCCGGAGGCATTCCCCGTCGGCGCAGCCGCCGCAACGTCGATGGATCACACCAGCGTCACGCTCTGGCGCGGGGAGGATCGAAACGGACAGGCGGTGTTCAATCTGCTTGTGTTCGCGACCTTCGCCGAGAGCCTGTGGCACACGATCCTGGACTCGGCTGCGGAATATGGCGTTAAGACTAGCCACTCTGAGGAATTGGTGTAGCCTCGACGCGTCTTCCTTCTCCCTTGTGGGAGAAGGTGGCCTCGCGAAGCGAGGTCGGATGAGGGTGTTCCAGGGAACGCCAACGTCTCACTCCGCTGGAACACCCCTCAACCGTCTCGGCGCTGCCCGCCGATCCACCTTCTCCCACAAGGGGAGAAGGAAGAAGAAGGACGCTCCGCCTTGCCAAATCCCACCCCACTGCTATTCTTGCTGCTAAAATAATTTTACACACAGGCAAACTTGTTTCTCGAACCGCAAGGCTGAGATGAGCCAGTCACCCTACCCTGCCGTCGCATCCGGACCGCCCCGGCCGAGCCTGATCCTGCGGCCCGGGCAGATCGCGCTGCCGCCGGGTATGGAGCGCTATACGGTTCAAGGCAATGGTGCGGTGCTGGTCGAGGTCGAGGCCGGTGATACGATCACGGTGCGCAATGTCGAGGGCGGCCAGGCTTGCGAGTTGCTGGCGTGGGACGGGACAGGTGCGACCGATCCCTCCATTCTCGGGGAAAAATCCAACAGCAATGCCGCCGGTATCAAGGCGCTGCTTGCCGAGGGCGACGACAGCCTCGCGTCCCTGCGGCGTGGGCTCGCGCGCCGGCAGGTGCAGTTCGACCAGGCCAAGGCGGTGCGCGTGTTCGGGGGCGCAACACCGGCAGGCACGGAACAGGGTTTCACTGTCGTACGCGACGGCGCGCTGCTGATTGCCGCGCCGGGCGGGCCGATGCTGGTCGATGGCCACGACACGGCGACGCCGCTTGCCGTGATCGTGCGCCGCGCCACGATCCGCCCGGCTTCGAAGTCGCGGCTTGCCGACCCGCTGGCCGATCCGGTGCTCGACCTGCGCGTCCATTCGGCGACGGCGGAGTCCTATTTCGTCAAAGCCGGCGACTATCTCCAGATCATCGACGTCGATGGCCGCCAGTGCACCGACTTCCAGTGTTTTTCGGCACGCAAGCTCGACAAGGGCCTCGACCATCCGCTCGATGTGACGACGACACGCACGCTGATGGGCGCGAGCTACCCGATGCCGGGGCTGCACTCGAAATATTACGACCAGGACATGGAGCCGCTGGTCGAAGTGGTGCAGGACACATGCGGTCGGCACGACGCCTTCGCGCTCGCATGCGCGGCCAAATATTACGACGATATCGGCTATCCCGGCCATCCCAACTGCTCGGAGAACTTCAACCGCGCGCTGTCGGACAAGGGCGTCACGCCACGCGCCGGCTGGATGGCGATCAACTTCTTCTTCAACACGGCGATCGACGCGCATGGCGTCATGGTCTCCGACGAGCCATGGTCGCGCGCCGGCGACTATGTGCTGCTTCGGGCGCTGACCGACATCGTCTGCGTCTCCTCCGCCTGCCCCGACGACACGACGCCGGCCAATGGCTGGGACCTGACCGACATCCACGTGCGCACCTATTCCGGCCAGCACAAATTCTCGCGAGCGATCGCCAGACGCATGACGCCCGATTCGGAACCGAAAATGACCCGCGAGACCTCCTTTTATCAGAGCTTTGCCAAGCACACACGCGACTTCGTCGAGTACAGGGGCTATTGGCTGGCCAACTCCTTCGCCAAGGAAGGCGCGATCGCCGAATACTGGGCCTGCCGGCAGGACGCGGTGATCATGGACCTGTCGCCGCTGCGCAAATTCGAGGTCACCGGCCCGGATTCCGAAGCGCTGCTGCAATACACGCTGACCCGCGACGTCAAGAAGCTCGGCGTCGGCCAGGTCGTCTATTCCGCCATGTGCTACGAGCATGGCGGCATGATCGACGACGGCACGCTGCTGCGGCTGGGCAAGGACAATTTCCGCTGGATCGGCGGCGACGATCTGTCCGGCGAATGGCTGCGCGAGACGGCGACAAAGCTCGGCCTCAACGTGCTGGTGCGCTCGTCCACCGACCAGATGCACAATATCGCCGTGCAGGGGCCGAAGAGCCGCGACATCCTGAGGGAGGTGATCTGGACCTCGCCGCTGCAGCCGTCGATCAAGGAACTGGAATGGTTCCGCTTCGCCGTCGCGCGCATCGGCGGCGGCGATGGCGTTCCGGTCGTCGTCTCACGCACCGGCTATACCGGTGAACTCGGCTACGAGATCTGGTGTCATCCGCGCGACGCCGAAAAGGTCTTCGAGGCGATCTGGGCCGCCGGCCAGCCACATGGATTGAAGCCGATGGGCCTGCAGGCGCTGGACATGGTGCGCATCGAGGCCGGGCTGATCTTCGCCGGCTACGAATTCTCCGACCAGACCGATCCGTTCGAGGCCGGCATCGGCTTCACCGTGCCGCTGAAGACCAAGACCGACGACTTCATCGGCCGCGAGGCGCTGATCCGGCGCAAGGAGAACCCGCAGAACAAACTGGTCGGGCTCGACATCGATGCCAATGTCGCGGTCGGCCATGGCGACTGCGTGCATATCGGCCGCGCCCAGATCGGCGTCGTCACCTCGGGCATGCGCTCGCCGGTGCTGAACAAGACCATCGCCCTGGCGCGGCTCGACGTCACCCATGCGGCTATCGGCACCGAGGTTGAAATCGGCAAGCTCGACGGCCATGCCAAGCGGCTGCCGGCACGAGTCGTGGCCTTCGCCCATTACGATCCGCAAAAGACCAGGCCGCGTTCCTGATCGCGGCCTTCCGGGCATACGGGATGTCGCTGGCGGCGCCGCGAGGCACATTTGTGCGCCCGCCCACAAGCGTGATGTGCACGGCGCGACAAAACGCTTGACGTGAAAGCGCGCCGGATCAATCTTCACTCTTAAGAAAAAAATACGACTGAGTGGAAACACTGAAGTCGCGGCGATATTGGCCGGGGAGCAAGCTTCGCAAAGTCGGGGCGTCGCCGGCGGGGAACATCAAAAAGGGGAATTCACCGACATGAGCACGATAAGCACGGTCCTGGACCAGCCTGCCGAAAGCAAGCTGCTCAGGCATATCGACTGGCGCGGCGCCTTCTGGGTGGCGAGCGGCGTCCCGGCCCTCGTCCTGTTCTCGATCGGCGGCATCGCCGGCACGACCGGGACGCTCGCTTTCCTGATCTGGACGGTGTCCATGGTCATGGGCTTCCTGCAATCCTTCACCTATGCCGAGATCGCCGGCCTGTTCCCGAACAAGTCGGGCGGCGCCTCGATCTACGGAGCCACCGCCTGGCTGCGCTACTCCAAGTTCATCGCGCCGCTGTCGGTATGGTGCAACTGGTTTGCCTGGTCGCCGGTGCTCTCGCTCGGCTGCTCGATCGCCGCCGCCTATATCCTCAATGCGCTGGCGCCGGTGCCGATCTTTACCGACACGTCGCCCGAGGTCGCCGCCTATATCGCGGCGCATGTCGGAACGAGCGCCGCCGACGCCATTACCGCGGTGACCGCGGCGGCGACCCCGGCGATCCGCACGTGGTCGGCGTTCAGCCACACGCTGGGTCCGGTGTCCTTCACCTTCAACGCCACCTTCTTCATCGGCGCGGTGCTGATGCTGATCATCTTCTCGATCCAGCATCGCGGGATCCTGGGCACCGCCAATGTGCAGAAATATATCGGCTTGCTGGTCATCGTCCCGATGCTGATCGTCGGCGTCGTGCCGATCTTCACCGGCCAGATCAACTGGGCGAATTTTTCGCCGCTGGTGCCGCTAGCGGCCGCGTATGCGCCAGAGCCCGGCGCCTGGAACATCGCCGGCTGGACGCTGGTGCTCGGCGGCATGTTCATCGCCGCCTGGTCGACCTACGGTTTCGAGACCGCCGTCTGCTATACGTCCGAGTTCAAGAATCCCGGCACCGACACCTTTAAGGCCATCTTCTATTCCGGCCTGCTCTGCATGCTGCTGTTCATCCTGGTGCCGTTCACCTTCCAGGGCGTGCTCGGGTTGAACGGCATGCTGGCGACGCCTATCGTCGACGGCTCAGGCGTGGCGGATGCTCTCGCCGGCATGGTCGGCGGCGGCGGGCTTATCCACAGCCTGCTGGTGATGCTGATGATCCTGGCGCTTGTGCTGTGCATCATGACGGCTATGGCCGGCTCCTCGCGCACGCTCTATCAGGGCTCCGTCGACGGCTGGCTGCCGCGCTACCTCAGCCACGTCAACGAACATGGCGCGCCGACGCGGGCGATGTGGACCGACCTGTGCTTCAACCTGATCGTGCTGGCGATCGCCTCGGCCGATGCAACGAGCTTCTTCTTCATTCTCGCCGTATCCAATTGCGGCTACATCATCTTCAACTTCCTCAACCTCAATGCCGGCTGGATCCATCGCATCGACAACGGCCATATCGCGCGGCCATGGAAGGCCCCGACGTGGCTCTTGGGGATCGGGGCGATCTTCGCCTATGTCAACGCGATCTTCATGGGCGCCGGCGCCAAGGTGTGGAACCCGATGGCGCTGTGGGCCGGGCTGATCACCGCGGCGCTGATCATCCCGGTGTTCTGCTTCCGCCATTACATCCAGGACGGCGGCAAGTTCCCCGACCACATGCTGGCCGACCTCGGCATGGCGGGAGCGGACCTCTCGGTGAAAAAGGCGGGCATGCTGCCCTATCTGACGCTGGTCGCCGGCGTGGCGGTAATGCTGATCGCCAACTGGTTTTTCGTCATCTGATTGCCTGACGGGCAAGCGGCCTTCGGCTCCGCAAGAACAGAAATCGGCCGGTCTCAAATGAGACCGGCCGATTTCGTTCATTCAGCCGCCAAGGCGAGTTGCGGCCTCTCGACACCTTCGACGGTTTCCGGTTCGGGCGTCTGTTCGTCGGTCGGCACCTTCTTGCGCTCACGGCCGAAGAACAGGGCGTAGCCAGCGGGTAGCACCAGGATGGTGAGCACGGTTGCAACCAGAATGCCGCCCATCATGGCGTAGGCGAGCGGTCCCCAGAACACGCCGCGCGAGATCGGGATCAGCGCCAGCACCGCGGTCATTGCCGTCAACACGATCGGCCGGAAACGGCGCACAGCCGAACCGATGATCGCTTCGGAGCGTTCCATGCCTTTCGCGATGTCCTGGTCGATCTGGTCGACGAGGATGATGGAGTTTCGCATGATGATGCCGAGCAGCGCGATAACGCCGAGGATGGCGACGAAGCCGAACGGCGCCCCGCTGATCAAAAGGGCCGCGGCCGCACCGATGATGCCGAGCGGACCGGTGGCCAGCACCAGCATCGCCTTGCCGAAATGCTGCAGCTGGACCATCAGCAGTATGACGATGACGGCCAGCATGATCGGCGCCTTGGCGGCGATGGAAGCCTGGCTTTCCGCCGAATCCTCCGCACCGCCCTGGATCTCGATCTTGTAGCCGGGCGCAAGCCCGTCGCGCAGATCCTTCATGTCGTTGTACATCTTGGTGACGACGTCGTTGGACTGCACGCCGTCGGGCAAGGTCGCCCGCACGCTGATGGTCGGCAAGCGGTCGCGCCGCCACTCGACGCCTTGCTCCAGCACCGGCACAACCTTGGCCACCTGCGACAGCGGCACGAAGCCACCGAAATCGGTCGGGATGTAGATGGAATCGACCGAGGAGAGCAGGGCGCGGCTGGCATCCGGCTCGCGGGCGACGATGGACACCGTTTCTTCGCCGTCGCGGAAGTCGCCCAGCGGCGCGCCGGACATGGAGGCCTGCAGCATCTGGCGGATGCGCTGCGAGGTGACGCCCAGCGCACGGGCGCGGTCCTGGTCGATGACCAGCTTCATCGCCGGCACAGGTTCCAGCCAGTCGTCATGGACGGCGCCGAGCAGCGGGTTGGCCTGGAATTTCGCCTTCACCTGGTCGGCAATGCGCCGCACTTCCTGGCGGTCCGGGCCCATGACGCGCATCTGCACCGGCCAGCCTGTCGGCGGGCCGAGGAACAAGCGATCGACCTTGCCGCGGATGGAGGGGAAGTCCTGCGCCAGGATGGTGCGCAGCTTGACGATCAGCCGCTCGCGCGCCGGCTCGTCATTGGCCATCACAAGAAGCTGGGCGAAGTTAGGATTCCTGAGCTGCTGGTCCAGCGGCAGGAAGAAGCGCGGCGCGCCTTCGCCGATGTAGGTGGCGATGAAGCGCTTGTCCTTGTCGTCCATCATCTTGGCTTCCAGCGCCTTGGCCTGCGTTTCGACTTCCTTGATGCTGGTGCCTTCCGGCAGCCAGAGATCGACGAGGATTTCCGGGCGCGACGATTGCGGGAAGAAGTTCTGCGGAATGAACTGGAAGGCCCACAGGCTGGTGGCGAAGGTCACCAGCGTCATCGTCAGCACGATGATGCGATGGCGAACGGCCCAGGTAACGGTCGAGCGAAGCCGGCGATAGAAGCTGGTGTCGAAGACGTCGTGATGGGAACCGGCATGCTTGCGCTGCTTGAGGATCATATAGCCCAGCCATGGCGTGAAATAGACCGCCACGAACCAGGACACGACGAGCGCGATGCCGACGACGTAAAACAGTGTGCGGACATATTCGCCGGCGGTGGAGGCGGCGAAGCCGACCGGAATGAAGCCGGCGGTGGTGATCAGAGTGCCGGTCAGCATCGGGAAGGCGGTCGAGGAATAGGCGAAACCCGCCGCCTCGATCTTGACCAGCCCCTCCTCCAGCTTGCGTTCCATCATCTCGACGACGATCATGGCGTCGTCGACAAGCAGGCCGAGCGCTATGATCAAGGCGCCGAGCGAAATGCGCTGCAGGTCGATGCCGATCTCGTACATGATGGCGAAGGTGGCGGCCAGGACCAGCGGAATGGCGATGGCAATGACAAGTCCGGAGCGCCAGCCGATCGACAGGAACGAGACGACGAGCACGATCAGCAGCGCTTCGCCGAGCGCATGCATGAACTCGCTGACAGCGTCCCTGACGACCTCGGGCTGGTCCGATATCTGGTCGACGGAGACGCCATAGGGCAGCGCCTCCTCGAATCGCTTGTAGGTCGCCTCGACGTCCTTGCCGACATCGGTGACGTTGAAGCCCTTGGCCATGACGACACCGAGCTGGACGCTCTCGTGGCCGTTGAACCGGTACTTGCGCTCGAAGGGATTCTCCAGCCCCGAACTCACGGTCGCGATATCGCCAAGACGCGTTATCTGGTTGCCGGCGCGCAAGCGCAGCTCGCGAATGTCGGCCGCCCTGGTGACGTCGCCCTCGACCGAAATGCGGACCGAACGCAGGCCGGTGTCGACCGAGCCCGCCGGGTCGACATTGTTCTGTCCCTTGATCGCGTTCTGCAGGTCGGTCAGCGTCAGGCCGCGCTCGGCCAGCGCCTTGGACGAGACGTCGATATAGATCTTCTCGGGCTGGTCGCCGATGATGACCGCCTTTTCGACGCCGGGCGTCGTCAGCAGCATGTCGCGGGCCTGAATGGCGAACTTCTTCAATTCGGGATAGCTGAAGCCATCGCCGCTGATGGAATGCAAGGTGATGAAGGTGTCGCCGAATTCATCGTTGAAATAGGGGCCGAGCAGGCCTTGCGGCAGATCGCCTGCTATGTCGCCGACCTTCTTGCGCACCTGATAGAAGGCGTCGTTGACCTGGGCCGCATTGGTGTCGCCCTTGATCTGCACGGTGATGATGGCGCTGCCGGCGCGCGTATAGGAGCGCACGAAGTCGAGATGCGGCGTTTCCTGCAGCTTGCGTTCGATCTTGTTGACGACCTGGTCTTCCATCTCCTGAATCGAAGAACCCGGCCAGATCGCCTGCACGACCATGACGCGGAAGGTGAAATCGGGATCTTCCTTCTGGCCCATGCGCATCAGGCCGAGCGCGCCGGCAAGGATGATCAGGCCGAACAGGAAACGTGCGATGCTCGGATGCCCGATCGCCCAACGCGAGAGGTTGAAAGGCCGCTTTTCAGTGTTGCTGTCGGTGGTCATGGCGCCAGTCCAGTCCAATTGATCTGCAAGGCAGGTTCATCATGCCGTTCATGCGTTCTTCGTCTGGCTTCCGGGCGGCGAGGCTCCCTCAAGCGGAGAGACTCGCATCGCATGTGACGCGACAATGATGCGGGGGAGCCATCTTGCCGGCGTCTCGACGATCGGGCGCCTGCCGCCCGGAAACCATGGCCTGCCCGGTCTTGCGGCTCGCGCCGCCAAGACAGGGAAGGGTTCTGTTGTGCCTGGCTGTCAGCGCAGGCTGCTGGTGGCAGCGTCTTCCGCCGCCGAGGCGGACTGCTGGAGACTGTCACCGGACAGCTTGACCTTCAGATTGTCGGTCATGAACTGGGTGCCAGCGGCAACCACGACGTCGCCCTGCTTGAGGCCGTCGGCAACCGCGACGCCATCGGCGGTGAAGTTCGCGATCTTGACCGGGCGCGAATGCACGGTGTCGCTGCCGCGGTCGACGGCCCAGACGATCTTCTGGCCGTCCTTTTCAGCCAAGGCGCTGAGCGGGATCGAGACCAGCTGGGTCCTGCTGTCGACCGTCGCCTGCACGTTGGCGGTCATGCCGAGCAGCACGCGCGGGTCGTTGGGGAGCGAGACGCGAACGGCGAAGGTACGCGACTGCGGGTCGGCGCTGCCGGCAACTTCGCGGACCTTGCCGGCAAGCGTCAGCGCATCGTCCGCCCAGAAGCTTGCCTTGACCTCCTTGCCCGGCCTGAAGCCGGCAATATCCATTTCCGGCACCGCGATCAGCACTTCCTTCTCGCCATCGACGGCAACCGTCATCACGGGCGTGCCGGCACCGACCACCTGGCCGACATCGGCACTGACCGCGGTGACGATGCCGTTCTCGCTCGCCTTGAGATCGGTATAGTGGACCTGGTTCTGAGCCTGGGCGAGGGTCGAGCGGGCGGCATCGCGCGTCGCGACCGCCTGGTTGTAGGTAAGCGTCGCCTGCTCCAGCTGCGATTTCGGCGCGAAATTCTTGGCATAAAGCTGCTCGGCGCGCTTCCTGGCGAGATCCACCGTCTCGACCTGGCGCTCGGCGGCATCAAGGCTTGCCGCGGCGCTCTTGACCGAAAGCTCGTAATCGGAGGGATCGATGCGGGCGAGGACGTCGCCCGAGGTGACATGCTGGCCGATGTCGACGAGCCTCTCGGTGACCTTGCCGGCAACGCGGAAGCCGAGATTCATCTCGGTGCGGGCACGCACCGAACCGGAATAATCGAGCTGGCGGGTGGTCTGCGCCGCGCCGATCTCGACGACCTTGACGGGGCGGATGATATCCTTGACCTCCGCCTTCTCCTGGGAACAGCCGGCAAGGCCGAGCGCCGCGACGATCAGGCCGGCAACCGGCAGCCAGCGGATAATGGAATTGGACGAAGACACCTTAGCACTCCCAAACTGGAGATTGATTGTCATTGCCGACGCCCGGCGGGCGGCGGCTACTTCTTCAAGGCCTTGATCGCATAGTCGATGAGGTCGTCGGGCATTGCCCGGTTGGTCTTGGCAAGACACTGGGCCACCATCTGCGGGTGGCACAAAATGACCGTGGCCGCGCCGAAGCAGCGCGACGCAATCACCGGATCCTGCTCCCTGAATTCGCCGGCCGCGATGCCCTCGCGGATCACCTCGGCAAAAAGATCGTGGATACTGTCGACATGCTTGTCGATGACGCCCCAATCGCGCTCGAGCGCGACGATGACCATCTCATGGACCTTCTGGTCGTCGAGCATGACCTCCATGGTCATCTTGTACTGCGCGTGCACGTAGCGCCGCAGCCGTTCCTCGGCGCTGATCGGCAAATGCATGATCTCGTAGGCCATCCTGTAGCTGGCCCCGAGCATCCGGCCGCAGACCGCCTGGTGGATTTCGACCTTGGAAGCAAAGAAGCGATAGATGTTGGCTGGCGACATGCCGAGTTCGCGGGCAATGTCGGCGACATTGGTCTTGCCGTAGCCATAGTGCCGGAACAGGCGCTCGGCGCAATCGAGAATGCGCGTCACATTCTCCTGGCGGGCGGCATCGGCGACGAGGTTGGCGGTTTCGGACATAGCCTCTTTCGATTTACTAGTGATGAATTTTAATTTTCGTCACTCGTAAATCGTAGAGGATGAGATGTCAACGCGAAATCGACGTACGCGTATAATTGGTGACAGATGGTGACAGTTGGCGGCGCGCGATAAGCGGCACGGCGACTGGCGGACGACTTTATGAGTTCGTCATCCTAGGGCGGAGCAAGGAGCGTAGCGACGCGGCGCAGACCCTAGGATGACGAAGTCGCGAGGCGCCTAGGAAACCTGTCGAAGTCACCGCAAAGCGCCAGCGTCCGCTACGCCTCCTTCGCCATCTCCCTCAGCCGGAATTTCTGGATCTTCCCCGTCGAGGTCTTGGGGATCTCGGCGAACACCACCGCTTTCGGCAGCTTGAAGCGGGCAAGCAGCGCGCGGCAATGCTCGATGATCTCGGCTTCGGTCGCTGTCTTGCCGGGCTTCAGCTCGACATAGGCGACCGGCACCTCGCCCCATTTCTCGTCCGCCCGCGCCACCACGCCGCAAGACGCAACGGACGGGTGCTTGTAGAGCGCGTCCTCGACCTCGATCGAGGAAATGTTCTCGCCGCCCGAAATGATGATGTCCTTGGAGCGGTCCTTGAGCTGGATATATCCATCCGGATGCATGACGCCGAGATCGCCGGAGTGGAACCAGCCGCCGGCGAACGCCTCGTCGGTCGCCTTGCGGTTCCTGAGATAGCCTTTCATGACGATGTTGCCGCGGAACATGACCTCGCCGATGGTCTTGCCGTCGGCGGGCGTCTGCGTCATCGTTTCGGGATCCATCACCGTGAGGCCTTCGAGCGCGGCGTAGCGCACGCCTTGCCTGGCCTTCCTCGTGGCCCTCTGCCCCTTCTCAAGATGATCCCATTCATTGTGCCATTCGTTGACCACCGCCGGGCCGTAGGTCTCGGTCAGGCCGTAGAGATGCGTGACGGCGAAGCCGGCATCGGCCATGCCGGTGAGCACCGCTTCCGGCGGCGGCGCGGCGGCCGTGTTGAAGGTGACGGCTTGCGGGAACTGGCGCTTGTCCTCATCCCTGGCGTTGATCAGCACCGACATGACGATCGGCGCGCCGCACAGATGGGTGACGCCATGGTCGGCGATGGCATCGTAGATCTGCTTCGGCCGAACCCAGCGCAGACAGACATGGGTGCCGGCCTGGACGGCCAAGGTCCACGGAAAGCACCAGCCATTGCAGTGGAACATCGGCAGTGTCCACAGATAGACCGCGTGCTTGGCCATGCCGGCATGGACGGTGTTGGCGTAGGCCATCAGCGCAGCACCCCGATGATGATAAACGACGCCTTTCGGGTTGCCTGTCGTGCCCGAGGTGTAGTTGAGCGAAATGGCGTCCCACTCGTCGTCGGGCATCGACCAGGCGAAATTCCCGTCGCCCTCGGCGACGAAGGCCTCGTAATCAAGAGTGCCAATGCGACCGCCCTTCGGATAGGGAGCGTCCGCGGCGTAGTCGGGATCGTCATAGTCGATGACCAGGGGCTTCACCTTGGCCAGATCGAGCGCTTGCCGAACCACTCCGGAGAATTCGCGATCGACGATGAGCACCCTGGTCCCGGCATGGTCGAGCTGGAAAGCGATCACGGCGGCGTCGAGGCGGGTGTTGAGCGAATGCAGCACCGCCTTGGTCATCGGTACGCCGAAATGCGCCTCCAGCATCGGCGGCGTGTTCGACAGCATCACCGTCACCGTGTCGCCCTTGCCGATGCCGCGCCTGGAGAGCGCCGAGGCGAGCTGCAGCGAACGTCGCCAGAAATCGCGATACGTCACGCGCTGCCGGCCATGGATGATGGCGACATGATCGGGATAGGTCTTGGCCGCCCGCTCCAGATAGGTGAGCGGCGTCAGCGGCTGATGGTTAGCAGCGTTCCTGTCGAGATCCTGTTCGTAAGGATTGCCCATCCTGTCCTCCCCGAATGTCCTTTTGCCGACAAGTTCTAACCACAGGCTCGGGCCGCGTCACCAGCAACGATGCCACGACAGGGCGCGTCTGGCGCAATGATGATCTAGATTTGGCGCGCCTAAAGGCATCGCGTACCTCCGCGAGGTTTGACTTTTGTCGAGAGCCGTGACTAATGTCAGCCAAGGAGAAGGCATGGCGATCCGACCGGCAGAACAACTTATACACAAGGCCGCCTGGCTCTATTATGCGCATGGCTTGCGCCAGGACCAGGTGGCGAGCCAGCTTAACATTTCCCGCGCCTCGGTTGCCATGTATCTGCGCAAGGCGCGCGAGACCGGCATCGTCAACATCTCGACCTCGACCCAGCTTTTCACCGACGACGTCATGGCGCGCAAGCTGGAAGACGCATTGGAATTGGACGCGGTCTGGATCGCGCCGGAAAACGGCCATATCGCCGATCCCGCCACCGACATCGCGGTGCTGGCGGCGAGCGTCTTTCTCGAACTGGTGAAAAAGGGCGACCGCATCGGCGTCGCCTGGGGGCGCACCGTGTACATGATCGCCGACATTATGTCCTACGCCGATCTTCAGGATGTCACCGTGGTGCAGCTCTGCGGCAATCTCGGCGCGCCCTATTCCTATCGTCCCGACCAGTGCACGATGGAGATCGCCCGGCGGCTCAACGCCAAGGGCATCAATTTCTACGCGCCGCTCGTACTGACCACCGAAGAGCTGGCGCGCGGCCTGCGGGCCGAGCCTGTAATCCGCGAACAGCTGTCGAGCATCCACGAATGCGATCTGGCGCTGTATTCGGTCGGCGCCGTCGATGCCGACAGCCATCTGGTCAAATGCGGCGCGCTGACATCAGACGAAATGGCCGACCTGCGCAAGGCGGGCGCGGCCGGCGTCATTGCCGGGCAGATCATCGATGCCGAGGGCAAGGTGCTCGACTGCGGCTACAACCGGCGGGTGATCTCGGCGGAGCTTTCCTCGCTGCGCGCCATTCAGAAGCGGCTGATGGTGGTGCAGGAGAACAGCAAGTTCGAACCCCTGCTCGCTGCGATCGCCGGCGGCCTTTGCACGCATCTGGTGGTCAGCGCCGATATGGCGCAGCGGCTTCTGGATCATGCCGGAGCGGCAGCCAGAAAGGCATCCTAGAAAAGAGACCATTCCTGCCGCGGCCGTCATCGAGGCGTCGCGGCACTCCTGTTTCACCATATGACAGCAACTGGACGAAGCTAATGAAGAACCTGTGGAACGACGGCGACGCGGAGAAGATGGTTGCCGACTATGCAAAGAAAGGCGTCGGACGCGACCTCGCGCTACGCGTCTACACGACGCGCCTGCTGGGCGGCGAACCGCGACTGGTGCTGCATGGCGGCGGCAACACCTCCTGCAAGACCAAGGCGACCGACCTCGTCGGCGACGAATGGGACGTGCTGTGCGTCAAGGGCAGCGGCTGGGACATGGCCGTCATCGAGCCGCAGGGCCTGCCGGCGGTGAAGATGGGCGCGCTCATCAAGGCGCGCGCGCTGGACAAGCTCTCCGACGAGGACATGGTTGCGCTGCAGCGGGCGAACCTCATCGATCCGTCCTCACCCAATCCTTCGGTCGAGACATTGCTGCATGCCTTCCTGCCGCACAAATTCGTCGACCACACGCACTCGACCGCCATCCTGGCGATCGTCGACCAGGAAGACAGCAAGCCGCTGGTGAAGACGGTGTTCGGGGCCAAGATGGGTTACGTGCCCTACATCATGCCGGGCTTCGACCTCGCGAAGGCGGCGGCCGATGTCTTCGATGCCGACCCTGATGTGGAAGGACTGATCCTCGACAAGCACGGCATCTTCACCTTCGGCGACGACGCCAAGCAGGCCTACGATCGGATGATCCATTATGTGAATGTCGCCGAGGAGTATGTTGCCAGGCATGCCAAGCCCAAGGCGGCAAAGGCCGCGCTGCCGGCGAAGCTCGCGACGCCGGCTTCCATCGCTCCTATGTTGCGCGGCGCCGTGGCGGTGGCGCGCGGCGAAGGCCGCTTCGACCGCATGATCAGCGATTTCCGCGCCTCGGACGCGATCGTCGATTTCATCAATTCGGCCGAGATCGCCGACTATGCCGCACGCGGCGTGTCGACGCCGGATCTGTCGATCCGCATCAAGACCGGACCGATGGCGGTGCCGGCGCCCGATGCGGACAAGGTCGGCGACTACAAGGCCGTCATCAAGAGCCATGTCGACGCCTTCGCCAAGGAATACCGTGCCTATTTCGAGACCAATGACGCGCTCGACGACGTCAAACGCACCATGCTCGACCCGATGCCGCGGCTGACGCTGGTGCCGGGGCTCGGCATGTTCGGCCATGGCCGCACGCTGAAGGATGCCAGGATCGCTTCCGACGTCGGCGAAATGTGGATCGAGGCGGTGCGCGGCGCGGAAGCCGTCGGCCGTTTTCATCCGCTTTCCAAGGCCGACCTGTTCCCGCTCGAATACTGGTCGCTGGAACAGGCCAAACTCGCCTCCAACAAGCCGAAGCCGCTGACCGGCCAGGTCGTGCTGATCACCGGCGGCGCCGGTGCGATCGGTGCGGCGACCGCCAAGCTGTTCGCCGACAATGGCGCTCATGCGGTTGTCGTCGATCTCGACGCCGAAAAGGCGGCCGACGCCGCAAAGAAGGCTGGCAACAATTCGATCGGCGTCGGAGCCGACATCACCGATCCGGTGCAGGTGCGCGCCGCCTTCGACAAGGCGGTGGCGGTGTTCGGCGGCGTCGACATCCTGGTGTCCAACGCGGGTGCGGCCTGGGAAGGCCGGATCGGAGAGCTCGACGATGCGCTTCTGCGCAAGAGCTTCGAGCTCAATTTCTTCGCCCACCAATCGGTGGCGCAGAACGCCGTGCGCATCATGCTGGAACAGGGCACCGGCGGCGCTCTCCTGTTCAACACTTCCAAGCAGGCGGTCAATCCGGGGCCGAAATTTGGCGCCTATGGCGTGCCGAAGGCGGCGACGCTGTTCCTGTCCAGGCAATACGCGCTCGACTACGGCGCCCATGGCATCCGCTCCAACGCGGTCAACGCCGACCGTATCCGCTCAGGGTTGCTGACCGACGCCATGATCGCCAGCCGTTCGGGCGCGCGCGGCGTGTCGGAGAAGGAATATATGTCCGGCAATCTGCTCGGCCAGGAGGTGACGGCGCAAGACGTTGCCCAGGCCTTCCTGCACCATGCGTTGGCCGACCGGACCACCGCCGACGTCACGACCGTCGACGGCGGCAATATCGCGGCGGCGCTGCGGTAGCGGAGTTCTATCTTGTGCCCCTGCCGGAGGGCAGATGGGACGACGCGATGTATCCTAACAAGAATTGTTATTTCTTGTGAGGTGCGCTACATAATTGGCATGAAAACCGAGCCTATGCGCACCCTCACCATCTCGCTCACCGCGCAGCAGGTCGCGCGCCTGCAAAGCGCTGTTGAAGGCGGCGGGTACGCCTCCAACAGCGAGATTCTCCGCGACGCCCTGCGTCTGTGGGAACAGCGCGAGGAGTTGCGTACCTTGGAACTCGAGCACTTGAAACGGGCCTATGCCGAGGGCATGTCAAGCGGGAAGCCGGTTGACATCGAACCGGCCGAATTCCTACGCAGTGTGAAGGCAGAACGCCGCGCCCGTGGCTAGATATCAGCTCACACCGCGCGCCTCGCAGGATTTGCGAGATGTCTGGCACACAATAGCAATCGATAATGAAAGGGCAGCGGACAAGCTGCTCATGCGCATTTTTGACAAACAGAAGCTGGCGGCTCAGCACCCCAAGATGGGCACAGCCCGACCAGAATTGAGCGACGGCCCGCGTGCTCATCGAAGGCCGCTATATAGTCATCTAGGAACCACAGCCGGACGGCATTCTGGTCGCGGCAATTGTCCACGGGATGCGCGATCCGGAACACTGGCTGTAACAAGGCCAACCATCCATATGAAAGGGGCGGCTCGTGGCCGCCCTTTTCGCTTTTTGTCAGGCTTGCGCTCTACTTCGCGTTCGGGTTCGGCATCCAGGCCGGCATGGCGACATCGGCATGGGCGAACTGCGGCAGCTTGGCCGACAGGTCCTCCATGTTCTTGATGTCCTTGTCGAGGAGGTCCTTCTGGGTGATCAGCGTCGGCGGCACGACGACGTTGTGGCCGGGATCTTCACCGGCGAGCAACTGCGCCAGCGCGCGCACCGAGACCTGGCCCACGACGGCGGGGTTGGTGGCGGCGGTTGCCGCCCAGGCGCTGTCGGGCTCCCGCATCGCCGCAATGTCCGAGGTCGAGATGTCGGCCGAATAGATCTTGATGTCCTTATTCAGGCCCGCCTCGTCGACGGCGATCTTCACGCCCTTGGCGAACTCGTCATAGGGAGCAAACATCACCTTGATATCGGGATGGGCGGTCAGCACCGAGCGCGCCTGATTGGCGACCGAGTTGGCGATCGGGTTGTCCAATGTGCCGAACATGGCGACTTCGTTGATGCCCGAGTATTTCTTCTTCACGTCGACCCACGTCTCATTGCGGCGGTCGAGCGGGGCGATGCCGGCGACATAGACATAGCCGGCCTTCCAGCTCTCGCCATTATCCTTGACCGCCTGCTCGAGCGCGAGGCGCGCGAGGTCGCGGTCTGACTGCTCGATCTGCGGGATCTTGGGGTTTTCGACATTGACGTCGAAAGCGACCACCTTGATGCCGGCATCGACCGCGCGCTGGGCGGCGTCCTTCATCGATTCCGTCAGGCCGTGCTGGATGATGATGCCCTGCACCCCAAGCGCGATGGCCTGGTCGACCATGTCGGCCTGGAGGGCGGCGTCCTGCCGGCTGTCGAGCACGCGCAGATCGACGCCGAGGGCCTTGGCCTGCGCCTCGACGCCGGACAGATAGGCCTGGAAGAAGTCACCGGTCGAGAGATAGCGCACCAGAGCGATCTTGACTCCAGGCTTGTCGAATGGCGCCGGGCGATCGGCAGCCAGAGCCGTCCCTTGCATCAGCAACGCCGCGCCGGCGAGCCCGAGCGCTGCCTTGCCCAAAAGTCTTCTTGTGATGTTCACGTCGTTTCCTCCACTTGTTGAAATGCAACCCGGTCGAAATCTATGTCCTGCCCCTGCCGGAAAGAGCGAAGGTGAAGACAAGGGCGACGACCAGAACGGCGCCCTTGATGAAATCCTGCGTGTAGTATGGCGCGTTCATCATCGTCAGGCCCTGCAGCAGGACGCCGACGAAGACGGCGCCGACGGCCGTGCCGAACGCGTTCGGCTTGGCGGCGCCGAGAACCGCGTAGCCGATAAGCGCCGCGGCGACGGCGTCGAGCAGAAGATTATTACCCGAGGCGATATCGCCGCGTCCAAGCCGCGCGGCGAGCAAAATACCGCCAATCGAGGCAAAAACTCCTGAAATGATATAGGCCCAGATTTTGTATGCCTTGACAGGCGCGCCGGCGAGCTCGGCGGCGCGCTCATTGGAGCCGACGGCATACATCATGCGGCCGAAGCGGGTGTGTTCGAGGAAGAACCAGATCAGCACCGCGAGCACCGCCAGGACGACGACCGAGACGGGAACCAGATTGGGAATAAAGAAGTCGAAGCGGTGGCGGCCGAGCGCCAGGAACGCTTCGCCGAACTTGCCGTTGGCGACCGAGCCGTCGGGCATGGTCATGCCGGTGGCGATCGAGCGGCCTTCGGTCGGAATGCGCTGCAGGCCGACCAGCAGGAACATCATGCCGAGCGTCGCCAGCAGGTCCGGCACGCGCATATAGACGATCAGCCAGCCATTGATGAGCCCAACGATAACGCCGATCAGCAGGCAGACGACGACCGCGACGACGGCGTTCTGCTCCAGCACCACCATGACATAGGCCGCAGCCATCATGGCTGACGTGGCGACCGAACCGATCGACAGGTCGAAGCCGCCAACGACCAGCGTGGCGGTGACGCCAAGCGCCAGCACGCCGGTGATGGCGACGGACTGGAAGATGAAGACCGCACTTTGGGGCGAAACGAAACCGTCGGCGGCGATCGCGAAATAAGCGACGAGCCCGAACAACAGGACGATGAAACCGTAGCGGATGGCGGGGTTGCGCTGCGTCATTCAGCGCCCCCGCGCGCCGCTGCCGTTTTTACCCAACTCGAACCCATGCTCTCCATTCCAATTGTCATCGTCAGCTCTTCAATTCCAGCCGGTCAAGCCGCGCGGTGCGGCAGCCCGCCGGCCACCTCGGCCAGCAGGCGATCGAGATCGATGTCCGCGTTGCGATGTTCGCCGACGATGGTCTGCTCCGACATCACCAGGATACGGTCGGCCGTCTCAAGAGCCTCGTCGAGTTCGGTCACGAACAACAGCGTCGCGCGGCCATTGGCACTTGCCCTCAGCTTGGCGGCGATGTCGCGCCTGGCCGAGATGTCGACGCCTTGAAACGGCTCGTCGAGAATGAACAGGCTTGCATCCTGCGCCATCCAGCGGGCGACCATCACCTTCTGCTGGTTGCCACCGGACAATGCCGACATTTCGTCCTTCTCGGAGCGGCAGACGATGCCCAATTCCTGGATCTGGCGGCGCGCCGTGGCGCGTTCCAGGCGGCGCTTGAGCACGCTCAGGTTCGACATCCGCCTCAGGAACGGCAGGCTGACATTGCGCTCGATGTTGAAGCCGCCGACGATGCCGCTGGTGGCGCGATCCTTGGCGACGAGGAAGACACCGGCCGCGATCGCATCGCCGGCCGAGCGCGGCGCGTAGGGTTTGCCGTTCATCGTCATGGTGCCGGCGAGCGGCCTGCGCACGCCGAACAGCGTCTCGGCAAGCGCTGTCTTGCCGACGCCGACCAGCCCCGTCACGGCAACGACCTCGCCGTCGCCAAGGGTCAGCGAGATCGGCCTGGCGCCCTGGGCGATGCGCAGGCCTTCGACGGTCAGCACCGCCTTGGCCGAGTGCCTGGCGACGATCTGGTCGAGGTGGATCTTACGGCCGAGCATAGCATTGACCGCCCCTTCGTAGTCGAGCGGCTTCCTGTCGAAGACGCCGGACACGGCGCCGTCGCGCATCGAGACGATGCGGTCGGCAAGCCGCCTGATGTCGGACATGCGGTGCGAGATGTAGAGGATCGCCACGCCTTGTGCGCGCAGTCTGTCGACCAGCGCAAAAAGCCGATCGGCTTCGGCACTCGACAGCGATGAGGTCGGTTCGTCGAGGATCAGCACTTTCGGCTGATGTGCCAGCGCGCGGGCGATCGCCACCATCTGGCGATCGGCCAGCGAGAGATCGCTGACGCGCGCCTTCAAGTCGATCGCCAGGTCCATGCGGTCGGCAACCGCCTTGGCCTCGCGACGCACACGGACCGGGTTGAAGAGCACCGGGGCGCCACTGCCGTTCAGCCTGTCCAAGGTCAGGTTGGTGGCCACATCGAGATCGGCGACGACACCGTCATTGATGTTCTGGTGAACGGTGACGACGCCAGCGCGGATCGCTTCCGCCGGTCTTCCTGGCGCAAAGTCCCGGCCGGCCAGGGTCATGGTGCCGCCGTCGCGCTCGTAGACGCCACTGACGATCTTGACGAGGGTGGATTTGCCGGCGCCGTTGGCACCCATCAGGACGGTCACTTGACCGGCATGGAGTTCGAGCGAGACGCCGCCAAGCACCTCGTTGCGGCCAAAGGATTTCCTCAGTCCCTCTACGCGGAACACGGCATTGCCGACCATGCGTTCCTCCCTGACGGTGACGCTATGGGCTACATCGGCAATTGTCAACACGATTGACAATTGCCAGAGCGCTCCCTAGCTTGGCCCCGCCGCCGTGGCTCCGCTATTATGGGGAACGAGCAGGAGAGGTGAGGATGACCGGGAAGACGCCGTTCGAAGCACTGTCGGTGGAGACGCTCGCCACGCGGCTCGGCACCAACGAGGCGCTCACCCAGCGCATCGGCGAGGACACCAGCCGCTGGAAGGTGCGCGAGGTCGGCGACGGCAATCTTAATCTCGTCTTCATCGTCGAGGGCGACAAGAGCGCGGCGGTCGTCAAGCAGGCCCTGCCCTATGTCCGACTGGTCGGCGACAGCTGGCCTCTGCCGCTGAAGCGTTCCTTCTTCGAATATCACGCGCTGACGCGTCAAGAGGCGCGCGCACCGGGCTCGGTGCCGGCCATCTACCATTTCGACGAGACCCAGGCGCTGATCATCATGGAGTATTTGTCGCCGCACGTTATTTTGCGGCGGGCGCTGATCGAGGGCCGGCAATTGCCGAACATCGCCAGGGATATCGGGCTGTTCATGGCCCGCACCCTGTTCCGCGGCTCCGACTTTTCGATGGTGACCAAGGAACGCAAGGCGGATCTGGCGCTGTTCGCCGACAATGTCGAGCTGTGCGACATCACCGAGAACCTGGTGTTCTCCGACCCCTATTTCGACGCCAAGATGAACCGCCACACTTCGCCGCAGCTCGACGCCTTGGTCGCCGAGTTGCGCGCCGACCGCGACCTCAAGGTGGAAGCGCAGCGCCTGAAGCATCTGTTCGCCGCCAATGCAGAGACATTGCTGCATGGCGACCTGCATTCCGGCTCGATCATGGTCACCGATACGGAGACCAGGATGATCGACCCGGAGTTCGCCTTCTACGGGCCGGTGGCCTTCGACGTCGGCATGCTGCTCGCCAATTTCTGGATGGCCTTCTTCTCGCAGCGGGGCCATGAGCAGAGCGGCAAGCGCGACGCCATGCGCGCCTATCTGCTCGATGTCACGGCGCAGACGTGGTCGGTGTTCCGCACCGAATTCTCGCATCTGTGGCGCACGGAGCGCAACGGCATGCTCTACCAGAAGAGCCTGTTCGAGGATCAGGGCGACAGGCTGGGCGCAGAACAGGCGCTCGACCATGTGCTGCACCAGATCTGGGACGACCTCCTCGGCTTTGCCGGCATCGAGGTGCACCGGCGCATCCTCGGCCTCGCCCACAACGCCGATTTCGAGACCATTGCCGACGAAGACCTGCGCGCCACATGTGAAGCGAGGGCGCTGAAGTTCGGCCGCCACATCGCCGTCAACAGGCGTCATATTCACAGCGTCGACGAGGTCAACAACCTGGCCACGCTGATCGAACAGGAGAACCGCATTTGAACGTCGGCGAGCGCCACTATCGCACCATCTGGCTGAGCGACGATGGGCGCTCGGTGGAGATCATCGATCAGCGCTGGCTGCCGCATGACTTCCGTGTCGTGAAGGTCGATACCGTTGCTGGCATCGCCACCGCCATCCGCGACATGTGGGTGCGCGGCGCGCCGCTGATCGGTGTCACCGCTGCCTATGGCGTCGCCATGCAGATGGCCGACGATCCGGCGGATGCCGCGCTCGATGCCGTGTGGGAGACGCTCCACGAGACGCGTCCGACGGCGATCAATCTGCGCTGGGCGCTGGATGAGATGCGGCGCTTCCTGCGGCCACTGCCGACGGAACAACGCGCCGCAGCCGCCTATCGGCGCGCCAGCGAGATCGCCGACGAGGATGTCGGGCTCAACCGCGCCATCGGCGAGAACGGCCTCGCCATCATCAAGGACATCGCGGCGCGCAAAAAGCCGGGCGAAGCCGTCAACATCCTGACCCATTGCAACGCCGGCTGGCTGGCTACCGTCGACTACGGCACGGCCACCGCGCCGATCTACCTGGCGATGGAGGCCGGCATTCCGGTCCACGTCTATGTCGACGAGACACGGCCGCGCAACCAGGGCGCCCAGTTGACGGCCTGGGAGATGGCCGGCCACGGCGTGCCGCACACGCTGATCGTCGACAATGCCGGCGGCCACCTGATGCAGCGCGGCGCAATCGACATGGTCATCGTCGGCACCGACCGCACCACCGCCGACGGCGACGTCTGCAACAAGATCGGCACCTATCTGAAGGCGCTCGCCGCCGCCGACAATGAGGTGCCATTCTACGTTGCGCTGCCTTCGCCGACCATCGACTGGACGGTGGGCGACGGACTTGCCGAAATCCCGATCGAGGAACGCTCGGGCGACGAGGTTTCGCTGGTGTGGGGCAAGACCGCGAGCGGCGAGATCGCCCAGGTGCGCGTCTCGCCGGAAGCGACGCCCGCGGCGAACCCCGCCTTCGACGTGACGCCGGCGCGGCTGGTCACCGGCCTGATCACCGAGCGCGGCGTCGCCAAGGCCTCGCGCGCGAGCCTAAAGGAGATGTTCCCAGAGCGGGGATAGCCGGCTCTCGCAAAGGCCAGGAACCACCTTTCGCTGTTCAGAAGGTGCTGCTCTTTGCGATCTCCAGCGAGTTGACGAAATCCAGTGAACGCCGCAGCACGCGACGAATGGTGGCGATATCCACCGGCGTGCTTCGCCGCTGGGGATCACGGCGCTGCGGGCGCTGCAGCCGCAATGGCAGTTCGATGCTGACCGGCAGCGTCGCGGGAAGCGCTTGCCAGTACGGTCCGTAGCCGATCGAGCCGTCACCGATGGCGCAAAACGCCCACCCCTCCTCGGTACTGACGACATCCTTCAGATGGGCATGCCCAACCGCATCGATGGCATCAGCGATATCTTGCGCCGGCTGCACCGTCTCGTTGCTGTAGGTAAAGGCATTTCCGGCGTCGTGGTTCAGGCGCACGTGCCGCGATCCGATGTCACGGATGAAGCCTGCCCCCACCCGGGCGCTGCCGAGCAGATCGCCTTGGCCATGTCCGGGATTCTCGAGCGCCAGGACGATGCCGGCCTCCTCCAGTCTCGGCAGGAGGGCGTCAATCGTTTTGCGGATCGCCGCGCTGTTTCTCGCCGGGCCGGCATTGGTAATCAGGAACGACGCACCAAGACCGGCGGCAAAGCCGATGCGGCGGGACAAGACGTCGATGGCATCGGCCCCCGACAGGTCGAGATGAGCCGACACGGCATTGATCCCCAGCCCGGCATGTTCCGCTGCCTGGCGCAGCTTCGCGGCGTGCAGCGCCGCAAACATGTCTTCATCGAAATCGACATAGCCGCGGATGAAGGCCGGCTCGACATGGAGGGCGCCGGCCGCCGCAATCTCCTCGAGGGCCAACTCCATGGAATAGCCATCGAAGAGCGCGGTCGATACCGAGATGATCCGGGCCGGCGAAGGCAGGGCTCAGGCTCCCTTGCCGTAGACGATCAATTCCGAGGCTTCCTTGACCTTGGCAGGAGACAGCGCTTCGCGCCAGTCGTCCCGGACCACGACGCCTTTGGCGAATCGCATCAGCCGCAGCGCCGCATCGGACGGCACTTTCGGAGAGAAGCCGAACCACATGGCAATCTCGACGTTCAGATGGCCTATCAGGAAGTCCATCGCGGCCTGTCTGGGAATGCCATATTTGCGCTCACACTCCTCGACGGCCTCGACCATGGTGTCGACGAAGGGCATGGCCACCATTTCGGACAGGCCTGGCTCCAGGATCGCCAGTTGTTCGACCGTGACGCGATGGCTGTCGATGATCGGCGACCACATGGCCCTGCACACTTCCTCGCCAAGCGCATAGTGCTCTTCCGGACCTTGCATCAGGGCACAGACGATCGATTGCCTGGCGATGCCGCCATGGTAATCGCGACGCGCGGCCCATTCCGTCTCTTCGCCGAACAGCGGCGGATGGCAGGGATGGCCGACGAAATAGGTGAGATCCGGCCGATCCGCGGGCAAGTCGCCGGCATAGGGCGCTGCCGCATCCAGAATGAGGATCATGGTGCCCGCGGCAAGCATCGGCGAGATCTGCCGCGCCACCTGGCCGATGATATTGTCCGGCAGAGCCATCACCACAACCTTGGCGCCAGGAATGCCCTCGTCCATGGCGACGGCGCCGATATCGGCCTCTCCCAGCCGCTTGCGGCCGGCCTCGCCGATCTCCACAGCGCGGACATCGTAGCCCGCTTCGATAAGCTTGCGTGTCACGCGGAAGCCCATCTTCCCTCCGGCTCCAAGCACCGCCACGGATGTCGTCATTTGCTTCTCTCCCATTTGCCTTGATGGCGCGCCTATGGCGCAGATTCAGCCGAACGCTTGCAGCGCGGCTTCGAGCTCCGGATGCGTGGCGGCGTAGTCGCGTGCGGGAATCCCTGCCGCCGCGGCTTCGAAAGCATCATGCAGGCTTCGAACGCCGGCGACCGGCCCACCCGGATGCGCCATGATGCCGCCGCCGCAGCAATAGATGAAATCGTCCGAGCCTAGCCTTGTATAGGTCTCGGCGGCCTGCACAGCGGTCTGTCCGGACGAAAACACCGGCATGACCGTATCGGGACGGCCAGCCCGCTCGAACATCGGGGTGAGACAGCCATGGGCCGACGCCATCACCGACTCGTCCGGCTCGCAGAACTTATTGGACAACCCGTTGACGTGCATGTGGTCGATGCCCGCCAGGCGCCAGAATTTCTGATAGGCGAGATAGCTCATGCCGAGATCGGGAGAGCGGCTGAAGAGGCCCCAGCCGGCCCGATGGCCGTGCAGCGCAACGGCGGAGTGGCGACGCATCTCGATGACGGCGGACAAGCCGACGGAATTCAGCACCAGCATGGCGCAGGTCCCGCCACGGCGCTCGATCAGATCCAGCTGCCGACGCATGGCGTCGATGTCTCCGGAAATGTTGGCCGCATACATGACCTTGCGCCCGGTCCTGTCGGCGTGCCTGTCTATCACCGCCATGACCGCTTCGTACCGGTGTTCGAACGGCGAATGCGGAGGGTCTCCCATCAATTCATCGTCCTTGATGAAATCAAGACCCGCGGCAATCAGTGTGTCGGCCAGGGCCGCCGTCTCCTGCGGGGTAAGACCAACGCTTGGCTTGACGATGGTGCCGATCAGCGGGCGCCCTTCGACGCTTGTCAGGCGACGCGTTCCCTCGACGGCGAAGGCCGGCCCTGGGTAGGCGTCCGCGAAGGCATCGGGAAAGGTAACGTCGAGGAGACGCATGGCCGAAAAATGATGCAGCTCGAACAGATTGCCGAGAACCGTCGACCAGACCGACGCCAGCACTGTCCCCGTATTCTCGATGTTCCAGGAAAGGCCCACCTTGGCCCGGCATGGCCTGACGGTCGCATTTTTTGGCGAGCGCGAGAACGGCAACGCCTCGCTGTCGACCTCGGCAACATCGCTGATGAATTCGACGCGGGCTCCGAACCTGCGCAGCAGCTCCGGCGTTTCTCCGGGTATGGCGCGGAACGTTCCGCTTGATTGTTCGCCCGCCATTGCAGCCGCGGCAACCTCCAGCGGGTAGCGGGTTTCGATCACATAGGTGGCGCGGAGGCGACCGGACAATGCAGGCTTCCCGACTGGAATGACGTTCACGGAATGACCGTTAGCACCAAAAAGAAATCATGTCATCATATGAGTTTCCCAGGCAAAAAATTTTGCCAGCGCTCAGCCGGCTCCGCCGCCGGCCAGTTTCGAATAGAGTTCGTTGGCGCGGCCGATGTGGTCGGCCATCGCGGCGCTCGCGCCTTCCGCATCACCACTGGCGATCGCCTTGTAGATCCGCTCGTGCTCCTCGACGGTCAGCCGCTCGGCGCCTTTCATCGCCACCAGATCCCGCTTGAAACGGGACAGCCATTCGAGCATTCCCTTCGCCACCGCCGCTATCATCGAATTGCCGCTCATCTCCGCAATGACGGCGTGGAACTCCATGTCGGCAGCTACAAATCGGGCCTGGTCGCCCTTTGCCTCGCGCAAATGACGCAAGGTCTCCGCGAGACGTTCCAGACTCTTGGCCGTAGCGCGCCGCGTGGCTATCCGAACCAGGCCGGTTTCCAGCAAGAGCCTGACCTCCTTGAGTTCTTCGAGCCCGCGAGAGTTCGTCGCCAGCATCATGACCATGGCCGTGGAGACCTGATCGACGATGACATCAGGCGTCGGATTGATGACGCGGGCACGTTCTCCGTGCGAGATCCTGATAAGCCCCATCTGCTGCAGCGACAGCATCGCTTCCCGGATCGAGGGCCGGCCGACGCCGATCATCGTCATCAGTTCCTTTTCCGACGGCAATTGAGAGCCGGGCGGGAATTCGGACGTCGAGATTGCCGCCATCAGCCGGTCAAGCACCTCCACATACAATTTCTTTTTCTGGACCGGCTCCATCCGTCCCTCCCTGGGTGTTCGCGGCACAATCGATCCCGAGTCGCGTCGGCAGACAAGGTCCCGCCATCGATTGACATTACATATATGATGACCTAACGTCCGTCTACGGCCAGCCGACGCGGGCCGGCTCCGTTTGATCAAGGAAAGAACGAAGCTGACGGCCAAGCTTCGTCTCGTCCTTAAATCAAAGGAGGCTTCGGCAATCGAGGTTCCGGTGCCCGCTTGCCTATTTGGTATGCTGGTATAACATGTAGCTGGTATGGCGTCTTTCGGAGGATGTCGTAACGGAATGGCAGAAGGCCGACGTATCGGCCGGTGTTTTTTGGGAGGAAAATATCATGAAGTTTTCAACCGTGGCGGCGCTTGCCGGCGCCGCGCTGGTCAGCGTCTCGGCTGTGCCGGCAATGGCGTCACCGGATGCGCCGGTGATCGCGCTCGCCAACGCCTATTACGGCAACACCTGGCGGCACCAGATGGTGGAGGCTTTCGAAGCCTCGGCCAAGGAGGCCAAGGCGGCCGGTCAGATCGCCGACTACATCGTCATGAACGGCGACGGCTCGGTGGCGCAGCAGAACAGCCAGATCGCCGAGCTGATCCTCAAGAAGGTCGACGTGCTCGCTGTCGACGCCGCCTCGGAAACCGCGGTCAACGGGATCATCGAAAAAGCCTGCAAGGCCGGCATCATCGTCGTGTCGTTCGATTCGGTCGCCTCGGCGCCCTGCAACTACCAGCTCAACTTCGACTTCAAGGGCTACAAGGCAGCCCAGGCCGAGGCCGTCTTCAAGATGATCGGCGGCAAAGGCAACGTCATCCAGGTGCGCGGCGTCAAGGGTTCGGCGCCCGACAACGACATGTTCAACGCGCAACAGTCGGTACTGGCCAAATATCCCGATATCAAGGTCGTCGCTACGGTCTATGGCCAGGCGACCGCGTCGGTCGCACAGGCGGCCATCGCCAACGTGCTGCCCTCGCTGCCGCATGTCGACGCCGTGCTCGCACAGGGCGGCAGCGACGATGTCGGCATCGCCCAGGCGTTCGTCCAGTATGGCGGCGACTATGCCGGCAAGATGCCGATCATCGAAGGCGGCGGCGGCACCGACTTCGTCAAATGGTGGGCCGAGGAGAACGCCAAGAACGGCTACCAGACGATCTCGATGAACACCACACCAGGCATTGGCGGCGCCGCGTTCTGGCTCGGCCTGTCGCTGCTCAAGGGCGCCAAGGCACCCAAGATTATGATCATGCCGGTGGCCACCGTCGATGCCGGCAATCTCAAGGAATACGAAAAGCTGCCCGGCGGCCAGATCATCAGCCCCAGCTATTCGCTCGACTGGGTCAAGCAGAACCTGCTGAGCAAGTAAGGTTGGCAATGCCAGGACCGGGTGCCGCGGAACGGCCGCGCCCGGTCCCTGCCCGTGAAGAAACGGAGGACGAATGTCCCATATCGCCGTAGCCGCCCCGGAAGGCGCAGCCGCCGCGGTGCTCGCCGATCCGGCCCGGCAGAGCGTTGTTTCGCTTTCCGGGATCACCAAGAGCTTCGGACCGACGCTGGCGAATGCCGAGATCGACCTCGCCGTCTCCGCCGGCGAGATCATCGGACTGGTCGGCGGCAACGGCGCCGGCAAATCGACGCTGATGCGCATCCTGTGCGGGGCGATGTGGCCGACCTTGGGTTCGATTTCGTTTGCCGGCCAGAGTATCGGCTTTGCGGGCTACGACACGGCGGAGGCACAGCGCCGCGGCATCCGCATGGTGCACCAGGAATTGTCGCTGTGCGCCAACCTCTCGGTGGCCGAAAACTTCTTCCTGGAAATTCCGGCGGATGCCGCCAACCGGCCAGGCTGGCGGGCCCTCTACAGGGCGCGCGCCCGCTCGGCGCTTGACGCCGTCTTCCCCGCAAACGGCATCGATGTGAATGCCGAAGTCGGCCACCTCTCCATCGCCGAACGGCAAATGGTCGAGATTGCGCGCGCCGCCGCGACACCCGGCGTCAAGCTGATCGTTCTTGACGAGCCGACCTCCTCGCTCGATCTCGATCGCTCGAGACAGTTGCGGGCCTTCATCCGCGAGCGGGCCAAATCCGGCCTCGCCTTCATCTTCATCAGCCACAAGCTCCAGGAAATCATCGACATCGCCACCCAGGTGGTCGTGCTGCGCAATGGACGCACCGCCTGGCGCGGCGATGTGGCCGAGACGTCGATCGGCAGGCTGGTGCAGCTCATGGGCGGCGACGCCAACTCGATCCACCAGCACGGTACCGCCGCCACCGGCGGCCGCGAAGCGCTGGTGCGATTGTCCGGGTTCCTGACGGCCGAACTCGGCCACGACATCGAGATCGGCCGTGGTGAAATCATCGGACTGGCAGGCCTCGAGGGCAGCGGCCAGAAAGAGTTGCTGCACGCAATCTTTAAGCCCGATTCCGGAACGGATGCGGCCGTCGTCAGAAACGGTGAAGCCGGTTTCATCGCGGGCGACCGCCAGAAGGAAGGCGTGTTCCCCTTGTGGAGCGTGCTTGGGAACATCAGCATCGGCGCCCTGGCACGCCGCCCGGCGCTGGGCTTGGTCTCGGACCGCGCCAACCGCGCGGCAGCGACCGATGCCGCCGGCCGGCTGCGGCTCGACGAAACCCGCTTCGGATCCAACATATTGGAGCTCAGCGGCGGCAACCAGCAGAAGGCGCTGGTCGCGCGGGCGCTCGTCGCCGAGACGCCGATCGTCCTGCTCGACGACCCGACGCGCGGCGTCGACATCGCCACCAAGCAGGACTTCTACCGCCTCTGCAACGACATTGCGCGAGCCGGGCGCACGCTCATCTGGCACACGACCGAAGATGCCGAACTCCTGGCCTGCGACCGCGTGCTGGTGTTTTCAGGCGGCCGCATCGTCAAGGAATTGGCCGGTGAGGCGATCACGGAATCAGCCGTCGTTGGAGCGTCCTTTGCCCAGCAGACGGACAAAGCTGCCAGTGCGGGACGCAGCGGCGCTGCCGGCGCCGGGCTTGCCCGCAGGCTGGTGAACGCTGCCCCCTTCATCGGCCTCGCCGCCGTACTGGCCGTGATGATCTCGGCCAATCCGGCGGTCGCCTCAATTTTCGGGCTCGACCTCTTGCTGATGCCGGCACTATCGCTGGTGCTGGTGACCGCGGCGCAGATGTTCATCGTCGGCGGCAGCGAGATCGACCTCGGCGTCGGCGCGTTCGCGGGGCTCGTCAGCGTGCTCAGCGCCACGCTGCTCTACGACCAGCCGTGGCTCGGCGCGCTGGCGCTGGCGGCAGCGATCGCCGCCTATGCCGGCCTCGGCGGCCTGATCCAGGCGCGCAAGATCCCGGCCATCGTCGTCACGCTGGGCGCGTCCTTCATCTGGGTCGGAATAGGCTATGCGTTGCAGCCGACGCCGGGCGGCGCCAGCCCCGAATGGCTGTCGGCAATGTTCAACTGGTCGCTCGGCTTCGTACCAACCTCGATCATCCTCATCGCCGCGGTGGCAATCGTGGTGTTCGTGATCGACCGGCTGCCGCTCGGCGTGGTGCTGCGCGGTTTCGGCAACAATCCGACCGCGATGATCCGTTCCGGCTGGTCGCCGACGCGCTACGCGCTGGTGCGCTACCTCGTCGCCGGGCTGTTCGCCGCCGCCGCCGGCCTGTCGCTGACGGCGATCAACACGGCGAGCGACATCAATTCCGGTAATTCGTTCACCCTGCTCAGCGTCGCCGCCGTGGTGATGGGCGGCTGTTCGCTGCTGGGCGGCGTCATCTCGCCGGTCGGCGCCGTCGCCGGCGCGGTCACGCTGGCGTTGATCGGCGCCCTGCTCGGCACGCTGAGCGTGAGCAGCGACTTCAACGCGGCGACGCAGGGATTGATCCTCATTGCCCTGCTGACCTTGCGCAGCCTGACCGCGGACCGCAGGAGCGAACAATGAACGTGCTTGCCGCCTTCAGCCCTTGGGCGCAGAAAAACCGCTGGATCTGGTCGGCGATCGGGGTGCTGCTGCTCTGGCTGGTGCTGTCCATCGTCACCAACCGCTTCAGCCTCTCAAGCCTGTCGGGCATCGTTCTGTCGGCCTCGTTCCTCACGGTCGTCGGCATCGGCCAGATGTTCGTCGTCACCACCGGGCGCGGCAATATCGACCTCTCCGTGGCCTCGGTGATCACACTCAGCGCCTTCGTGGCGCTGCTGACCATCAAGGGCCAGGACGCCAATCTCGCCATCGGTGTCGGCGCCGCGATCCTGCTCGGCCTTGCGGTCGGCGCTCTCAACGCGCTGCTCGTCGTCGGGCTGAACATACCGGCCATCATCGCCACGCTGGCGACGGGCTATGTGCTGGCGACCGCAACGCTGCTGTCGAACCGCGCGATATCGGGCTTCGCCGTCAGCCCGCTGTTGAAGACGCTGGCGACGGGCCGCATCGCGGACGTGCCGATCATGGCAGTCATCGCCATCCTGGGCGTCGCCGCAACGTCGTTCGTGCTACGCTATACCGTTTACGGGCAACTGCTCTCGGCAGTCGGCCAGAACCGCGCGGCGGCGCGGCTGGCAGCGATCCACAACAACCGGGTCATCGCCTCGGCCTTCATCATCTCCTCGGTGCTGGCTTCGCTCAACGGGCTGCTGCTGGGCGCCTATATCGGCGGCGCCTTTCTTGAAATGGGCCAGCCCTATCTCCTGCAATCCATCGCCGCGGTGGTGCTGGGCGGGACGCTGATCTTCGGCGGCTCCGCGACGGCGCTCGGCACGCTGTTCGCCAGCATCCTTTTGATCCTCATCGTCACCACCATGCAGATCATCGGCCTGCCGCCCGGCGCGCAGGACATCGTCCAGGGCATCGTCGTCATTTTCGTGCTGGCGCTGGCCGGCCGGCAGGTGCTGTCGCGGCGCGCCGCCATCGATCCCACCACCCTCGAGAGCGCAGGCGGCGACGGCACGGCGAAACCCGGGGCGGGCGCTGCGGCAATCAGGCCGCAGTGACAAAGCAGGGTCTGATTTCTCTTGCCAAGATGGTAGAGTGATCATACCAGTATATAAGGTGACGATTGGTGAGACCATCGTTCAATATTTAGGAGCAAGGCTAGATGACGACGATCGCGCTGTTCGGTGCCGGCGGCAAAATGGGTTACCGCCTTTCGACCAATTTCCGCGGCTCGCCCTATACGATCCGCCATGTGGAGGTCAGCGAGGCCGGGCGCGAGCGGCTGAAGACCGGACTGGGCTTCGATACGGTTAGTGCCGACGAGGCGCTGGAAGGCGCCGAGGTGGTGATCCTGGCGGTTCCGGACACCCATATCGGCAAGGTCGCGGCAAGCATCGAAAGCAAGCTTGCGCCGGGCACGATGGTGATCGTTCTCGATGCCGCGGCGCCTTTTGCCGGCCATTTGCCTGATCGTCCCGACCTGACCTACTTCGTCACCCACCCCTGCCATCCGCCCATTTTCAACGACGAAACCGACATGGCGGCCAAGAAGGATTATTTCGGCGGCGTCAAGGCCAAGCAGCACATGGTCAGCGCACTGATGCAGGGACCGGAAGCGGACTACGCCAAAGGCGAGGCCATCGCCAAGATCATCTGGGCGCCGGTGATGCGCTCGCACCGCGTTTCCGTCGAGCAGATGGCGCTACTCGAGCCCGGCCTTTCGGAGACCGTGTGCGCCTCGCTGCTGGTGGTCATGAAGGAAGCGGTCGACGAGGTCGTGGCGCGCGGTGTCGACCAGCAGGCGGCCCTCGATTTCCTGCTCGGCCACATGAATGTACTCGGCGCCGTGATCTTCGGTGAAACCAAGGGCGTCTTCTCCGACGCCTGCAACAAAGCCATCGAATTCGGCAAGCCGGTGCTGATGCGCGAGGACTGGAAGCGGGTGTTCGAACCGGAAGAGATCGCAGCCAGCATCCAGCGGATTACCTGAGAGGCCCGAGTCGGCTTTCCTCCCCACAGGGAGAAGGAAACGGTGACCGCTTAGATACAGATCACCTGAATTGGTGGTTGACTCATCATACCAGTGGCTTTAGCTGTTCCTGGACTCGGATCGGTCATGCTTCCTTGGAAGTTTGAAGTTGATGCGAGTGGAGGACGGCGGGAGCGGAGCGAGGAGCAGTCCGGATGACAGCCGGCGATCGGCTCTGAAATCCGGGCGGCGCGCTGCCGGCACTGCCTGACGAGTTCAATTGCAGACAGCGGCCTCGAAACGATCGAGGCATGGGTTTCAACGGGAGGACTTCATGAAACTGACACGCAGAATGACGCTTGCCGCCTTCGCCGGCGTGCTGGCACTCGGCACGGCGATGCCCGCCTATGCGGCGGATCTCATCGCCATCATCACCCCATCGCACGACAATCCGTTCTTCAAGGCGGAAGCCGTCGGCGCCGAAGCCAAGGCCAAGGAACTGGGCTACGAGGCGCTGGTACTGGTCCATGACGACGACGCCAACAAGCAGTCCGAGTTGATCGACACCGCGATCGGCCGCGGCGCAAAGGCGATCATCCTCGACAATGCCGGCGCCGACGCCACCGTCGCCGCCGTACAGAAGGCCAAGGACGCCGGGGTTCCCTCCTTCCTCATCGACCGCGAGATCAACGCCACCGGCGTCGCGGTGGCGCAGATCGTCTCCAACAACTATCAGGGGGCCCAGCTCGGCGCGCAGGAATTCGTCAAGCTGATGGGCGAGAAGGGCAATTTCGTCGAACTGGTCGGCAAGGAATCCGACACCAATGCCGGCATCCGTTCCAAGGGCTATCACGACGTCATCGACGACTATCCGGACCTGAAGATGGTCGCCCAGCAGTCGGCCAACTGGAGCCAGACCGAAGCCTATTCCAAGATGGAATCGATCCTGCAGGCCAATCCCGACATCAAGGGCGTCATCTCCGGCAACGACACCATGGCGATGGGCGCCTATGCGGCGCTTGCCGCTGCCGGCCGCAAGGACGTCATCGTCGTCGGCTTCGACGGATCGAACGACGTGCGCGATTCCATCACCTCGGGCGGCATCAAGGCGACGGTGCTGCAACCTGCCTATGCCCAGGCGCAGATGGCGGTCGAACAGGCCAACGACTTCATCAAGAACAAGAAGTCGCCCGAGAAGGAAAAGCAGCTGATGGACTGCGTGCTCATCAATGGCGACAATGCCGCCAAGCTGGAAACCTTCGCGCTCAAGAACTGAGCCGGCGCAACGCGAACAGCGAGGGGCGAATCGAGGTTCGTCCCTCGCTCCTTTTCACCAGGATGCCTCGACCGCCATGCAGAAAAAGCCGAGTTGGCCGATCCTTGCCCTGACCGCCGGCATCGCGCTCAGCGCCTGCAAGATCCTGCCGACGCCGTCGGCGCAAGGCGACGGCAATGCTTCCGCCTTCAACCCCGACAAGATGGTCGAGGACATCTGGGCGGCGAAAGTCATCCCCTACCTGCAGCAGAAGGCGGGACCGTTCGCCGAGGTCCATGCGCTGGCGAAGACCGATCCGGCCGCGGCCGGCGTGAAATACGGCAATCCGAAGAAGCAGGCGAATTCGCCATGGACGTTCGCGGTTCGCGTCGAGGGCAAGATCGTCGCCGCCAACACGCAGTCGCGCGCGGCCACCATCGATATCGATGTCGACGGTAACGGTAAGGCGGACGCGCGCGTCCAGATCGGGCCGGCGATGCGCGGCACGGCGCTGCGCGACAGCCTCGACTTCGTCCAGTTCAACGATTTCACCAATCAGATCGACTTCGCCCAGTTCGGCAAGGCTTTCAACGCCCATGCCGGCAAGACGGTGCTCTCCAAGCTGCCGCGCGAGGCGCTTGAGGGCCGGCCCGCCAAGGTGCTCGGCGCCTATACGATCGAAGGCGGCCAGGACCTGCCGCTGGTGACGCCGGCGGAGGCCGAGATCGGGCCGAAGCCATGAGCCAGGCCAATGGCCACGACGTCATCCTCAAGCTTGAGGATGTCTCGAAAGTCTATGCCGGCACGGTCGCGGTCAAGCAGGCGAATTTCGAGGTGCACAAGGGCGCGGTCAACGTGCTGGTCGGCGAAAACGGCGCCGGCAAGTCGACGCTGATGAAGATCATCGCCGGCGTCGAGCAGCCGACCGCCGGCCGCATCCTGCTCGAAGGCGAAGAGGTTTCGTTCTCGTCGTCGGGAGATGCGGTCGACCGTGGCATCGGCATGGTGTTCCAGGAACTGAACCTGTTCGGCAACCTGTCGGTCGCCGAGAACATCTTCGCCACGCGCGAGATCACCAACCGCTTCCGCAAGATCGACCGCAAGGCGCAGGAGCGGCGGGCCGGCGAATTCCTGGAGCGGCTGGAAGCCGGCATCCGGCCCGACATGCTGGTCGAGGACCTGCGCATCGGCCAGCAGCAGCTGGTCGAGATCGCCAAGGCGGTTTCGCTCGACGCCAAGATCCTCATCATGGACGAGCCGACCTCGGCGCTGAGCGCCGCCGAAGTCGAGATCCTGTTCAAGGTGATCGCCGACCTCAAGGCGCGCGGCGTCGCTATCGTCTACATCTCGCACCGGCTGGAGGAACTGATCCGCATCGGCGACTACATCACCGTGCTGCGCGACGGCCGCATCACCGGCCAGGAGGAGATGAAAAACGTCGATACGCAGTGGATCGTGCGGCAGATGATCGGCTCGGACGCAAAGGACTTCGCCAAGGCCGACGGCCACGTGCCGGGCGCGGAAATCTTCCGCGCCGAAGAGATCTGCCTGCCGCGCGTCACCGGCGGGCTGGCGGTGGACCACGTCTCGCTGTCGCTGGGCGCCGGCGAGATCCTCGGCATATACGGGCTGATGGGTGCGGGGCGCAGCGAGCTGTTCGACTGCATCATGGGCCGTCACGGCCATGCCAGCGGCAAGATTTTCATCGCCGGAAAGCAGGTGAAGGAGCGCGACACGACGCGCCGCATCCAGCGCGGGCTGGCCTTGATCCCCGAGGACCGCCAGCGCGAGGGCCTGGTGTCGATCCTCTCGGTTGCCAGCAACCTGACGATGGCCAGCCTGTCGCGCTTCGTGCGCCTGTTCCATATCCGAGGCGGCGCCGAGCGGCAGGCCGTGATGCAGATGGTGCGGGAACTCGCAATCAAGGTCGCCGACCCGGCGCAGGAGGTCTCGTCGCTGTCGGGCGGCAACCAACAGAAGGTGGTGATCGGCAAGGCGCTGCTCACCGGACCGAAAGTGCTTCTGATGGACGAGCCCAGCCGCGGCATCGATATCGGCGCCAAGGCCGATGTCTTCCGCACCATGCGCAAGCTTTCGCGCGACGGGCTGGGGATCCTGTTCGCCACCTCGGACCTCGATGAGGTGATGGCACTGTCCGACCGCATCGCGGTGATGAGCAATGGCAGATTGACCGGCATGTTCGACCGCGCCGAAGCGACGGAGGCGGCGATCGTCGCCGCGTCGGCACTGGGCCACGGACCGGCCGCACATGGGGAGCAACGCTGATGACTGACATTCCGGCCAGGGCGGCCGCTTCCTCCGCCTCCAGCGGCTCGGCGCTGCTGACGCTGATGAAGCTCAGAACCTTCATCGCGCTCATCGCCGTGCTGGTGTTCTTCTCGATCGCGGCGCCGAACTTCCTGTCGGCCGCCAATCTGATTCTGATGGCCAAGCATGTGGCGCTCAACGCCTTCCTCGCCATGGGCATGACCTTCGTCATCATCACCGGCGGCATCGACCTTTCCGTCGGCTCGATCGTCGGCCTGTGCGGCATGGTGGCCGGCTATCTCGTGCTCAACGGCATCGACCTGCAGATCGGTTACACCATCTATTTCAACGTCGTCGAGATCGCCCTGATCACCCTCGCGGTCGGCATGCTGATCGGCGCCGTCAACGGGCTGCTGATCACTAGGCTCAATGTCGCGCCCTTCATCGCCACGCTCGGCGTGCTCTATGTGGCGCGCGGCTTCGCGCTGCTGTCGTCGGACGGGCGTACCTTCCCCAACCTGGTCGGCAAACCGGAACTGGGCACCACCGGCTTCGGCTTTCTGGGTGCCGGCCGGCTGCTCGGCCTGCCGGTCTCGATCTGGATCCTGATCGTGGTGGCGCTGGGGGCGGCCTATCTCGCCCGCTACACGCCGCTCGGCCGCCACATCTTCGCCGTCGGCGGCAATGAGCGCGCAGCGCGCATCTCGGGCGTGCGCGTCAACATGGTCAAGATGTTCGTCTATATGTTCTCCGGCTTCTGCGCGGCGATCGTCGGGCTGATCATCTCTTCGGAACTGATGGCCTCGCATCCGGCAACGGGCGAGAGTTTCGAGCTGAACGCCATCGCCGCGGCAGTGCTTGGCGGCACATCGATGTCGGGCGGCCGCGGCACGATCGGCGGCACCATCGTCGGCGCCTTCGTCATCGGCATCCTTTCGGACGGACTGGTGATGATGGGCGTGAGCTCGTTCTGGCAGATGGTGATCAAGGGCCTCGTCATCATCGTCGCCGTCGTCGTCGACCAGGCGCAGCGCCGGCTGCAGCAGCGCGTCACCCTGATGCAGATGGCAAAGGCGGGCTGATCATGACGGAGTTACGTGGAGCGCTGATCGGCTGCGGCTTCTTCGCCGTCAACCAGATGCATGCCTGGCGCGATATCGAGGGCGCCTCGATCATCGCCATCTGCGACCGCGATCCGGAGCGGCTGCGGATCGTCGGCGACCAGTTCGGCGTGACGCGGCGCTACACCGATGCGGCGGCGATGTTTGCGGCGGAGAAACTCGATTTCGTCGACATCGCCACCACTGTCGGCAGCCATCGGCCGCTGGTCGAGATGGCGGCCGCGCATGGCGTTCCCGTCATCTGCCAGAAGCCGTTCGCGCCGACGCTTAGCGATGCCAAGGCGATGGTCGCGGCCTGCGCCAAGGCCGCCGTGCCGCTGATGGTGCATGAGAACTTCCGCTGGCAGTCGCCGATCCAGGCGGTGCGCGCCGTGCTCGACAGCGGCGAGATCGGCACGCCGTTCTTCGGCCGCATCTCCTTCCGCTCCGGCTATGACGTGTTTTCCGGCCAGCCCTATCTGGCGACGGGAAAGCGCTTCATCATCGAGGATCTCGGCATCCATATCCTTGACATCGCCCGTTTTCTGTTGGGCGACGTATCGAGCCTCACTGCCCGTACGGCGCGCATCAATCCCGCCATTGCCGGCGAGGATGTCGCCACGATGCTGATGGACCACGAAAGCGGCGCCACCTCGATTGTCGATTGCAGTTATGCGACAAGACTCGCCGTGGAACCGTTTCCCGAGACACTGATCGAGATCGACGGCAGCGACGGCACGCTCCGGCTGGCGCAGGGCTACCAGTTCACCGTCACCGGCAAGAGCGGCACAACGGTCAGGGACATTTCGCCGCCGCTGCTCGCCTGGGCATCGCGGCCATGGCATAACATCCAGGAAAGCGTGCTGGCGATCCAGCTGCACTGGGTCGACTGCCTTGTCGGCGGCAAGGAGCCGGCGACCTCGGGCGCCGACAATCTCAAAACCCTCGCCCTGGTCGAAGCCGCCTATGCGGGTGCTGCGAGCCGCGAACCGGTGCAGATCGAAGTCTTGCTGAAATGACGGCCGACGCGTTCGATCTTTACGGCACACGGGCGGCCGAAGCGGCACCGACCCTGCTGCATGCGGGCGCGTTGAATGCCGAGCTGGTCAATGGCAATCTGCGCACCATCCGGCATGCCGGCACCGAAGTGCTGCGCGCCATCGCCTATATCGTGCGCGACCGCGACTGGGGCACTTATGAGCCGGTGCTCACGGACCTGACCATCGACCAGAAGGACGATCGTTTCTCGGTAAGCTATGAGGCGAATTGCACCGGCCCGGACGACAGCAGCCTCCGCTTCCACGCGACGATCGAAGGCTCCGCCGACGGCAGGCTGGTCTTCCATGTGACAGCGCTGCCGGAGAGCGACTTCGAGACCAACCGCTGCGGCTTCTGCATCCTGCATCCGATCGCCGGCCTCGCCGGCAGCCCGGTGACGGTGGAGCACACCGATGGCAGCGTGGTGGAGACGGAGCTGCCTGATCTGATCGACCCGTGGCAGCCCTTCAAGGATCTGCGTGCCATCACCCATGGAGTGCGTCCCGGCCTCAGCGCCGAATGCCGGATGGAAGGCGATATTTTCGAGATGGAGGACCAGCGCAACTGGTCGGACGCCTCCTACAAGACCTATGTGCGGCCGCTGGCTTTGCCGTGGCCCTATGTGCTGCCGGCCGGCCAGCCGATGCGCCAGACGGTGGGCCTGCGCCTCATCGGCGACACCAGGATGCCCGCCGCGGCGGCGAGTGCCGAACCGGTCCGCATCGATCTCGGCGAGACCGGGCCGAGGCTGCCCGATATCGGCGTGATCGTCTATCCCGAGGACGTCGAGACAACGCTGGCCGAACTGCCGATGCTGGCAAGGCTCGGCCCGCAGCAGCTCCTCTTCCACTTCGATCCGATGCGCGGCCACGGCCTGGACGCGCTGCGCGCCCATGCCCGGCTCGCCGCGGCCTACCCCGCTTCGACCACGCTCGAATGCGTGGCGGCCTGCACGGGCGACCTCGATGCCGAACTCTCCGATGTCGCCGATATGGTGCGCCGGGCCGGCCTGCGGCTCGATGCGGTTGCCGTCTCGCCTTCCGTTGACCGCCAGTCGACGCCGCCGGGCAGTGCCTGGCCGGCATGTCCGCCGCTGGAAGACGTCTACGCCGCCACGCGGCGCGCCTTTCCCGGCATCCGCCTCGGCGGCGGCATGTTCAGCTATTTCACGGAACTCAACCGCAAGCGCGTGCCCGCCGACCAACTCGACTTCATCACGCACTGCACCTGCCCGATCGTTCACGCCGCCGACGATCTCAGCGTCATGCAGTCGCTGGAGGCGCTGCCCTTCATCACCCGGTCCACCCGGGCGATCTTCGGCGACAAGCCTTACCGGATCGGCCCGTCCACCATTGCCATGCGGCAGAACCCCTATGGCGGGGCGACCAAGGACAATTTCGCCGGCCAACGCATCGCCATGGCGAACCGTGATCCCCGCCATGCCGCGCAGTTTGCCGCCGCCTGGACCATCGGCTATGCCGCGCGCGTCGCGCCGGCCGGACTGGAGATGCTGACGCTGTCCAGCGTCACTGGGCCGTTCGGCGTGCTGGCCGCATCCGGGGAACCCGCCGCCGAGGGATCATCGCGGCCGATTTTCCAGGCCATCCAAGGGCTTTGCGAACTGGCCGGGCTCGCGCATGTTGCCGCGAAAACAAGCGACGAGACGCGTGTTGCGGCGCTGGCCGGACGCACCGCCTCGGGCGACCTTTTCGTCTGGCTGGCGAACCTGACGGCGAACGATGTCGCGGTTGATGTTTCGGCACTGGGTCAGGGCCATCTTACGATGTCGCCCTACGCCATTGCGCGAATTGGATAGGCAAGCAGCCTTACTTATCGGAATTCATCACATAGAGCGCACGGGAGCGTTCGAGATGCTTGATCATCGCCTTTTCGGCGCCGTCGGCATCCCGGTGCTCAATGCGGTCGATGATCTCCTCATGCTCGGTCAGCGTGTATTGTTCCTTGCCGGTCCAGATCAGCATCTCGGTGTGGTATTCCTTCAGCCAGCCAAGTGTGGCTTCGCTGACGGCAACATAGATCGGATTGCCCGATATCGCCGATATCTGGGTGTGGAACTTCATGTCGGCGGAGATGAAGGCTTCGGAATCACCTCGCGCGGCGCGCTGCTCGGCCACCGTTGCCCTGAGCCGCTGCACATCCTCTGCGGTCGCCTTTTCCGCGGCTTCCCTGACCATGCCGCGCTCGAAAAAGATGCGCGCGGTCTTCAGGTGCTCCAGCGTGTCCCTGGATGAAGACAGGATGATCTTGGCCGCGCCGTCGACCTGCCTGATGATCGATTTGGCGGTCAGTTGCAGCACCTTGGCGCGCTCGCCATGCGAGATGGCGACCAGTCCCATATTGCTCAGCGCCTGCATGGCCTCGCGGATCGCCGGCCGGCCGACCTCGAAGCGCTCCATCAACTCGCGTTCGGACGGCATGTCGTCGCCCGGCTGCAGCTCGCCGCTGGTGATCAGCCGCTTCAGCCTTGCAAAGACTTCGTCGGAAAGTTTGCGCCGGACGATCGGCTCCGAACGGTTCATCGTGACGAATCACTCCCTGGCCCGGTTCCTGTTTAGCATTCCAGCCAGGATTACCGGAATGCCTGCGCCTGGAGCGGTCCCGCCAAGCCGCGCCAGCTCCTTGTTCCAGACAATTCCGAACGAAAACGCGGCTCATCTTCCCGGAATTGCCGAAGCCCGCCCTCTTGCCGAAGTCGGGATATCGCTTGCAATACTTAGGTACTCATTATACCAGATTTCCTGCGCGACAAAACTTTTTTCGAACCCTTTTCGAGCGGCCGGCAGACCATGATCACGCTTACCTATCGCATCGAAACCCCTGGCAGCATCGAAGCGCTGGCGGCCAAGATCGCGAGCGACCAGTCGACCGGCACCTTCGTCGCGCTGCCTGGCGAGACCGAGGAGTTGAAAGCGCGTGTGGCGGCTCGTGTGCTGGCGATCAGGCCCCTGCCCGATGCCGAGCAGCCGTCGCTTCCCGGATCCGGGAACGGCCCCTTCCGACGCGCCGATGTCGACATCGGCTTCCCGTTCGACGCCATCGGCACCGACCTGTCAGCGCTGATGACGATCGCCATCAGCGGTACCTATTCGATCAGGGGCCTGTCCGGTATCCGGGTCATCGACATGAAGCTGCCGGAACAATACCGGCGCGCCCATCCCGGCCCGCAATTCGGCGTTGCTGGTAGCCGCAGGCTGACCGGGGTCGAAGGCCGTCCCATCATCGGCACCATCGTCAAGCCAGCGCTTGGCCTCAGGCCGCACGAGACAGCCGCGATGGTGGGCGAACTGATCGAAGCCGGCGTCGATTTCATCAAGGACGACGAGAAGCTGATGAGCCCGGCCTATTCGCCGCTCGCTGAGCGGGTGAAGGCGATCATGCCGCTGATCCGCGACCACGAGCAAAAGACCGGCAAGAAGGTGATGTACGCCTTCGGCATCTCGCATGCCGATCCCGACGAGATGATGCGCAACCACGATCTGGTGCTGAAAGCCGGCGGCAATTGCGCGGTCGTCAACATCAATTCCATCGGATTCGGCGGCATGGCTTTCCTCAGGAAGCGCTCCGGGCTGGTGCTGCATGCGCACCGCAATGGCTGGGACATTCTCACCCGCCATCCTGGCCTCGGCATGGATTTCAAGGTGTGGCAGCAATTCTGGCGGCTGCTCGGCGTCGATCAGTTCCAGATCAACGGCATCGGCTCGAAATACTGGGAGCCGGACGATTCTTTCATCCGCTCCTTCGAAGCGGTGACCACGCCGCTCTTTTCATCAGACGATTGCGCGCTGCCCGTGGCCTGCTCCGGCCAATGGGGCGGCCAGGCGCCCGAGACCTATGAGCGCACCGGCCGCACGGTCGATCTCCTCTATCTCTGCGGCGGCGGCATCGTCAGCCATCCGGACGGGCCCGGCGCCGGCGTGCGCGCGGTGCTGCAAGCGTGGCAGGCCGCGGTCGAGGGCATTGCTCTCGACGAATTCGCGCGCGACCATGCCGAGCTGGCACGCTCGATCGAGAAATTCAGCGACGGCAAGGCGGCCTGAGCGAAGCCATGCAGAACCTGCTCCTGAGCTACTATGGCGACGACCTCACCGGCTCGACCGACGTCATGGAGGCGCTCGAGCTCGGCGGCGTGCCGACGGTGCTGTTCATGCGCCGGCCCGACCAGCGCCTGCTGGCGCAATTTTCCCATTGCCGCGCCGTCGGATTGGCCGGCACCAGCCGAAGCGAAACGCCGCAATGGATGGAGGAAAATCTGGCGCCGGCCTTCGAATGGCTGAAGGGCCTCGAGGCGGAGATCTGTCATTACAAGATCTGTTCGACCTTCGATTCCAGCCCGACGGTCGGCAATATCGGCCGCGCCATCGAGATCGGCCGGCGCATCTTCGGCCAGAGCAGCGTGCCGATGGTCGTCGGCGCGCCGCAGCTCAAGCGCTACACCGCCTTCGGCAATCTTTTCGCGGCGTTCCGCGGCGAGTATTTCCGCATCGACAGGCATCCGGTGATGAGCAGGCATCCGGTGACGCCGATGAACGAAGCAGACCTGCTGGTGCATCTCTCGCGCCAGACCAGTCTCAGCTCCGGCCTTGTCGACCCGGCGGCATTGCAGACCGACGATCTCGCGCAAACGGTCGACCAGGCCGTGCAAAACAGGGCGATCGTCCTGTTCGATGTCGAAAGCCGCCAGACACAGAGACGCGTCGGCGAGCAGATCTGGCGTATCCACAACCAAGGCCATGGCTTCGTTGTCGGATCCTCGGGCGTCGAATATGCCTTGCTTGCCGAATGGGCCGGCAAAGGCATTGCCTCCGGACAGGCATCGTTCGCGCCGCCGGGACCGGTGGACCGCCTCGCGGTGGTCTCGGGCAGCGTGTCGCCGACCACCGAAAAGCAGATCCGCCACGCTCTCGCCCACGGTTTCGACGGCGTCGAGATGGACGCCATGCAACTGGTCACGGAGGGCGCCAAGGAGGCAATCGAGCGGGCCGTCGCGAGCGGATTGGCAAGCCTGGCTGCGGGGCGCAGCGTCATCCTCTACACAGCTCTTGGCCCACAGGCCGACCGTAGTGCGGAGATCGACCATATCGAAGGGGCACGCAACAGGCTGGGCCGGGCGCTGGGTGACATTCTGCGCCGGCTGGTCGTCGAGAAGAAACTCAAGCGCGCGGTGATCGCTGGCGGCGACACTTCCAGCCACGCGCTCGGACAATTGGCCGTCGACGCGCTGACCGTCCGCATGCCGTTGCCGCAATCGCCGGGATCACCGCTCTGTGTCGCTCATGGCGGCGGCGCAATCGATGGACTCGAAATCGCGCTCAAGGGCGGCCAGGTCGGCACCGACGCCTATTTCGAGACGATCCGGCTGGGAAGCTAGAGCATTTCCGGCGAAACAGGATCGCCTCTAATGCTCTATCTGTTTGTTCCTACGCAATTCCGGACGCAAAACCCCTGCGCACTTTTGCTGGAATTGCTCTAAGCCGTTGCCATGATGACGTGAGCCTGAATTTTGGCGGCCACCGCGCCGCTGCCATGTCTGTCTGCAATCGCGGACGCGGCGTAGTCGGTCGCGGCTTGCAGCTTCCCGGCCTCCCGGGCCTCGATTTCGGTGCGAAGCACAGTTCCCTGACAATAAGCGACGGCGGGAAGGCGCGGCGAGGATGCACGGCTTTGTTCGGCTCTCGTCTCGATCATCACAGGAGAAAAGCCAGCGTCCTCCAGCTCGCGACGGATCACTGCCTTGTCGTGATAGCCATGCGGCGTGCGTGCCAGAAAGCGCGGCGGATCGTCGGGGAAGATCCTTGCGAGAGCATTCGTCACATCGTCGGCAAAGACGTTCTCCTCGATGCGATCCCATACGCTGAACAGGAAATGTCCGCCCGGCCTCAGGACACGCTTGGCTTCGCGGTAGGCAGATGGCCGGTCGGGAAAGAACATCGCACCGAATTGACAGCAAACGAGGTCGAAGGCCGCATCTTCAAACGGCAGCGCCAAGGCGTCCGCCTGACGCCATGTGATGCGACCGTCGGGAGGTTGTCGCGAAGCGGCGTGGTCGAGCATCGGCTGGTTGAGGTCGGTCACGGTATAACTTGCGCCAGGAGACAATTTCGGCGCCAATGCGCGGGTAACGACCCCGGTGCCGGCGGCCGTCTCCAAAACCGCGGCGGGCGACAGGGACGCTGCTCGCGCTACAAGATCCGCAGCGAACGGCTCGAAAATCAACGGCACCATATAGCGATCGTAGTTTTCCGGTATGGAGCCAGCGAATACCTTGTCTGTTTCCAGCGTTGCCATCACCCGCCCTTTGCCTAGAGGCTCGGGAGATTAGCATATCATTGCTTGTTTTGCGCCGTTTTCGGCGGAGACGACCAGTCCAGCTCCAAATCAAAGAGATAGAGCATAATGTCGTCCGAAACCGCCTCGCGCTTATCGGCATCGCCTAGTACAGGGGCTCGGCCATGTGCCTGGGCGCCGGCCACTGCGTCGTGACGCCGGGCTGCACCGGCCGCTCGAGATAGGTCGACAGCACCACATAGCTGCGCGTCGAGGTGACGCCGGGTGTTTCGTAGAGGCGGGCGAGCAAGCCTTCCAACGCCCGCGTGTCCTCAGTGCGCACCTTCAGCAGCATGCAGGTGTCACCGGCAACCGTGTGGATCTCCTCGACCTCCGGATATTGCGAAACCGCCATCAACTCCGGCGTCTTGCCCCAGCCCTTGGTGTCGATATGCACGAATGCCAGCAGCGGCTTCTTGACCGCCTTGGGGTCGATGATGGCAGCCGTGCCGCGAATGGCGCCACTGCGCCGAAGGCGCTTGACGCGCTCATGCGCGGCGGGCGGCGAAAGGCCGACACGATCGCCGAGCTCAGCATAGCTGACCGTGGCGTCGTCGACGAGAACGCCTAATATCTTTCTGTCGATCGGGTCGACGTCGCGGGGCGCCGGCCTGTTCTGCGGAATGCCATTTGTTTCTTCGTCCATAGTGGAAATTCCCGATTGCCGCCGAATAAAATACGGCCATTATGAAGATATGTCGAACAGTGATCAAGCAGCAACCCTTGGTGCGAACGCCCGGCCGCCCATCCCGGCGCTGGCCTATCTCTTGACCGGATGCATCGCCGTGATCGGCTCGAACTCCCTGGTGCTGGGTCCGATTGCCCCTGCCGTGGCCGTGTCGTTCGCGACCAGCGTGCCTGTCGTGATGATGGGGGCCGCCGCCTTCGGCCTCGGCACCTCGGCGAGCGCCTTGTTCCTGGCGCGCTACATCGACCGGATCGGCGCGCGCCGGATGCTGCAGGCGGCCTTGCTGCTGCTGGCATTGGCGCTTGTCGCGAGCGCCGCGGCGCCGACGGTGACGGCACTGGTCGCCGCGCAGCTTCTCGCCGGCATCGCCGCCGGCGTCGCCATGCCGGCAATCTATGCCAGTTCCGCGGCCATCGCCCCGCCCGGACGGGAAAGCGGAACGATCGGCGTCGTGCTGACAGGGTGGACACTGAGCATGGTGGCCGGCGTTTCGTTGTCGGCGGTGCTTGCCGATCTGGTGCATTGGCGGGCCGTCTTCGCCGCCGTGGCGCTGCTGGCGGCGATGGCGCTTGGCAGCCTCACCGCATCGTCACTCCCGGATGTCAGGAAGGCCGGCCCGGCGCCGGCGCCGCTCGAGGCGCTCGGCACCCCCGGCATCGTGCCGCTGCTGATCGCCTGCGGCGCCTTCATGACCGCCTTCTACGGTGTCTACGGCTATCTTGGCGACCATCTCCACAGCGGGCTGGGCCAGCCGGTCAGCGCCAACGGCCTGGCCGCACTCGCCTATGGCGCCGGGTTCGGCACGGCGGCGCTCTTCGACGGCATCATCGATCGCCTGGGGGCCCGCCGCGTCATGCCCTTCGCTTACCTGCTCGTCGCCATCGTCTACGTCGCGATCGCCGCGACAAGCAACAGCTATGGCCTGACGCTCGCGATGGTGGCGGCCTGGGGTCTTGCCAATCATTTCGGTTTGAACGTGCTGGTGATGCGCCTCTCGGCGCTCGATCCGTCGCGGCGCGGCACGATCATGGGCCTGAACAGCGCGGTGACATATCTGGCGGTCTTTGTCGGCACCACCGGCTTCGGGCCGCTATATTCCGGTTTCGGCTTTGCCGCGTCGGCGATGGTGGCGGCGTTGCTCATGCTGGTGGCGGCCTCGGCCGCGGCATGGCGCCCGCGCCAGCCACACAGGACGTAATGGGCCACCAGCCTTCGCATGGTTGACAGCGGCGCCCCTCCCTTCCATACAAAGCCGTTAATGTTCTCAGGGCGGGGTGAAAGTCCCCACCGGCGGTGACGGTTTCGGCCGGAGCCCGCGAGCGCTTTCCGGCAAAACCGGAAGGGTCAGCAGATCCGGTGCAATTCCGGAGCCGACGGTTACAGTCCGGATGGAAGAGAACGAAACGGAAGACGGACCGCCCCGGCGGCCGGTTTTCGTATCGTGCGTCCTGATTCTGGTTCGAAACGGAAGGATGGACCCATGAATCAGCATTCCCACAAAGACTATGAAACGACCCGCATTGCCGTTGTCAGGGCGCGCTGGCACGCGGATATCGTCGACCAGTGTGTCGCTGCCTTCGAGGCAGAGCTTGCAGCACTGGGCAACGGCCGCTTTGCTGTCGAAATCTTCGACGTGCCCGGCGCCTACGAGATCCCGCTGCACGCCAAGACTTTGGCCGAGACGGGTCGCTACGCCGCGATCCTCGGCGCTGCCTTCGTCGTCAATGGTGGCATCTACCGGCATGAGTTCGTCGCCGGCGCCGTCATCGACGGCATGATGAACGTGCAGTTGGCAACCGGCGTGCCGGTGCTTTCGGCGGTACTGACGCCGCACAATTATCACGACAGCGCCGAGCACCACCGCTTCTTCCTCGAGCACTTCCAGGTGAAGGGCAAGGAAGCGGCCGGCGCATGCGTCCAGATCCTGGCGGCGCGAAAGCACATCGCCGCCTGAAACAGCCGAGAGCGGGGTGGAAATCCCGGTAACAGCCTGTAGTATCTCGGGAAAATGCCGAGTTCGGGAGGATGCCGGTGCAGACCAAGAAGATCATCAATGACGGCAACCGTGCCGTCGACGAGATGCTAGAGGGGATTCTGGCCGCGCATCCCCACCATCTCAGGAGCGCGGACGGCAGCCCGCGCTCGATCATCGCCCGCAACGGACCGCGTCCCGGCAAGGTCGGGCTCGTCGTCGGCGGCGGTTCGGGCCATGAGCCGACCTTCCTCGGCTTTGTCGGCAAGGGCCTGGCGGATGCGGCGGCGATCGGCAATGTCTTTGCCTCGCCGCCACCCGATCCCATCCTTGAATGCGCCAAGGCGGCGAACGGCGGCGCCGGTGTCCTGTTCACGTACGGCAACTATGCCGGGGACGTGATGAATTTCGATATGGCGGCCGAAATGGCCGCCATGGACGACATCGAGGTGCGCACGGTGCTGACCACCGACGATGTCGCCTCGGCACCGCGCGACCAGCGGCAGAAGCGCCGCGGAGTCGCCGGCAATTTCTTCGTCTTCAAGGCGGCCGGCGCGGCCTGTGACCGCATGTTCTCTTTCGACGAATGCGAGCGCATCGCGCGCAAGGCCAACGACCATACCTTCACCATGGGCGTGGCGCTGTCGCCCTGCTCGCTGCCGCAGACCCGGCGGCCGAATTTCGAGATCGGCGCCGACGAGATGGAGATCGGCATGGGCATCCATGGCGAGCCGGGCATCGCGCGCGGCAAGCTCGGGACCGCCGATGAGATCACCGACGAGATGCTGGACAAGATCCTTGCCGAGATGGCGCCGCAACGCGGCGACAAGGTCGCGGTGCTGGTCAATTCGCTGGGCTCGACACCGCTGATGGAACTCTACATCATGAACCGTCGCGTCAAGCAGCGTCTCGACGACATCGGCGTTTCCATCCATGCGACCTGGGTCGGCAATTATTGCACGTCGCTCGAAATGGCCGGCGCCTCGGTGACGCTGTTTCATCTCGATGGCGAGTTGCAGACCATGCTCGACCATCCGTGCGACTGCGCCATGTTCCGCGCCGGCTGAGGAGTGATCCGTGAGCATCGATAGCGCTGACCTGAAGAGAATGTTCGATGCGATCGCGGTAGCGATCGAAGCCGACAAGGACCGGCTCTGCCACCTCGACGGCGTCATCGGCGACGCCGATCACGGTATCGCCATGGCGCTCGGCTTCAACGCGGTGCGCGACGCGCTGGCGCCACTCGACCTGGCGGCGACCGAGCCGACCGCGCTTCTCAACATGGCGGCTAAATCGTTCCTCAACGCGGTCGGCGCGTCGTCTGGCCCGCTCTATGCCACCGCCTTCATGCGCGCCGCCGCTGCCGTCAAGGGCAAGACCACGCTAGCCGATGCGGATGTCGTCGCGCTGTTCCAGGCGATGGCGCAAGGCATCCGCGATCGCGGCAAGGCCGAGATCGGCGAGAAGACGATGATCGACGCCTGGTTGCCGGCGGCGGAAGCGGCCGGCGCCAGCAATGCGGCCGGAAAGGGCCTTGCCGAAAGCCTCGACGCGGCAGTGGGCGCGGCGCGCCGGGGGGCGGAGGCGACCAAGGACATGATCGCCGCCAAGGGCCGCTCCTCGCGGCTCGGCGAACGCTCGCTCGGCCATATCGACCCCGGCGCCGCCTCGGCCGTGACCGTCATCGAGGCGTTGCGCGAAAGCCTGGCTTAGGCCTGCTTCGCTTCATCGAGCTTGTTGATCGCCTGGACATTGCCGGCCGACGGTCCCCTCTCGTCGAACTCCGAGGCCAACCAGGTATCGACGATCGCCTTGGCGAGTTCCGGGCCGATGACCCGGGCGCCCATGGTGATGATCTGCGCGTTGTTGGATTTGGCGGCGCGCTCGGCGGAATAGGTGTCGTGGGTGAGTGCGGCGCGGATGCCGGGCACCTTGTTGGCCGAGATCGAGACGCCGATGCCGGTGCCGCAGAACAGGATACCGCGGTCGTTCTCGCCGTCGACGATCGTCTGGGCGAGCTTTTGCGACAGGTCGGCATAAAAGCCGGCCTGGCTGAGGTCGCTGACGGTGAGGCCGGACTTTGTCGCGAGATGCGCGGCGATGACATCGAGCAGCGGCTTGCCGGCGCTGTCGGCTCCAATGGCTATTTTCATGGTCGTGTCCTTTCTTGAATGGGATTTCGTTTGTTCAGATCGCCGCCGAGGCGCGCCTGAGGATGTCGATATAGCCCTCCGCCTGCCAGGCCGAGCGGCCGATAAAGAGACCATCGATGCTGGGCTGGCCGATCAGCTCGGCCGCATTGCCGGGATTGACGCTGCCGCCATAGAGCACCGGCGGGATGGACGGCAGCAGGCCGCCGGCCACTTTCTTGATCAGCGCCTGCTGTTTGTCGGCATAGGCGGAGCTGGCCGGAATACCCTTGTCGCCGATCGCCCAGACCGGCTCATAGGCAAACAGAATTTTTGCCGCCTTCGCCTCGCCTTCGAGGAACTGCAAGGCACCCGCGACCTGGCTGATCAATACCGCATCCGCCTTGCCGCTTTCGCGCTCCGCCAGCGTCTCGCCGACGCAGATCAGCGGTATCAGTCCGTGCTTGACGGCGGCCGCCGTCTTCAGACCGACGGTGCGATCGGTCTCGCCGAAATGCTCGCGCCGTTCGCTGTGGCCGAGTTCGACCATGTCGAGACCGCAGTCGCTCAGCATCAGCGGCGAGATCTCCCCGGTCCAGGCGCCGGCGTCGGCCCAGTGCATGTTCTGGGCACCGACCTTGACCCGCGTCGACGACAGCGCCTGCTTGACCTCGCGCACTGCCGTGAAAGGCGGGATGACGAAAGGCTGGATGCGCTCGTCGAAGCCTGGCACGAAGCCGGCCAACACCCCGGCGAAATCCAGCGCCTCGGCCAGCGTCTTGTTCATCTTCCAGCTTGTACCGACCCAGTAAACCACGCCTACGCTCCTTGATCCTCATCCTTGTTGGCGACCACCGCCAACGAAACGCCGGCGGCATCCAGTGCGGCGCGCATTCCCGGCTCAGGTTCGCACCCGGTGAAGACGGCATCGAAGGCCTCGAGGTCAGTCAGGAAATGCAGCGCCGTGCGGCCGAATTTGCCGTGATCGACCAGCAGATATTTGCGCGTCGCCGCTTCCATCATCAGCCGCTTGATCTGCACCACCTCCTGGTCCTGGTGGAAAGCGGAGGCGCCGTGGATAGCCGATGACGACAAGAAGGCGACGTCCGCGCGTAACGATCTCAGCGAAGCCTCGGCGAGCAGGCCGAAGAAGCCGTGGAACTTCTTGCTGTAATGGCCGCCGAGCGCAATCAGGTCGATGCCCCCGGCGCCGGCCAGATCCTGGATGACGGCCAGATTATTGGAGATCACCGTCAGCGGCCTGAAATCGGCGAGGTGCCGCGCGATGCCGCCAGCCGTCGAGCCGTCGTCGATGATGACAGTCTGGCCGGGTTCGATCATCGCCACGGCGGCCGCCGCAAGACGCTGCTTTTCTCCTGTCGCCTGCTTCTGCCGGTAACGAAAATCGCTTTCGAAGAGACCGCTCGGCTGGATCGAAGCGCCGCCACGCACCTTGCGCAGGAAACCGCTCTCCTCAAGGTCGTCGAGATCACGATGCACCGTCATCCTGGAGACGCCAAAGCGTGAGGCAAGATCGTCGACGCTCGCCGCGCCGACGTCCATCAGAAAGTCCATGATGCCTTGACGCCTGTTATCGCTCTTCATTGCTGCCGATATCCGCCAACCGACGCTGGCTTCTCGATAAAGATAACATATTTCTTCCTGAAACTATCATGATTTTTGATATAATGAGATATTTTGCTGGGATATTCCCCCGGCTTTCATCACGACGCTGTAACAAGAATTGCTGCTGGGACGGCGTCTGACGGTTGCGGTTGCACGGAAATCCGGCCAGAAGCATCGGTGGGCTGGACCGATGCGCGGACAGCCCGCAACCACAGGTTCGAAACCAGATACGGGAGACTATTCGTTGGCTCGCATCACACTGAGACAATTGCTCGATCACGCCGCCGAATACGGCTATGGCGTGCCGGCCTTCAACATGAACAACATGGAACAGGGCCTCGCCATCATGGAGGCGGCGGAAGAGACCAAGTCGCCGGTCATCCTGCAGGCAAGCCGCGGTGCGCGTGCCTATGCCAATGACGTGGTGCTGGCCAAGCTGATCGATGCGCTGGTGGAGATCCATCCCGACATCCCGGTCTGCATGCATCTCGACCACGGCAACAACGAGGCCACCTGCGTCACCGCGATCCAGCATGGTTTCACCTCGGTGATGATGGATGGATCACTCAAGGAGGACGGCAAGTCGCCGGCCGACTACGTCTATAATTCGGGCATCACCAGGCGCGTCGTCGACATGGCGCATTGGGGCGGCGTTTCGGTCGAAGGCGAGATCGGCGTTCTGGGCTCGCTGGAGAGCGGCGGCGGCGAGCAGGAGGACGGCCACGGCGTCGAAGGTGCGATCAGCCACGACCAATTGCTCACCGATCCGGTGCAGGCCGAGCAGTTCGTGCGCGACACCCATGTCGACGCGCTGGCCGTTGCCATGGGCACCAGCCACGGCGCCTATAAATTCTCGCGCAAGCCGGACGGCGCGGTGCTGGCGATGAACGTCATCGAGGAAATCCACCGCCGCCTGCCGAACATGCACCTGGTCATGCACGGCTCGTCCTCGGTGCCGGAGGATCTGCAGGAGATCATCAACAAATATGGCGGGCAGATGAAGCCGACCTGGGGCGTGCCGGTGGAAGAGATCCAGCGCGGCATCAAGCATGGCGTGCGCAAGATCAACATCGACACCGACAACCGCATGGCGCTGACCGGCGCGATCCGCAAGGTGCTGACGGAAAACCCCTCCGAATTCGACCCGCGCAAATATCTGACGCCGGCGATGGCGGCGATGAGGAAGCTGTGCAAGGAGCGTTTCGAGCAGTTCGGCACCGCCGGCAATGCGCCGAAGATCAAACCGCTGCCGGTCTCGGAAATGGCCAAGCGCTACAAAGCGGGCAGCCTCGATCCGAAATTCGGCTAAACAACCAGTTCCCGGAGCGGTTCAGTGTTGGATGGAACCGCCGAACCGCTCCAGCTCTTTACGGGATGAGAACACCGGCCGAGGTCGCGGAACGTCCTGCGCGGCGAAGCCCAACCGTGTCAAACAGGCTCGCGCCAGGGCTGCATTGCTGTCGATGACGACCAATCCGTTCGTAGGGTTGAGGCTGGCGGCCACCACCGACAGTTCGGTGCAGCCGAGAACGGCCGTATCGGCGCCGGCCGATCGCGCGATTTCAAGCGCGCGCTCGGTTTCGCTCGCCGCCTCCGCGATCGAACCACCCTTGACGAGGCCGATCGCTCTATCGACGCGACCCTGGAATTCCGTGACAGCGGGAAAGCAGAGCTCAAATCCCGCCGCCGACATCCTGTCCCGATAGAAGCCGGAGACCAGCGTGCCCTGCGTGGCGAGGATCGTAACCTTGCCTCGGCCCAGGCTACGATGGGTTTCAGCTACGACCGCGTCGGCGATATGGATGATCCGCGCCTGCGAGCTCGCCGCCAGCTGCTCATACCAATGATGGGCGGTGTTGCACGGCATTGCGATACAGGCAACGCCGAGCGCATTGAGCGTCGAGACCGCGGCTTTCAAAGACGGCAGCGGACCGTCATGGCCGGCAAGGATCGCCTCGGTCCTGTCAGGCAGCTGTGGCACGCTGAGGATGACGGCCGGCACATGCTCATTGTCCCGGAACGCCTGGGTCATTCGGGTCAGCTTGAAGTAGAAGTCAGCCGATGCCAACGGCCCGAGGCCGCCGATGACGCCGAGCTGGAGGCTGATGCCATGGTCGATCATCGGACGGGCTCGAGCTGTTCCGACGCCGCTTCGACAGACTGCGTTGTCTCCCTGTGGCTGGGCGCGATCATTGCGGTGCTCGCCGCTACGGTGCAGACGCTGGACAGCGTCATGAACGTATCGACGGCCGCGTCGACCGCGACGAACAGGGCGAACGCGGCCTCGAAGGGAATCTTCAGGTAGCCACAGACGATCGACATCTGGGACAGGATGAGCAGGCTGCCCATGCCGCCGGTCGTGAGCGCGAGAAGCGCCGAGGTGATGCCGACGAGCAGGAGGTCGGGGATTGCCAGCGGACGGCCGTAGAGCTGAGCGATGAAAAGAACACCAGACGTGTAAAGCAGCGCCGGGCCTGTCCGCAGCAATGCCGCCTGCAGCGGCACGAGCAGTTCGACGACCACGAGGCTGAACCGCAGACGCTCGCTCAGCAGGTTGATGACCCACGGAAGCGAGGCGACGGTAGAGCGCGTGGTGATGGCGACCATGAGAAGGGGCTGACAGGTCTTGATCGTGGCCCAGTAGCTTCGCCGAGAGCGGATGGCGATAACGGCAAATGCGCCGGCGACGAATGTAAGGCAGGAAAGACCCATCACCAGCAGATAACCGCCCATCAGCGTGAGCGGCTTGGTTCCGGTCGACGCGGTCTGATCCGCGATCAGGATGAAGGTTGCAAACGGCAATCCCCATATGAACCAGTTGGTAAGGACCGTGCAGGCCCGGTAAACGGCGTTCAGCGCCTGAGACAGGCTCATGGACGAAGGCTGGGGAATCTTGCCCATCGCGAGTCCGAAAAGCAGGCAGAACAGCAGGACCTGGATGGTTTGACCGGAGGCCAGCGCGCTGAAGACGTTGTTCGGCACAAGATCGAGCAGTATCGAATGCCCGTTGTCGGCGCCCTCATTGGGTGGCGGTTGATAGGGGAATGCGAGATCGGTGGATACGCTACCCTGCGAATTAATGAACTCGCCAAGCTCGATGCGCGATTGAGGATTCTCGATCTGGCCCGGCTGAAGGACAAGCGAGTAGGTGCCACTCACCAATACGCTCAGGAATGACACGACCAGCACCGCCATACCCACCCGGCCCAGGTAACGGACCGAGTTCGGATCCTGAACCATCGACATGATCGAGAAGATGACCGACGAGACCAGGTAGGGCAGGACGACCATCTTGAGGAAATTCAGGTAGAGCTGCGCCACAGGGCTGATCGCATGGGCAAATGCTGGATAGTAGAGGCCGCAAAGGATTCCCGCCCCGATCATCGCAATCGTCGTCGCGGGCGAGCGCAATATGCGCCTTGCCGCCAGGCGCCAGTCGAAAGCCAAGGGTCCGGCTGCTTCCGAGATGGCCATCGTCAGGCTTTGCTCCCCAACCGGTAGCGCGCGATGATCTCGTCAGTGTTGAGAACCTGCTGACCGCGCGCGAGATCGAGGTAAAGGTCGATAAAGGCCGCGAGATGCGGATTGTCCGGTCGCACGCCGATTGCGATCGTGTCTACCTTGTCGGTCAGCGTGATCGAGCGAGCGGCGACCGTCATCGACGGATCGTCGACCATCAGCTTCTTGATCTCGAAATCGTCGCGATACGCCATGTCGATCGTCCCGTTGCGGATCGCATCGACAACCATCTCCCAGCCTGCGAAACGATGAACTTGTGCATGCGGGAACGTCGTCGCGGCATAGGTTGCGAATGAAGAGCCCTCGATCACGCCGAGATCGCCCGAGAAGTCGCGGATGATCTGCTCGGGTGGCTTGCCTTGCGCGATGCGCGCTAGATTGAGGCGATTGGCGATGAGGCCCTGGTGCAGCATGGCATAGGGCCGGGAATAGAGGATTGACCGGCCACGGCGAAGGGTTCGGCTGAGCTTGCCGACGGCTATGTCCGCCTGGCCGGAAGTCAGCTGTTTCACCATGCCGTCGAACGTTGCGGCGGATCGGTCGAACACCGGCTCGACGCCGAGCTCCGCTGCGATGCCGCGGGCCAGTTCCATGTCTATGCCGCTATCTCCCGATCCATCGGCCGGGAAGAATGGATCGGAGGAAAAGGCCGGCATTGCAATGCGCAGCGCATTGTCGCCGACAACGGGAGCGATCTCCGCCTGCTGTCCTGGAGTGTTGGCCGCCCGGGCTTGCGCGACCAGCAAGCCGACGCTTCCGGCCGTGAGCAGCGTGCGACGTGTAACCGACATGCGGATTCTCTAGTTGGCGAGGGACGCCGGACAAACAAATCGGACCAATTCGCAGTATGCATGGCGAAGTTAAACAAAAGTATCTTTCGTATTGTACTTTTATAGCAATCAGCAGCGCAGGCTGCCGCAATACTCGCACTATCTAAAATGTCTGGGATATCTGGTTGCTTCGCTGGTGGGCCAACCGGTTGGACCGTCAACAGGCGCGAGTGACATCGGCTCCCCGCCCCGATTTCTACCCGTTTTTCGGCAACAGATCAGGCCTGCCCGTGTCGATGGAGGGCGCCCAGTAGTCGACCGATTCGCGGATCATGGCGACCACCTGGTGGTCGGCCGGTTCGCGCTCGCGGAACGACAGTTCCAGACAAATCTCGTTGTCGGTGCCGCCGCCGCGCCGCACAGTCTCCAGCAGCTTTTCAGGCGTGATGCGGCCGTCCCTGTTGTGAGCCGCGGTGAACGGCCAATGGCCACCCTTGTTCATCGACGATTGCTTGATGTGGATAATCGGCGACTTCCTGGGGAAAGCCTCGGCCCAGGCATAGGGATCGATATCGGCCGGGTTGCTGGAGGTGACGTCACCATGGTCGATGTCGACCATCATCTCCAGCGGAATGGCCATGCCGGCCGCGTCGATCGCATCCTGCAGCAGCCGGCAATTCTCGATCGTGTGGCCGAACTCGCGGCCGACCGACATCGGCTCCCAGAACAGGTAGTTAAGCCCGGCCGCGCGGGCGTGTTCGGCGACCTCGCGCCAGCATTCCAGTGCAATGTCGAACAGGCGCGCGCGGCGCGCGGGATCATCATAATCGCGATGGGTGAAGATCGCGAATTGGGTACCCATGCCGCCGGCGCCAAGCTCGGCCGAGATGTCGGCAAAGGTCTTGAACCAGTCGACATAGTAGCGGCGTACGTCGGCGTCTGGATGGCCGAAATGGTTGAGCCGGCCGTAAGGACCGGTCATGCCTGAGGTCACACGCACGCCCGTACGGGAGAGTGCGCCACGAAACAGGCGGACGAATTTGACGATCGTCGCCGCCGGCCAGCCCGGATTGACGAATTCATGCGTGAGCTGAATGTCCCTGATGCCGATGTCGTAGGCGATGGTATCGACCAGGTCGTCAGGCTCGGCAAAGCGGTTGACCAGCGGATTGGTGTTGAGGGAGAGCGTGAATGCCACGATCGCGATCCTCTCAGCCCTGTCGCGCTACATTGGCGATGATTGCCATCACCCTGCCCTCGCCAGCCGGCCCGCGCACCAGTGTTCGAAAGCCGATCTCTCCTCGGCGGAAAGATGCAGGCCGTGCTTGGTGCGCCGTTCGAGAATGTCGGCCGGTGTCTCAGCCCATTCCTGCTCGAACAGGTAACTGGCCTCGCGCTCGAAGAAATCCTTGCCGAAGCATCGCCCGAGTTCCGCTAGCGAGTGGGCTGCGCCGACCAGAAGGCGTGTCCTGGTCCCATAGAGCCGGCCGTAGTGCTTGAGCAGCGATGCAGGCATCCATGGATACTCCCGCCCGAGATCGCCAAGAAACTGTTCGAAATCGGCGTTGGCGATGTCGCCGCCAGGCAGATGGGCCTTCGCCGTCCAGGGTTTGCCCATCCGGGGGAAGAACGGAGCGATCCTGTCCAGCGCATGCTCGGCGAGCTTGCGGAAGGTGGTGATCTTGCCGCCGAAGACGGACAGCAGCGGCGCCTCTGCATCCGGCGCGTCGAGTTCGAAAATATAGTCGCGGGTCACGGCGCTCGGGTTGTCGGCATTGTCGTCATAGAGCGGCCTGACGCCGGAGAACGAATAGACGACATCGCCGCGCGCGAGGCCGCGCTTAAAATAGCGGTTGACCACCCTGATCAGGTATTCGATCTCGCTCTCGTCCGCCGTCACGTCCTCGGGTCGGCCGTCATAGGGAATGTCGGTGGTGCCTATCAAGGCGAGATCGCCCTGATAAGGATTGATGAAGATCACCCGCTTGTCGCTGTTCTGGATGAGATAGGCCTGCCGCCCCTCCCAGAATTTGGGCACGACGATATGGCTGCCCTTGACCAGGCGGACATTGCGCGTCGAGTTCTGGCCAGCCACGCGGTTGATGATGTCGTTGACCCAGGGGCCGGCGGCATTGACCAGCGCACGCGCCCGCACCGTGGTTTTCACGCCGGTCTTGCCGTCGCGCATCTCCACCGACCAGAGGCCGCCTTCCCGGCGGGCGGCGGTGCAGGCGGTTCGGGTGAAGATCTTCGCTCCGCGCTCGCGCGCATCCAGCGCATTGATCAGCACGAGGCGGGCGTCGTCGACCCAGCAATCGGAATATTCGAAACCGCGCTTGAATTCATCCTTGATCGGCGCGCCCTCGGGCGCGGTACGCAGATCGAGCGTGCGGGTAGCCGGCAGCCGCTTGCGGCCGCCAAGATGGTCGTAGAGGAACAGGCCGAGCCTGACCAGCCATGCCGGCCGGTCGTCAGGACTGTGCGGCAGCACGAAGCGCATCGGCCAGATGATGTGCGGCGCCGATTCCAGGAGCACCTCGCGCTCGATCAGCGCCTCTCGCACCAGGCGGAATTCATAATATTCGAGATAGCGCAGGCCGCCATGGACGAGCTTGCCCGATCGCGAACTGGTGCCTTCCGCCAGATCGTCCTTTTCGCACAGAATGACGGAGAGGCCGCGGCCTGCCGCATCGCGGGCTATGCCGGCGCCGTTGACGCCGCCGCCGATGACGAAAAGATCGACGATTTCGGGTCCGCCGCTCATCTCATCACGATCTCGCTGCCGGATTTGCACGCCATGGCTGCCGCTCTCAGCACGGATTGACCGGAGGCAGCCCGGCGATGTAGCGGCGCACCTCCTCGGCGGCCTGCTCGGCCGCATAGGTCACGGTGCGCACCGAAGCACCGGCGATATGCGGCGTCAGCGTCACATTGGGGAGCCGCAGCAAGGGCCAGTCCGACGGCACCGGCTCGACCGCGAACGTCTCCAGCATGGCACTGGCGATCTGCCCTGAAACAAGGGCCTCATAGAGGGCGTCATAGTCGACCAGCGGCCCACGCGCCGTGTTGACGAAGATCACGCCGGGTTTCATCCGCGCGATGGCGTCCTTGCCGATGAGGCCGCGCGTCTCCTGCGTCACCCGCGAATGCAGCGTGATCACATCGGAACGGGACAGGAGATCATCCAGTGCGACGAGTTCGACGCCGGCATTGCGATCCTCTGCACTCAACTGCACATAGGGGTCGCTGACCAGGACGTGGCAGCCGAAGGCGCGCAACAGCCTGACCACTTTCGTGCCGATGTTGCCATAGCCGACTACGCCGACGGTCATTTCGCTAAGCTCGCGGCCGGTGCGGTCGGCGCGGTAGAGATCGCCGCGCCACTCGCCCCTGCGCAGCGCTTCGTGGCCGACCCGGATCAGCCGTGTTTCGGCCAATATCGCGCCGATGGTGAATTCGGCCACGGCGGTCGCGTTGCGGCCGGGCACATTGACGACGGTGATGCCATGCGTGCGGGCCGCTTCCATGTCGATGTTGATCGGGCCGCCGCGCGACACCGCGACGAGCTTCAGCGCCGGCAGGCGCCGCATCATGCCCTCCGACAAGGGTGCAAGCTGGGTGACGAGGATCTCGGCGTCGCCAATGAACTCGACGACCTCGTCGGGACGGCCGAAATACTCCTTGACCTTGTCGAGGCCGAGCGCCGGATCGCCGAATTCCATCGGCTCGTCGGGCCAGGCCGTCTGCAATGTCCTCACATCGAGGTCACCACTCGCGACCTTCTCGATTTTGGCGCGAAACACCTCCGGAAGCATGAAGTTGTCGCCAATGATCGCTATTTTCCTGGGCATACTCGACTTCTCAATTTGCCTGCACTGAAGCCATCGCGCGCCAGACCGGCCGCAACGCCTGGTGCGCCAACATGTAGGATGGGGTCATCCTGTCGTAGATCGCGGCGAGGCTCCGATCGCTCGGCTCGGCCTCGCCAAGCAGCGGCGTTACCCATTCCGCGACGCATTCGTCCATCGACTTGTACAGGCCGACGCAGACCGCCGCGATCATCGCCGCGCCGGCCGCCCCGGCCTCCTCGCGCTGGCTGGTGCGGATGTCTGCGCCGACGGCGGCACCGAGGATCTTGCGCAGCGCCGGGCTTCGAGCGGCGCCGCCGGTCAGCCGGATCTCGCGCGGCAATGGCCCCATGGCGGCGTAGCAATCGCGCGCGGCGAAGGCCAATCCCTCGAAGACGGCGCGCACCAGGTCCGCATAGCCGTGACGCGAGGAAATGCCGACGAAGCCGGCTCTCGCATTGGCATCGACAAACGGCCCCCGCTCGCCGGCCTCGGACACATAGGGCTGGTAGAGCAGAGAGGCGGGCTGCGAGGCCGCGATCCAGGTATCGACGAGCGCGATCATCTCGCCATTGCTGCGGGTGATGCCTTGCGAGGCGAGGATGCCGGAGGCCAGCCCAAGCACCCAATCGATGTTGAGCGTCGCGGCCATGTTGGACTGCATCTGCGCGAACACGCCGGGCGCCGGCATGGCCATGGTGTAGCCGGTTGCCGCCTCGTTCAGTTGCACGTCGTCCGGCGTCTCGGCCAGCCGCATATGCATGCCGGTGGAGCCGATGATGGTGCAGCCGGGCTTGCGCTCGCGGTCGAGCAGGCCGGCGCCAAGCGCGGTGCAGACGACGTCGACATAGCCGAGCACGACCGGCGTGCCGGCAAGCATACCGGTCGCAGCGGCGGCCGCCTGCGACAGACCGGCACTGTGCCTCGTGCCGTCGGTGACCGGCGGCAGGAGATGCCGCAGGTCCGCGACGCCGAGCACGTCGAGCACATCCTCGTTATAGTCGCGGGTGCGGAAATCACCGAAGGTGAAGGTTCCCTCCGACGGGTCGGTGGCGCGCTCGCCGGTCAGCTTGAAATAGAGCCAGTCCTTGCAGTGAAACGCCGTCGCCGCCTTGGCGAGCATCTCTGGCATGTTGCGCTTCATGAACACGAACTGCGAGCCCTGCTGGCAGGCGGCGAGTCCGCTGCCGGTCTTTTCGAAGCGCAGCCTGTCCTCCGGCCGCGCGCGGATCTCCTCGACGACACCGGCGGCGCGCGCGTCGAGCCAGAGCCAGCCCTTTGCCACCGGCTCGCCCTTGCCGTCGATCAACCAGGTGCCGTCGCCCTGCCCGGTCACCGCGATGGCGACGGTCCGGCCGGCGAGATCGGGCACCTTGTCGGCGAGCTGGCGCAAGGTCGCCGCCGCATCGGCCCATGTGCGCGCAAGATCCTGTTCGGCGCCGCCGCCCGGCAGCGTCTCGTAATGGTTCGGCGTTGCCGCGGCGGCGATCTGCCGGCCTTTCGTGTCGAAGGCGATGGACTTGATGACGGAGGTGCCGGCATCGATACCGATCAAGAGATCACGCATCAGGCGAGCTCCATGCCGTGCGAGATGGCCTCGCCGCTCGCCTGGTCGAAGACATGCAGGTTCTTCGGGTCGATGCTGACATTGATCGGCGTGCCAAGATCCAGCCGGGTGCGGTCGTGCTCGACCAGGACCAGCGAGCCGCCGGCGAAATCGGCCGCTATATGGGTCTGGTCGCCAAGCCACTGGTTGGCCGAGACCCTGGCGGGAACACCCTCCTTCGAGCGCCGCACCGCGTAAGGCCTGATGCCGATGACCACCCGCTCGCGGCTGAGCAGCTGGTCGCGGACGGGAGCACTGAAGGCGTCCTTGTCGTAGTCGAGCGACAGGCCGTCGGGCAGCCTGAGATTGATGCGGCCGGCGGTCGTGCCGACATAGGCCTCGAAGACGTTCATCGGCGGCTCGCCGACGAAGGTGCCGGTGAACAGATTCGCCGGGCGCTCCTTGATCCTGTCCGGCGTATCGAATTGCTGCAGCACGCCGCCTTCCATCACCGCGATGCGGTCGGCAAGCGCATTGGCTTCGGTCTGGTCGTGGGTGACTAGGATCGCGGTCAAGCCGCGTTCCTTGATGAAATGCTTGATACGGCCGCGCAGCACGGCGCGGAGCTGCGGTTCGAGCTGCCCCATCGGCTCGTCCAGCAGATGCAAATCGGCGTCGCGGATCAGCGCCCGGCCCAGGCTGGCGCGCTGCTGCTGGCCGCCGGAGATGGAACTTGGGTAACGCTCCAATATATCCTCGATCTCGAGCAATTTGGCGATGCTGGCGACCCTGGCCTCGACCTCGCTTCTGGGTAGCCGGGCCGCCTTGAGCGCGAAGGCCATGTTCTCGCGCACCGTCAGCGGCGGGTAGAGCGAATAGCCCTCGAAAGCCATCGCCACGTTGCGCCTGACCGGCGGCAGCGTGTGCACCTGGCGGCCGGCGACCGAGATCGCGCCACGCGACACCTCCTCGAAGCCGGCGATCATGCGCAGCGTCGAGGTCTTGCCGCAGCCGGACGAACCGAGCAGCGCCACGATCTCGCCCTTGCCGATCTCCATCGTCAGCTTCTTGACGGCGTGGACGCCCCGGTCGATCGGGCCATAGAATTTGTCGACACCGGAAATGGTGAGTGCGCTCGCGCTCATGCCGCTTCTCCGTTGCGCAAGCTGACGACGTTCTTCGAGCCGATGCGCTCGCCGCTGGCGCGATCGAATAACAGGGCGCTCTTGCCGTCGACGGCGATATAAGCCTTGCCTTCGCTGCGGCCCGGTGTTCCGGCCGGGCGCGAGACCAGGATTTCGCGGCCGCGCAGCGTGCGCACCAGCGTGACGATCTTTTCGTTGAGCGGCGTTTCGGCCTCGACCGTCACCGGAATGGCGCCCGCTTCATTTTCGCCGACGAAATGCAGTGCTTCCGGCCTGAGCCCGATGATGCAGTCGCGGCCGACCGCGGTCTCGGGAGCCCCGCCGAGATGGACCTGCACATTGGACAAGGCGACATGGATTCCCTTGGCGCCAAGCGCCGGCTTGACGTCGAGCAGGTTGATGGTCGGATCGCCGAACAGCCGCGCGATCTCGATATTTGCCGGCTCGCGATAGATCTGTTCGGGCGTACCGAGCTGGCTGATGACGCCTTGCGACATGACCGCGATGCGGTCGCCGAGCGCCATGGCTTCCTTATAATCCTGGGTGACGTAGACGACGGTGGCGCCGCGGTCTGCGAGCAGCCGCGGCAGTTCGAGCCGCATCTCGAAACGCAGCTTGGCGTCGACATTGCGCAAGGGATCGTCGAGCAGCAGCAGCGGCGGCGAGCCGACCAGCGCACGGGCAAGCGCGGTGCGCTGCTTCTGGCCATTGGAGAGCGCACGCGGCTTATGGGAGAGCACATGGGCGATCTTCAACAGCTTGGCGACGCTCTCAACGCCGGCCTTGATCGCGCCCTGCGACGAACGCTTGGCCTCCAGCGGCGTCGCGATGTTGTCGAATGCGCTCATATGTGGAAACAGCGCGAAGTTCTGGAACGCCATGCCGACGCCACGGAATTCAGCGTCGACATCGGTCATGTCCTCGCTGCCGATGAGGATCTTGCCTTCATCGGGGTCGATGACGCCGGCGACGAGGCGCAACAGCACCGTCTTGCCGGCGCCGGAGGGTCCGAACAGGACAAGCGTCTCGCCGTCGGCGACGGTCAGCGACAGATTGTCGAGCACGGTCTGGCTCTTGTAGCGCTTGACGAGGTTTCTGAGTTCGAGGCTGGCCATGGAACTACCCCTTCACCGCGCCGAGTGACAGGCCCTCGACCAGATAGCGCTGCGCGTAGAGGGCGAGCGCCAGAGTCGGCGTGATCGACAGGACGATGGCCGCCGAGATCTGGCCGTACTGGATGCCCGAGGAGGTGATGAAGGCGAGCGCGCCGACCGTCACCGGCTGCTTGTCGGCCGAGGCCAGCACCAGCGCGAAAACGAAATTGTTCCAGGCGAAGATGAAGGCGAGCAGGCCGGCAGCGGCAATGCCGGGGCCGGCGAGCGGCAGCGCGATCTTGCGGAAAGTGGCGAACCAGGAATGGCCGCCGATGCGATAGGCATATTCGATGTCGGCGGGAATATCCTCGAAATAGCCGCGCACGATCCACAGGATCAGCGGCAGGCAGATCAGCTGGTAGACCCAGATCAGCCCGATATAGGTGTTGGCCAACCCGAGCTTCTGGAAATAGAGCGTGAGCGGCAACAGCACCAGCAGGGCCGGCGCAAACCTGAACGACAGCAGCGTGAAGGCGATGTCCTCCGAGCCGCGGAACTTGTGCCGCGCGAACGCGTAGGCCGCCGGGACGCCGAGCAGCAGCGAGACCGCGACCGAGGTCACCGACAGGAACACCGAATTCCACAGATTGCGCATGAAGGCGATGTCGAGCGTGCCGGCTGCCGTCATCAGTTTGCCCGTGATCAGTGCCGTGTAGTTTGCGAGCGTCGGCTCGAAGATGAGTTGCGGCGGGATGCGCAGGATGGTCTCGTTGGTCTGGAACGACATCATCAGGATCCAGACGATCGGGAACATGAAGAAGATCACGACCAGCGTGAGTGCCGCGCCGCGCAAGATGCGTTCGACAAGGGAGGTGTGTTCCATGGCCGCCTCCTATGCCTGGCCGCGGGCGCGTTCGCGCAGCCGCAGCCAGTTCTTGATGAAGATGTTGGAGAGGAAATAGGTGATCGCCCACAGAATGATCATGAGCGCCGCCGAACGGCCGACATTGGTCGACTGGAAGAAATTGAGATAGGCCTCGACCTGGAAGACGGTCAGCGTGTCGCCCGGGCCGCCTTGGGTCATGGCATAGATGATGTCGAACTGCTGGATGGAATCGAGCAGACGGAACAGGGTCGCCGTCAATATGTAGGGCGTCAGCATCGGCAGCGTGATGCGGAAGAAGACGAAGCTCCTCGGCACCCCGTCGAGCGCGGCGGCCTCGAACGGCTGCGTCGGCAGGCTGCGCAGGCCGGCAAGCAGCAGGATCATGATGAACGGCGTGTAGACCCAGATATCGACGAGAACGACGGTGAACAAAGCCGTCGACGGCGACGAGGCCCAGCGGAAATCCTGCAAGCCGATGAGGCTGGCGAGATAGCTCAAGACGCCGAAGCCTGGATTGGTCATCAGCTTCCACATCAGCGCGGCTAATGCCGGCGCCGTCATCAGCGGCATCAGCAGCATGATCGAGATGAAGTTGTTCAGGGTCGAGCGCTTCTGCAAAAGCAGCGCGATGGCGAGACCGAGAAGCAGTTCCAGCACCACCGTAGTGCCGGCATAGAGCAGCGAGACCTTGAGCGTGTTCCAGAACTTCGGATCGGTGAAGAAGCTGATGTAATTGTCGCCCCAGTTGAACTGACGCGCCCAAGGCTGGCTCAGCCGGTAGCGCTGGAACGAATAGACGACCGAGGTCAGGAACGGGATCAGAATGCCGATGCAGACCAGCAGAGCCGGCAGGCTGAGCACATAGGGCAACACTCTCTTGCTGATCCTGAAGCCCGAAGGCCTGGGCCTTTGCGATACTACCGCAGTCATCGTGCTGCTCCGTTGTCCCTGTCGCTCCGCCCTGCCGGCCGCCCAAGGGAGCAAGGCGGCCGGTCGGGCGAATGGCGGCGACCTTACGGCACCGCGTCGCATATGTGAGAAGGTCCGGTGAGGACCGGCCTGCCAAAGCAGGCCGGCCCTCGCCACCTCTTAGCCGAGGCCGGCTTCCTTGAGCTGTCCGTTGATGCTTTCGGCCAGCTTGTCGAGGCCTTCGTCGACCGGCACTTCCTTGGCCACCATCTTCTGGAGCGTCGCCGCCCATTCGGTGGTGAGATCGAAGAACAGCGGCTGCGCGGTGAACTTGATGCTGGCGCCCGGTGCCGAGGCGTCGAACATCTCGACATAGCCGGGATAGCTCTTCTTCAGCTTCTCGCGGAACATCTCGTCCTTCCAAACCGACTGGCGGACCGGATCGACGAAATCCATCTTGGTGGCGCCGAACAGCCCGTGCTCGGGACCCGAAGCCCATTGCAGGAAGTACCAGGTCGCGTCCTTGTCCTTCGAGAAATTGGACATCGCCAGCGACCAGATCCAGATGTTGGGCGTCGAAGCCTTGGCCTCGGGATTGGCGGTGAAGGCGGCATAGGCGAGCTTGCCGGCCATCTTGTTGTCGCCGCCATTCATGAAGTAGCCGAGGCAGTCAGCGTCGAAGATCATCGCCGAAGCGCCGGCGCCGAGATCGGCGCCGACCTGGTACCAAGTGTAAGTTGACCAGTCCTTGGGTCCGCTCTCCTGGATCATCTGCACCCATTTGGCGTGGAAGGCCTTGGAGCCGGCAGTGTTCATAGCGGCCGACAGCTTGCCGTCGGCGGAGACGTTGAGGTCCTTCTCGTTGAAGTTGGCATAGGCCGACAGGAAGCCAGGATGGATCGTCGCCCAGGAGCGCGAGCCTCGCACGCCGATGCCGTAGACGCCGCCGCCAATATCCTTCTGCAGCTTGGCCGCCGTCGTGATCATCTCGTCCAGATTGCCCGGAATGCCGACGCCGGCCTTGTCGAACATACCCTTGTTGTAGGTAATGTTGTTCTGTTCGAAGGCCCACGGAATGCACCACTGCTTGGCATCTTCGGAACCGAGCGCGCCGCCGGGAGTGCCGTTCCAGGCGCAGGACGCCTTGACGCCCGGCAGGAGATCATCCCAGGCATAGTTCGGGTTGGTCTTGGCCGGATCCTTGATCCATTCGTTGAGGTCGGTGATCCAGCCGGCAGGGCCGTAGGTCCAGGTCATGTAGGCGCCGGTCATGAAGGCGTCGTATTCGGGGGAACTCGCCGACAGCGCCGCCGTGACCTTGTCGAAATAGACGTCTTCCGGGAACACGTCGTAGACGACATTCATGCCGGTCAGCTGCTTGAAGTTCTCGAGGTCGGCGATCATCGCATCGGCATAGGGATGCTTGTTGAGCAAGAGCTTGATGGTCTTGCCCTGGTGCGCCTTCCAATCGAAGTCGGCGGCCAGCGCCCGGGTCTGCCCAAGATTGAGCAGCGTACCGGCCGTACCGGCGGCAAGGCCCATCGCACCCAGGCCCTTGATCAGCCCACGACGGTCGACTTGTCCGCGCAGGAAAGCGTCAATGAGGTCTTTCTCTTTCTCATGCATTTGGTCTTCTCCTCCACAGGGTAGTTTTAACTGAACCGACGCCGGCTACCCGACCGGCGTCTCCTCCACGAGCGATCGCGCTGTCCGCTCATCAGTTATCAGGCCCTTGAGATAGCGGCCCTCCAGCACCGCTTTGACGGCTCGAACCTTGACCTTGCCGCCGGCGACCGCGACGATCCGGCGGCTGGCGATGTCCTCGCGCGCCAGCGCCAGCGCCCGGTTGGAAAGGGTTGTTGCCACCGCCTTGCCGGCATCGTCGAAGAAATGGCCGAGCAATTCGCCGACGCCGCCATTGCGGCGGATCTCCTCCATCTCGCCCTTCTCGATCATGCCGGTGGCGACGAGCGAGGCTTCGCGTTCGGCCGTGCCGATGCCGGCAAATAAAAGGTCGGCGGATCTTGCGAGATCGAAAACCTCGCTGATGCCCTTCTGTCCCAGCAACACCGCGCGGTCGTCCACAGTGTTGGCGAACATCGGCACCGGCATCACATAGGCTTCGGCGCCGGTGCGCTCGGCGAGGCGGTGAATGACGTCATGCGGGTTGGCGGAGAACTTCCGCGTCAGGCCGCCGAGCAGCGAAACGAAGCGGATCTTGTCTGTCGAGCTGCGCGGCAGGTATTCCACGCAGGCGGCGAGCGTGCGGCCATGGCCGACGCCGATCAGCGCCTGCTCGCCGCGTTCGATCTCACGCTTGAGGAATTGCGCGCCGGCGATGCCGAGCGCCTTGAGCGGCAATTCCTCGGAATCGAAATCGGGAACCACCTCGCAATAATCGAGGCCGTAGCGGCGCGACAGCTCGTCCTCGAGCTCGACGCACTCCGAGACTTCGCCGTCGATATAGACCTTCACCAGCCCTTCCTGATTGGCCTTGGTGATGAGGCGGTGGGCCTTGAGGCTGGTCAGCCCGAGGCGCTTGGCAACCTCGGACTGGGTCAGGCCGCCAGCGTAATGAAGCCAGGCGGCGCGTGCCGCCATGCCGGTTTCATCATCGCGCAAGAGGCCGTTTCCAAATCCAACCACGTTCCGCCCTTTGATATTTTTTTCAGTTTCTGCAAAATTTTTCACACGGACGCGTCGGAGTCAAGCGCCAAGCGCCTGCAAATCACGCGAGGTTCAAAAAGGGGCGCTGATTGTCAACGAGAATGGACATGCGAACACCTGACACGCGGCACCTATCAGGGCCACGGCGACCGCTCAAAAGAAAGCGGTGTCGGCTTATATTTCGCGCAGGAACCCGATCACCATCGCCGCCGCCCAGGTGAAGCGCCGCCGCCCAGCGGCTCGCCGGTGAACGGTTCCCAGCATTCGGCAAGCCGCCTTCGGTGATCAGGTCCCGGCTGGATCGCGTGATGGGCCGAGCGACGTCGATGTGCCTAGTGGCAGCAAAGGCCGCCCGCGAGCAGACCCTATTGCAACGTCCGCGCCGCGGACGGCATCGAATGGTCGTGCGCCATGCCGGCATCGGCATCTTCCACGCCGAGCCCGCGGTCGAGGCCGGTGGCCACAACCGAAACCCGGAACCGGCCTTCCATGCTCTTGTCGAAGATGGCGCCGACGATGATGTCGGCGTCTTCATAGACCTCTTCACGGATTCTCGTGGCGGCCTCGTCGACCTCGAACAGGGTCATGTCGCGGCCGCCGGAAATCGAGACCAGCACGCCCTTGGCTCCCTTCATCGACATCTCGTCCAGCAGCGGGTTGGCGATGGCGGCTTCCGCCGCCTTCATCGCCCGGCTATCGCCTGACGCCTCGCCCGTTCCCATCATGGCGCGGCCCATGCCGCGCATCACCGATTTGACGTCGGCGAAGTCGAGGTTGATCAGGCCTTCCTTGACGATGAGATCGGTGATGCAGCTGACGCCGGCATAGAGGACCCGGTCGGCGATGACGAAGGCATCGGCGAAGGTGGTCTTGGCGTCGGCGATCCGGAACAGGTTCTGGTTGGGGATGACGATCACGGTGTCGGCGCTTTCGCGCAGCCGCTCGATCCCCTCTTCGGCCATCTGCATGCGGCGCCTGCCCTCGAAAGTGAACGGCTTGGTGACGACGCCGACCGTCAGGATGCCTGCCTTGCGCGCCGCCTGGGCGATCACCGGCGCGGCGCCGGTTCCGGTGCCGCCGCCCATTCCGGCGGTGACGAAGCACATATGGGTGCCGGCCAGATGGTCCATGATCTCGTCCAGCGATTCCTCGGCCGCGGCGCGGCCGATCTCGGGAAGCGATCCGGCGCCCAGCCCTTCGGTCACATGCGCGCCGAGTTGGATCAGCCGCGTCGCCTTGGACATGGTGAGCGCCTGTGCGTCTGTGTTGGCGGCAATGAATTCGGTGCCCTGAAGCTGCTCGGCGATCATGTTGTTGATGGCGTTGCCGCCGCCCCCGCCGACGCCGACAACGGTGATCTTGGGTCTCATCTCGGAGATCTCGGGCTTCTTGAACTCGGCCATGCCTCTTCTCCTTCGCCAGTCGCTCGCGCTTCACGCCCCGCCAGATCGATCACACCGCAAAACGGCAACCGACGCAGAGCGGCGTGACGAATCAGTCCGCTCGGATGGGTGTCCCAAAAAGCCAGAGAGCGGCCAGAGGTGCAAGTGCGGGGAAGGTCAAGATTTGTGATAGGGGCGTTTCAGACCGCCACAGCGGCCGCAGCCGCTGCGCGCTGAGCCCGATGCCGAGCCTTGGCTTTCCGCGTCCTTACCTCTATGTTGCGATCGCAGATCGCGCAATTGGTTTTGAAATGCCTCCCGACATCCCAGCTAGTGACTTGAAAAAATAGGGAAACGTTCCGGCTGGGCCGGATACGGGTTCCGAAAATCACAAGACATTTTTACCAGGGATAGTGCAGCCCGTCAGGGCGCGGGCACCCTTCGAAACCAGAGGTTGGAAATTGGGCGATGCAATTGCGGACGTTTTGAACTGGCTTGAGAGCCGAAACGACATCCAGAGCCTGAGGGCCGCGGTGTGCGACCTCAATGGCATCATGCGGGGAAAACGCATCCCCGTCGAGCAGGCGCGCAAGGCGCTGGAGGGCAAGCTGCGCATGCCCTATTCGCTGATCGGGCTGGACATCTGGGGCGAGGATATCGAAGGCAACGCGCTGGTGTTCTCGACCGGCGACGCAGACGGATTGTGCCAGTGGACCGGCCGCGGCATCCTTCCCGTGAACTGGACGGCGCATCCGACCGCCCTCATCCCGCTCTGGCTCGCCGACGAAGGCGGCGCGCCGTATCTCGGCGATCCCCGGCGGGCGCTGGCCCGCATCCTCGATCGCTACAAGGCTTTGGGGCTGACCCCTGTGGCCGCGACCGAGCTCGAATTCTACCTTGTCGATCCGCAATCGCAGCGGCCGGTCGGGCCCGTCTCGCCGGTCACCGGGCGGCGTCTGGACTCCGACGCGGCACTGTCTATCGACGAGATCGACGACTTCGAGGCCTTCATCCACGACATCTACGAAGCCTGCCGGGCACAAGGCATTCCCGTCGATACGGCAATCGCCGAGAACGGCGTCGGTCAGTTCGAGATCAATTTGAACCATGTCGCGGACGCGCTGCGGGCAGCCGACGACGCCGTCCTGTTCAAGCGCACGGTTAAGGGCATTGCCCGCAAGCACGGCTTTGCCGCCTGCTTCATGGCCAAGCCCTATGGCGACCGGGCCGGCAACGGCTTCCACGTCCATTTCAGCCTTGTCGACGCCAATGGGCGCAACGTCTTCGACGACGGCACCGACCAGGGCTCCGGCATTATGCGCCACGCTGTCGGCGGACTGCTGGCGGCGATGGCCGAGAGCACGCTGGTGTTCGCGCCACATTTCAACTCCTACCGCAGGCTCCGGCCGAGATCCTACGCGCCGACCGCCGTCGCCTGGGGTTACGAGAACCGCATGGTCGCGATCCGCATTCCCGGCGGCCCGACCGGTGCGCGCCGCATCGAGCATCGCGTGTCGGGAGCGGACGCCAATCCCTATCTTGTGCTTGCCGCCATACTGGGCGCGGCACTGGTCGGCATCGAAAGGCAGATGTCACCGGGCGACCCGACCGGGAACGACGGGCAAGGCCTTGCCGCGGCCAAGCTGCCGCCGGACTGGGCATCCGCGATCGCGGCCTTTGAAAGCGGGACGCATGTGGCGGAGATCTTCCCGGCGATCCTGCGCCACTCTTTCATCGCCTGCAAACGCCAGGAACTGAATACGTTCGCGCTCAACGTCAGCGACTTCGAGATCGAGACCTATCTCGAAAGCGTCTGAGGCTCGGCTGACCGACGGCAGCGGCAACGCAAGGGCTTGCGGTGCAGTCGCTGACCGGGCATAAACATGAATAGTTTTGTCATGTATTATGGCCAGGACAGCGGAATTGACCTTCGTTGCGCGCATGGAGAGCCGGATTCAGGGATTTGCCGTAATCGGCGACCTGAAATGGCACGTCTGGGACGGGGTGGTCGCCGACCTCTGGGATGTCTCATGCGGTGACAATGCCGAGGGTTATTACGTCTCTCCCGACCCCCGGCTGTTCGTCGCTCTCGGCGTCGACGGCGACGGCGCCTTCGTCGTCGAAGGCGCCCAGGGCGAACCGCGCCGTCACAACCAGGCGTTTTCCATAGCCTATATACCGGCCGGGGTGCCGATCCGCGGCCGCGTCGAGGGTCTCAAACGGATCAGGCATCTCGACCTGCATTTCGACGCGGCGATACTGACCCGCCGCTTCGGCCGCAGCCTCGATCGCGATGCCTTGCAGATGTCGCGCCTCCAGTTTCGCGATGATCGGATCGCCACGCTTGCCGGCCTGATCGCCGCTGAATGCGGCAGCGAGCGGAAGCTGCATGATCTTTATGGCGAAGGTCTGCTCAACGCCTTGTTCGCATGCCTTTTCCAGATAGACCGGCCAAGTGCCGCCAGGCGCCGGACGCCCCTGTCCCGCCGCAAGCTGCGGCTCGTCACCGACTACATCGACGCCCACTGCCTGGACAGGATCCGCCTTGCTGATCTTGCCGCGCTGACCGGCCTGTCCGAAACCGCGATCAGCCATGCCTTCAAGGCGGCAACGGGCGTGCCGCCGCACCGCTGGCAGATGCAGGCGCGGATCGACAGGGCAAAGGCGATGATGGCGCATGAGGCTGTCTCGCTTGGCGACATCGCCCAGGCTACCGGCTTCTTCGACCAGGCGCACCTTACCCGCGTGTTCAAGTCCGTGGTCGGATTGGCGCCCGGTGCGTGGATGAAGAGCGCAAACCGCCAGTGACATTTCCGCAACATAGTGCCGCGATGTCCGTGGTTTGGACAGGAATGGACAAGCCGCCCAAATCCATCCAATGACCCGCAGATAAGTTGATATAAACCATCAAGTATCTCAACGACCACAGGCGGGGACTTTCCTGATGAGCAGAATCTATCGGATCAAGGCGCTTCTGGGGGCCGGCGTGGCGGCTGCCGCGATGATCCCGCCAATGCCGGCGTTCGCGCAGACGGCGCAATCCAGCACCCAGCTTGAACCGATCGTGGTTGAGGGCGAGGCCGGAGACAGGGCGACCGGGCCGGTCGACGGCGTCGTCGCCAAGACGACCAGAACCGGTTCCAAGACGGCGACCGACATCAAGGAAGTCCCGCAATCCGTCTCGGTGGTCGGACGGCAGGAGATCGAGGATCAGGGTGCACAGAAGGCTGACGAGGCGCTGCGCTACACCGCCGGCGTCTTTGCGCAGCCTTTTGGCCCCGACAGCGACACCAACTGGATGTACATTCGCGGCTTCGATGCAACGGCCACCGGCACCTACATGGATGGCCTCCAGCTGTTCAGCTATGGTTTCGGCGGTTTCTATGTCGACAGCTTTGGCCTTGAGCGCATCGAAGTGCTGAAAGGCCCGGCCTCGGTGCTCTATGGCGGCAGCAATCCCGGCGGCATGGTCAACTATGTCAGCAAGCGCCCGGACTTCGAACGCACGCGCTATGTCGAAACCGGCGTCAACGATGCCGGCAATGTCTATCTCGGCTTCGACATCGGCGATGTCGCCAACAACGGCACGGTCAGCTACCGGATGACGGGCAAGGTCGCCGGCGGCGATACCTACAGCGACCTGCAGAACGGCTGGCGCGGCTTCATCTCGCCGAGCATTAGCTGGAAGCCGGACGAAGCGACCACGCTAACCATACTGGCCAATTACAGCCACATCGACGAGAACCATAATGGCGGCAGCTTCCTGCCCTATGATGGAACCGTGATCGATCACAGTGTCGGCGGCGTGAACTATGGCCGCATCGATCCCGATGCGAACTTCACGGAACCGAACATCGACCTCTACAAGCGCGAGCAGGGCTCGCTCGGCTACGAGTTCGAGCACACGTTCGACAATGACTGGACCGTTCGCTCCAACGCCCGTTTCATCGCCGCCGACATCGACGAGGTCAGCGTCTATCCGAACGGCTGGTCAACCATCGGAGGGCCGACCGAGCTGGCGCGGATCAATTTCGATCATGACACCACGGCCAAGACCTTCCTGGCCGACAACCAGATCGAAGGCAAGGTAGCGACCGGAGCGATCGAACATACGATCCTCGCTGGCGTCGATTTCAAATATTACAACATCGACCAGGTACAGTCGTCCGGCCTCTACGATCCCAATTATGACAATCCGATCGACGCTTTCGATCCGGTGTACGGTTCGCCGCTGACGCCTCGCGTCAGCTATCTCAATCAGGACCTGACGCAGAAGCAGCTTGGCTTCTATGCACAGGATCAAATGCGCTTCGGCGATGGCTGGCTGGTGACACTGAACGGCCGCTACGACCGTGGCTGGCTCGAAGCCGACAACCGCCCGACCTATTACTCGGCGGGCTCCAGCACGCAGAGCAGCACGGTTGGCGATTTCTCCGGCCGCGCCGGTCTGGCCTATGAGTTCGCCAACGGCGTAACCCCCTATGCCAGCATCGCCACCTTCTTCAATCCGATCATCGGCACCGACGCGGTGGGCAATCTGTTCAAGCCGGAAGAGGGCACGCAGTACGAAGTCGGCGTGAAGTATGTGCCGACTTTTGTCGATGGCCTGTTCACCCTGTCGCTGTTCGACCTGACCCGTCAGAACGTGCCGTCGAATGTCACTCCCTTCACCCAGATGCAGACCGGCGAGGTGCGTTCACGCGGCGTTGAGCTCGAAGGCAAGGTGAACGTGACGGAGGATTTCCGGGTTACCGGTGCATTCACAGCTTACGATATCGACATTACCAGGGACGCCAACCCGGCGCTTATCGGCAAGACGCCTTTCATCGTGCCGGAAGTGATGGCTTCCGCATCGGTCGATTACACCTTCCGTGGCGACTGGTATGACGGCATCTCGATTGGCGGCGGTTTGCGCTATATCGGCTCCTCATGGGCAGACAATGAGAATACGGCGAAGGTTCCGGCGGTGACGCTGGCCGACCTTAAGCTCGGCTACGAGAAGGAGAACTGGGGCGTCGACCTCAACATCACCAACCTCTTCGACAAGACCTATGTGTCGGGCTGCCAGACAACGCTCACCTGCTCCTACGGCGAAGGCCGCTCCTTCAAGCTGAAGGCGCACACGAGTTGGTAATCATGGACCAAACCCGCCGGCAATGATCCATCCGCCCAACAGACGGCAGGTGCTTGCGCTGGCGGCCGCGGCCTTGCTGCCGCCGGTTGCCGGCAGGACCGCGACGATAAGTGTTGCCGCGATCGATTGGGGCATGCTGGAAACGCTTCTGGCGCTCGGCGTCGAGCCGGCGGCGGCCACCGAACTGATCCAGTTCCGCAGGATTGCGGTCGAGCCTGCCGTTCCCCAATCCGTGACCGATCTCGGACTGCGCGGCACGCCCAACTACGAGCTGTTGCGCATCGTCGCGCCGGACCTGATCGTCATCTCCAATTTCTACGAGTACCAACGCCCGATTCTGGAGCGCATAGCGCCGGTGTTCGCGCAAACCGTCTACGATGCCGGAGTGCGGCCCTACGCTCTCGCCGAGGTAGCAACGCTGGCGCTGGGCGAAAAGCTCGGACGACCGGCCGAGGCGCAGCGTTACGTCGGCGACACCGCCGACGATATAGCGCGGCGTCGCGCCGCCTTGCCAGCGACGTCCGCACGGCCGGTCTTTGTCATTAGCCTCGGCGACTCCAGGCACTTCCGCGCCTTCGGCCGCGACTCCATGTTCGGTGACGTGCTCACGCGGCTCGGCCTGGTCAATGCCTGGTCCGATGAGACAAGTTACAGCGCGGCAGCACCCGTCGGCCTGGAGGCGCTGGCGCGGGTGCCCGAGGCCTCTATCCTGATCGTCTCGCCCTTGCCGGCGGATGTCGGGCGCTCGCTTCCCACCAATGCCTTGTGGAACGCGCTGCCGGCCGTGCGCCAAGGCCGCGTCGCGGTGCTCGAAGCCATCAACCATTTCGGCTGCCTGCCGTCGGCGCGCCGCTTCGCGCGCCTGGCGGCGGCGGCGCTTGCGGGTCAAGCTTCATGAGGGCGCGCGCCGCAGCCGGAAGCGAGATGCCTCACCGCACCATCGGCGGCGCGCTGCCGCCGCTCGTCCTGTGGGGCCTGCTTGCGGGGGTGGCCGCACTCTTGTTCGCATGGCGCGCCGGTATGCAGCAGCCGGCATCGGTGCCGGGCGATCTCGGCCATGTCATCCTGTTCTACAGCACGCTGCCGCGCGCCGTCGTGGCGGTGCTGGCGGGCGCCGTGCTCGGCCTGTCCGGCCTGCTGTTGCAGCATGTGCTGCGCAATCCGCTGGCGGAACCATCGACGCTCGGCATTTCGGGCGGCGCGCAACTGGCAATGACGGCAGCCTCGCTTTACGCGCCGTTGCTGATGGAACGGTCGCAAGGGCTGGTCGCCTTTGCTGGCGGCACCGCCGCTGTGCTGCTTGTGCTGGCGTTGACTTGGCGGCGCGGGCTGGAGCCGGTGTCGGTCGTGCTCGCCGGAATGATGGTGGCGCTGACGGCGAGTTCCGTCAGCGCCGCGCTGATCCTCGCCAATGGCGACTACCTGTTCTCGTTGTTCATTTGGGGCGGCGGGTCGCTGGTGCAGCAGGATTGGGGACCGGCCATCGCGCTGACGACGAGGCTGGCGGCCGGCGCTGTCGCGGCATTGATGCTGCTGCGGCCGCTGACCATCCTTGGCCTCGACGACGCCTCGGCCCGCGGCCTTGGCGTTGCCCGCCACACCAGCCGCTTTCTCATCATCGCGCTTGCGGTATGGATGGCGACGAGCGTCGCGGCGCAGATCGGCGTCATCGGTTTCGTCGGCCTTGCCGCGCCGGCGCTCGCCACGCTTTCGGGCGCGCGCACGTTGCGGCAGAAACTGATCGCCGCGCCGCTGATCGGCGCAGTACTGCTGTGGCTGACGGACGGGCTGGTCCAGCTCGCCGCCGGCTCCGGCGGCGAGCGCATTCCGACCGGCGCGGGAACCGCGCTTCTGGGCAGCCCACTGCTGCTGTGGCTGCTGCCGCGGCTGCGCATGTTCGAATGGCCGCATCTCGGTTCCAATGGCGTGACGCCGCGCAAGGCCCCCCGGCCTTGGCGCGTCATCCTCTTCCTGCTTGCGCTCACATTTACCGCCGCCGCCTTGGCCCTCGTGGTCGGTCGCGGACCGGCAGGGTGGTCGATCGCCGGCGGCGACCTGCTGGCCGATCTCGTCTCCTGGCGCGCGCCGCGTGTCGGCGTGGCCGCGGCCGCCGGCGCAATGCTCGCGGCGGCGGGCGTGGTCATCCAGCGCGTTACCGGCAACCCTCTGGCGAGCCCCGAAGTGCTTGGTGTCGGCACCGGCGCGGGCGCCGGCCTAACCGCCGTGTTGACGGTCAGCGCAACCGCCGGGCTCGGCTGGCAGCTCGCCGGCTCGGCCTTGGGCTCACTGGCGGCACTGGCCGCCATGCTGGCCATCGCCGCCAAGGCAAAATTCGGCGCCGACCGACTGCTGCTTGCCGGCATTGCCATGAGCGCACTGTGCAGCGCGCTGATCACCGCGACGATCGCGATGGGCAATACACAGTCCTATGTGCTGTTGCGCTGGCTGAGCGGTTCGACCGGACAGGCGACCGCCCTGGACGCATCCGTTGCACTGGCCTGCCTGTTGCCGCTGACGCTGCCGCTTTTTCTTGCCGCGCGCTGGCTGGACATCCTGCCGCTCGGGGCCGACAGTGCGCGCGGACTTGGCGTGCCCGTAGCCGGCGGGCGGCTGATGCTGGTCGTTGTCAGCGCGCTCCTGACAGCGCTGGCCGCTTTGATCGTCGGCCCGTTGAGCTTCGTCGGCCTGATCGCGCCACACCTTGCCCGGCTCCTCGGCTTTTGGCGCGCACGCATTCATCTTGCCGGGGCGATGCTTCTGGGCGCCTTGCTGATGACCATGTCGGACTGGCTGTCGCGCATGGCGGCCTTCCCGTACGAACTGCCTGTCGGCCTGTTCGCCTCACTGCTTGGCGGGCCGTATCTCGTCTACCTGCTTGCCAGGGGCGTGCCGCGCCAAGGCTGACTCGGCGTCCAGGCATGCTACGAGGGCCGTTCGGCCTTCAGCACCGAGACCGCCGCCTCGCTGTTGTGGACGTAGTCATTGGCGTTAGGCTGCTTTTGCACCAGCAGGATGAACAGAAGGTCGGTCAGCGTGAGCTGCGCATCGCGCGCGGTGATGGACGATGAGCGCGCACGCTCCTCGTCGGCGATGGTGTAGAGGCAGATATCGGCAACGCGGCCCAGCGGGTTGTCGTGCAGGCCCGTGACGGCGATCACCATGGTGCCGCGCCGGCGGGCCAGCTCGGCTATGCGCAAGGTTTCGATGCTGGCGCCCGAATGGGAGAGCGCGAACAGCACATCGCCAGGCCCGAGCGTCGAGGCATTGGCCATCTGGATATGGCTGTCGCTGTCATGCAGCACATTGCGGCCAAGCTTCATCAGCTTGTAGGAGAAATCGCGCGCCACCAGCGAGGAGGCACCGACGCCGACCAGATGGATGCGGCGCGCACCGTCCAGCAGTTCCAGCGCCCTGGAGATAATCCGCTCGCTGTTGGCGGCGACGGTCCGCTCCATCGACAGAAGCTTGCTGCCGATCAGCTTCTTCAAGATAACCTGGTAGCCGTCGCCGACCTCGATTGAACCGTGGATCATACCGGCCGGCATCTGCCATTCCCGCGCCTTGGCTTCGCTGACGGCGAGCTTGAGCTCCTGGTAGCTGGCATAGCCGAGCTTCTGGCTGAATTTGACGACGCTCGACTGGCTGCGCCCGATCTCGGCCGCAAGAGCAGCCGTCGACAGCCGCAGCATCTCGTCCGGATTGTCGACGATGTACTGGCCGATCTCACGATCGCCAGGCGCCATGCCGTCGAGCTTGGCATTGATCCTGTTCAGAACGGACATGATCCCCCTTGCGCTTTGGCGTCCAGCTGCACGGCCGAGGAATAATTTATTCCAATTTCGATTGACAGCCAAGAACGCGGAATTAATTCTCAAGCTGGGCCGTATTGAGCTCGGGATTGGCAGCTGCGCCGGACGCGGCCCGGTACTCGTCGCATAAGGTTTCAGCCATGGACAGACTGCGCATCGTCGGTGGGCAAAGGCTGCAAGGCGCGGTCACCATATCGGGCGCCAAGAACGCCGCTCTGCCGCAGATCGCGGCGGCGCTGCTCAGTCCCTACCCGCTCGAACTGACCAACCTGCCCGATGTGACCGACGTCGAGAACATGCTCGGCGTGGTGCGGCTGCACGGCGCCGAGGTGACGCGATCGGCCCACGCCGCGACGATCGACACCAGTGCCGCCGTTTCCAGGGAGACGTCTTACGACACCGTCAGAAAGATGCGCGCGACAGTGCTGGTGCTGGCGCCGCTGCTCGCCCGTTTCGGCCATGCGCGGGTTTCGCTGCCCGGCGGCTGCGCGATCGGCGCGCGGCCGGTCGACATGCATGTCGCAGCACTCGCGGCACTGGGCGCCCGGATCGCCATCGAGAACGGGCTGATCGTCGCCTCGGCGCCGAACGGGCTCACCGGCACGCGCATCGTGCTGAGCTCGCCGTCGGTCGGGGCGACGGAAACCGCCATGATGGCGGCGACCACGGCCAAGGGCGAAACCGAAATCCTCAACGCGGCGCGCGAACCCGAAGTGGCCGACCTCGCCGCTTGCCTCAACGCGATGGGCGCGCGTGTCGAAGGCGCCGGCACGCATCGCATCCTGATCGCCGGCGACACGGACTGGCGCGCGGCCAGGCACGACATCATTCCGGACCGGATAGAGGCCGGCACCTATGCCATCGCCGCGGCGATCACCGGCGGGCAACTGGAACTGACGCATGCCCGGCTCGAGCACATGGCCTCGGTGGTGCAACTGCTGGAGGCGACCGGCGTCGGCGTCTGGCCTGGCGACCGCGGGCTCATCGTGTCACGCGAGCGGCCACTCAAGGCCGCAGACGTCACGACGGAGCCCTATCCGGGCTTTCCGACCGATCTCCAGGCGCAGTTCATGGCGCTGATGTGCTGCGCGCAGGGCGCGTCGCTGCTGCGCGAAACCATTTTCGAGAACCGCTTCATGCATGTTCCCGAACTGATGCGGCTCGGCGCCAACATCAAGCTGCAAGGCACCACCGCGCTGGTGCGCGGCGGCGAGAGACTGCACGGCGCGCAAGTCATGGCCACCGATTTGCGCGCCTCGGTCTCGCTGGTGCTGGCGGCCTTGGTCGCCGAGGGTGAGACGACCATCAACCGCGTCTATCACCTCGACCGTGGCTATGAGCAACTGGACCGCAAGCTGCGTCTGTGCGGCGCCGACATCGAGCGGCTGAGCGCATGAACAACGGCCGCTCCGATTATTTTCTCGGCGTCGACGGCGGCGGAACCGGCTGTCGCGCCCGTATCGAGGACGCCGAAGGAACCGTGCTGGGACAGGGCCTCTCCGGTCCGGCGTCGACGCGGCTCGGTATCGATGCGGCCTGGGCGTCGGTTGCCAAGGCCTTTGGCGCCGCGATCGAGGAGGCAGGGTTCGGCGCGGCCGAGACCACCCGGATCCACGCTGGGATCGGTCTTGCCGGAATCGGCCGCAAGGGCGCGCTGGAGGCGCTGCGGGCGATCGCGCATCCCTTTGCCAGCATCGATTTCGTCAGCGACGGCGTCGGCGCCTGCCTCGGCGCGCATTCGGGCCAGGACGGCGCCATCGTCATTGCCGGCACCGGTTCGATCGGCCTTGGCTTCGTCGAAGGGCGCGACCTGCGCGCCGGCGGCTATGGCTTTCCGATCTCCGACGAAGGCAGCGGCGCCGATCTCGGGCTGAAGGCCGTGCAACTGGCGTTGCGCGCCCATGACGGCCGGCATGAGCGCACGGCGCTGCTGGCGGAGGTCATGCAGCGTTTCGAGAACGACCCGATGCAAGCCGTGGCCTGGATGGACCGCGCCAGCGCCACGGATTATGCGGCCGTGGCGCCGATGGTCATGCGCCACGCCGACCAGGGCGATCCGGCCGGACGGCGCATCGTGCAAAAGGCCGCCGAACAGATCGACACGCTGGTGCGGGTGCTTTTCGAAAAAGGCGCGCCGCGCGTGACCCTGCTGGGCGGGCTCGCCAGTCCGCTCGAACCATGGCTCGCTCCCGACGTTCGCCGGCGCCTGAAACCCGCCGATGGCGACGCGGTTTCCGGGGCGATCATTCTTGCCCGGAGGTTGCCCGGCGAGTGCTAACACCGGAGGAATAATTTATTCCATCTTTTCGTTGACGGAACGAATATGGAATTCTAAGACGTTAACGAAACAGCGTAGCGACAATAGATCGACGTGCGCGTGTACCGGAGCCGTTGAGGAACCACTCCCGGCACAGGCTGAGCGACCTGATTTTGAAAGCACCGGGATGAGCGAGCAAGGTTTGATGTCCGAGCTGGACCGGCTGGTTTCCGAAGGCCGCAATCCGCGGACCATGGACATCGACCTGCTGCCGACGATCGATGTGCTGCGCAAGATCAACGACGAGGACCGGGTGGTCCCGGCAGCGGTCGAAAAGGTGCTGCCGGACATCGCGGCCGCGGTCGACCGCATCGTGCTCGCCTTCCAGAAAGGCGCTCGGCTCATCTATATCGGCGCCGGCACCAGCGGCCGGCTGGGCGTGCTCGACGCCTCGGAATGTCCGCCCACTTTCGGCGTGCCGGAAGGCATGGTCATTGGCCTGATCGCCGGCGGGCCCGACGCGCTGGTGCGCTCGACCGAAGGGGCCGAGGATGATCCCAAGACGGGCGCCAGGGCCTTGCAGGACATCAAGCTCACTCCGGACGACGTGGTGGTCGGCATCGCGGTCAGCGGGCGCACGCCCTATGTGATCGGCGGGCTGAACTATGCCAGGCAGGTGGGAGCAACGACGGTCGCCCTGTCCTGCAATCCGGCATCGACCATAGCAGGCATCGCCGACATCGCCATCTCGCCGGTCGTCGGTCCCGAGGTGCTGACCGGCTCGACCCGGCTGAAATCCGGAACGGCGCAGAAGCTGGTGCTCAACATGCTGAGCACAGCCTCGATGATCCGCATCGGCAAGAGCTACCAGAACCTGATGGTGGACCTTAATCCTTCCAACAGGAAACTGGTCGCCAGGGCAACCAGGATCGTGATGCAGACCACAGGCTGCACGGCGGCACAGGCGCGCCAGGCGCTCGGCCGGACCGGCAACGACGTGAAGCTGGCGATCCTGCTGACCATCACCGGGCTTGAGGTCGAGGAGGCACGCGCAGCCCTCGCCAAGGCAGGGGGTTTCCTGCGAAAGGCAATCAGCGACAAGACGCATGAAGGCGCTTCAGACAAGACGCATGAAGGCGCTTGAGACAAGACGCATGAAGGCGCTTAGACAAAACGGCAAGCCGCTTTAGACAAGACGGCGCGAAGCCGCATAGACTGGGCCGATGCTCCAAAGCGCGTGTGTCTTGGAAGCGGTCCGCAGAACTGCAAGGGCATCGGGTTCAAGCAAAGATGGGAGACGAGAATGGTTCACCTCACAAGAAAGCTGCTGTCGGGCATCACGCTGGCAGCCATGCTCGGCATCGCCACCGTTTCGACGCAGGCGGCGACGCTGCACATGGCCTGGTCGCAGGACGCAACGGGACTTGATCCGCACAAGCAGACGGCCTTTTCCTCGCTGCGGCTCCTGGAGCTGATCTATGAGCCGCTGGTGCGGGTCGATGCGAGCCTGCAGATCATCCCGGCCATCGCCACGTCCTGGGAATTCTCCAAGGACGGCAAGGAGCTGACCTTCAAGCTCGATCCCAAGGCGAAATTCCAGGACGGCGCTGCCGTGACCCCGGCCGACGTCAAGGCATCGTTCGAGCGCATCCTGGACGAGAAGACAGGCGCCGCCGCCCGCGCCAACTTCCTGTCGATCACCAGCATCGACACGCCGGACGCTGGAACCGTCGTGTTCCATCTATCGCAGCCCGACGCGCCGATCCTGACGGCGATGAGCGACATCAACGCGGCCATCGTGCCGGCGGCCGAGATCAAGGCTGGCTCGATCGGCACCAAAACGGTCGGCTCCGGCCCGTTCAAGCTCGACAGATGGGACCCCAACGCCAAGGAAGTGTTGAGCGCCAACAAGGAATGGGCCGGCGGCGCGACCGGCGTCGACGGCATCGAGATCAGCGTGCTGCCCGACGAAGCGGCGATCCTCGCCGCCATGCGCACCAAGCAGGTCGATTTCGCGCTGCTCAACGATCCGCTCGTCGCCACGCTGGTGCCGAAGGAGGCCAGCCTGCAACTGAACCGCGCGCCGGTGCTGGCCTATAACGTGCTGCAGCTCAATCCGTCACGCAAGCCTATGACCGAGCTCAAGGTGCGCCAGGCGATCTCCTGCGCCGTCGACCGGCAGGAGGTGCTGGACACCGCCGCGCTCGGCGAAGGCAAGATTACGGGACCGCTGACGATCCCAGCACTTGCGACCGATCCAAGCCAGCTCTTCTGCTACAAGCGCGATGTCGAGAAGGCCAAGAAGTTGATGGCGGAGGCAGGCTTTGCCGACGGCTTTTCGGCGACCGTGATCGGCGCCACCGGCGAGCCGCCGACGGCGGCGGCAGAAGCCCAGGTCATCCAGTCGCAGCTCGCCGAAATCGGCGTCAAGCTCGACATCAAGATGATGGAGCTCAACGTCTATGTCGACGCCTGGCTGAAGGGCGATTTCGACATGGCGATCGCGCTTAATGGCGGCCGCGCCGACCCCTACACAATGTACAACCGCTACTGGACCAAATCAGGCAATCTGCAGAAGGTGGCCAACTACATCGACGACACGCTGGACAGCCTGATGCAGAAAGGCCGCGCCGAGACCGATCCGGCCAAGCGCAAGGTGATCTTCGCCGAATTCGAGAAGCACCTCGCCGAGGTCTCGCCCTGGATCTGGCTCTACACGTCCTACAGCTATACGGCCCAGCAGAAGAACATCGCGGGATTCGTGCCGACGCCGACGGGTACGCTGTTCAGCCTCAGCAAGGTTACCATCCAGCAGTAGCCGCAGGCATCGGACGAGAGGACTTCTTCGCGTGAACTATCTGATGCGACGACTGGCGGCGTTTCCTCTCGTCCTGCTTGGCGTGTCCATCCTGGTCTTCGTGGCGATCCGGATGGTGCCGGGCGATTCGATTACCGCGATGCTGGGCACCGAAGCCGGCCTGCTGACACCGGCGCAGCGCGATGCGCTCGCCGCCTATTTCGGCATCGACCAGCCCTGGTTCGTCCAGTACTGGCGCTGGATCGGCGGCATCCTGCACGGCAATTTCGGCATCTCCGTCACCTATGGCAGGCCAGTCCTCGACGTCATCCTCGAACGATTTCCGCTGACGCTCGAGTTGGCCGTCCTTTCGATGTTCATCGCACTCGCCGCCGGGATGCCGGCGGGCATCTACGCCGCCACCCGCAGTGAGAAATTGTCCGACCTCGGCGTGCGCGTCGTCGCCATGATCGGCCAGTCGACGCCGAGCTTCGTGCTCGGCCTTTTGATCATCTACGCGCTGTCCGCAGGCTTCGGCGTGCTGCCGGCGATGGGCGAATTCGCGCCGCTCTGGCAGGATCCGTTGCGCAATCTCAGCCAGCTGATCCTGCCTGCCATCACGCTCGGCTTCGCCTTCGCCGCCTCTGTCACCCGCATCTCGCGCTCGGCCATGCTCGACGTGTTGGGCGACGACTATGTGCGCACCGCCCGCAGCAAGGGCGCCTCGGCGCGCAGCGTCATCTGGCGGCATGCGCTCCCCAACGCGCTGATCCCGGTGGTGACGCTGAGCGGCATCGAGTTCGGCTATCTCCTGGGCGGCGCGGTCATCGTCGAGCAGATCTACGCCCTGCCCGGCCTCGGCCGCATGGTGCTCGATGCCATCCTCCAGCGCGACTACGCGCTGGTGCAGGGCAGCGTGCTGTTCATCGCCTTCAACTTCATGATCGTCAATCTCCTGGTGGACCTCGCCTATGTCGCGCTCGATCCGCGCATCCGGCCGGGCGAGCAGTGATGCGCATGCTGCGCGCCATCTTCGGGCACGGCAGCGGCCGTATCGGCGGCGTGATCGTCGGCGCCTATCTCCTGGTCGCCATCCTCGGCCTGTTGGGACTGACCCCGCACAATCCGATCACGCAATACCGGGTCGACCGGCTGCACGCGCCCAGTGCCGCCTACTGGATGGGCACAGACCTGTTCGGCCGCGACGTGGCGAGCCGGCTGATCGCGGGCGTCGGCCAGTCCTTCACCGTGGCGTTCTTTTCGGTCGCCTTCGCCGCGCTTGCCGGCACCGTGCTCGGGCTCGCCGCCGCCTGGCTCGGGCGCCGCTGGGATGGCGTTGTGATGCGCATCATGGATGTGCTGCTGGCCTTCCCGGCCATCCTCCTGGCGCTGCTGATCGTCACCGTTGCCGGACCTGGCACATGGACCAGCGTGGTCGCCATCGGCGTAGTCTACACGCCGATCTTCACGCGCGTGGTGCGCGGCCCCGCTTTGTCGCTCAAGGCGCGCGAATTCGTCGATGCCGCGCGCACCTTCGGCAGCAGCTCGTTCTATATCGTCACGCGGCATTTGCTGCTCAATCTGGTGGCGCCCCTGACCGTCCAGGTGACGCTGGCGCTCGCCTGGGCGTTGCTCACCGAAGCCGGCTTGAGTTTCCTCGGGCTCGGCACGCAGCCGCCGGCCGCCTCGCTCGGCCTGATGCTGAGCGACAGCCGCAATTTGATGGAAACCGCGCCCTGGCTGATGATCTTCCCGGGCCTGGCGATCATGATCAGCATTCTGGGCTTCAACCTGCTGGGCGACGCCTTGCGCGACATCCTCGATCCGAAGATGCGGAGAGCGCTCGCATGATCCCGCTTCTGTCCGTTCGCGACCTGCGCGTCGGCTTCGGCCGCGATCCGCAAGCCAATGAAGTGGTGCGCGGCGTCAGCTTCGACCTCGCCGACGGCGAAACGCTCGCCATGGTCGGCGAAAGCGGCTCGGGCAAGTCGGTCACCGCGCTGTCGATCAACCGTCTCATCGATTTCGGTGGCGGCCGCATCACCGGCGGCACCATGAGACTGAAACAGGCCGACGGCAGTCTCTTCGACCTGACGACCGCGACCGAACCGCAACTGACCGGCATTCGCGGTGCAGAGATCGGCATGATCTTCCAGGAGCCGATGACTTCGCTCAACCCGGTTCTGACCATCGGCACGCAGATCGAGGAATCATTCCGGCTGCATCGCGGCCTGACGGGCAAGCAGGCCACGACGGCGGCCAAGGACGCGCTCGACCGGGTGCGTATTCCCGACGCCGCGCGGCGGCTGAAATACACACCCAACCAGCTGTCGGGCGGCATGCTGCAAAGGGTGATGATCGCCATTGCGCTCGCCTGCAATCCGCGCCTACTGATCGCCGACGAACCGACGACGGCGCTCGATGTCACGGTGCAGGCGCAGATCATGGCGCTGCTTGCAGAGCTCAAGCAGGAAAGCGGCATGTCCGTCATCTTCATCACTCACGACATCGGCCTTGTCGCCGGCATCGCCGACAAGGTGATGGTGATGCAGAACGGGCAGGCCGTGGAACAGGGCGAATTGAACCAGATCCTCGATCATCCGCAGCACGCCTACACGCAGCATCTGTTGCGGGATGTGCCGCATTTCGCCCACGGCCGCGCGACACGCTCGGACGGACAGCGCGGCAAGGACGCAAGGTCGGACCCGGCCCTTGAGGTCAACGGCCTAGTGGTGCGATTTCCGCTCAAGAGCAGTTTCTTCAGCCATGCCAGCGGCGCCGTGCACGCCGTCGACGGTGTCGACTTCGACCTGATGCCGGGAGAGACATTGGCCATTGTCGGCGAGAGCGGTTCGGGCAAATCGACCACCGCGAAAGCAGTCCTTGGGCTGGTGCGCTCGACGCGCGGCAGCTTCTCGGTCGGCGCCCGAACGGCCTCGGCAAAGCATAGCGCCAAGCCCGTGCAGATGGTTTTCCAGAATCCCTACGCTTCGCTCAACCCGCGGCTGAGCATCGAGAGCATCCTGGCGGAGCCGGTGATCGCCAATGGCGGGCGGGCGGATGCCGAGGCGCGGGCCAGGATGGCGAGCCTGCTGGAGCGCGTCGGCCTGCCGGAGAACAGTCTGCGACGCTATCCGCACGAATTCTCCGGAGGCCAGCGGCAAAGGCTGTGCATTGCCCGCGCGCTGATGCTCAACCCGTCCGTCGTCGTTCTCGATGAAGCCGTGTCGGCGCTCGACGTCTCGGTGCAGGCCAAAGTGCTGGAGCTGCTGGTCGACCTGCAGCGCGAATATGGGCTGGCCTATCTGTTCATCTCGCACGACATGGCTGTCGTCGAGCGGATCGCCCACCGCATCGCTGTCATCTATGCCGGCCAGATCGTCGAGATCGGCGACGCGGCCTCGGTGCTGTCGACGCCGAAGCATTCCTATACGAAGAAGCTCATATCAGCCGTTCCGGCCATCGACCGGAGACGCGAGCGCTTCGAGATCGATACGCGCCAGGTTCCCTCGCTGGTGCGCCCGCGGGGATTCGAACCGGCGCCGGCGCGATGGGAGCGGTTTGGCGGAGACCATATGGCGAGGGTGGAAGGTTGATGGGCGGTGCCTTTGGATATGTGAGGTCGGCGGGACAGCGCCCCCCTCTGCCCTGCCGGGCATCTCCCCCACAAGGGGGGAGATCGGATTTCATCACCACTTTCGCCGACCTTCTGCGTTGGAAGGTGGGCGTTAGGTCAAGGCTGCCAATCTCCCCCCTCGTGGGGGAGATGGCCGGCAGGCCAGTGGCGGGCGCGAAGGATCGCGGCCTCTCCGATGGAGGCCGGCATTGAGCGATCTCTCCCAGCTCTTCGATCGTGCGTTCGCACCGCTGGAAGCCGCAGTGGCGGCGAAGCGAATTCCCGGCGGTGTGCTCGGCATCGTCGACAGGGACGGCCACCGCATCGCCAGGGCGATCGGCTTCGCGCAACTCGTACCGAAGCAGCGGCCGATGACCGTCGAAACCTGGTTTGACCTGGCATCGCTGACCAAGGTGATCTTCACCACACCGCGCATCCTGGCGCTGGCGGAGGACGGGGTCATCGATCTCGATGCGCCGCTGATTTCGGTGCTGCCGGACCTGCGCCAATACGATGCCGGGGCCTGGGAGCGGAGGGTGACGTTCCGCCAGTGTCTCGGCCACCAGGCGCCATTCCCCGCCGTCGAGCCGATCTACACCTATGGGCGCGACCCTGACCTGTTGCGCGCCTTCATTCTGCAGCGGGAATGGCGAGCGCGCGAGCCGGTTTATTCCGACATCAACTTTATCCTGCTCGGCTTTGCGCTCGAGCGGCTGTCGGAAAAGACGATCCGCGATATCGAGCCCGGACCCGGCTTTGCCTGGTCCGCAGAGCCAGAAGACACCGCCGCGACCGAGGACTGCACCTGGCGCCATCGGGTCCTGTCCGGCGAGGTTCACGACGACAATTGCGCGGCGCTGCAAGGCGCCGGCCACGCCGGCCTGTTCGGCACGGCGGCCTCGGTGCTCGATTTTGCGCAAGGACTGCTGGACGGCATTGGCACATCCCAACGTTCGATAGAGCTGATGCGCCAGCCCTTGTCCGCCACCCGCACCCACGGCTGGGAGCGTCCCCGTGAAGGCTGGTCGGGGGGCGCTTTCTGCAGCCCTGGAACGATAGGCCACACCGGCTTTACCGGCACGGGGCTGTGGATCGACTTCGACAGGGGCAAGGCGTGGACCTTGCTTACCAACCGGATCCATCCGACACGTCACGTCGACAGCGGAATCGTCGCGCTTCGCCAAGCGATCGGCGATCTCATCAATGGAGTTTGATAATGGAATCCCTCTGGGCCGTCGGCCTGATGACCGGTACCGTGCTGGACGGCAACATCGATGTCGCCCTGATCAAGACCGATGGCGAGCGCATCGACGATTTCGGCACCTACCGGCTGATGCCCTACCCCCCGTCGATCCGCGCCTTGCTGGAAGAGACGCTAAAGCAGGCGAGAGAATGGAATTTCACCGGGCCGGAGCCGGCGATCTTCCGTGAGGCCGAGGAGGCGCTGACCCGCGCGCAGTCGGCGGCGGTCAGAGAGCTCGTCGAAGGCTATGGGATGGAGATGGCCGACATCGGCGTTGTCGGTTTCCACGGCCAGACGGTGCTGCATCGCGCGCCGCAGGTCGGGCGGCTCGGCCAGACCCGCCAGCTCGGCGACGGCGAATTGATGCATTCGATCCTGAGAACCAAGGTCGCCTATGATTTCCGCTCCGCCGACATGCGCGCGGGTGGGCAAGGCGCGCCCTTGGCCGCCGCCTATCACACCGCACTGATGCGCAGCGCCGGCGCCAGTGGCGAGGTGGCCGTGCTCAATCTCGGCGGCGTTGCCAACGTCACCTGGTGGGACGGCGCCGACAATGTCGTCGCCTTCGACACCGGCCCGGCCAACGCGCCGCTCAATGATTTCATCAAGTCGAAAGGGCTCGGTGAGATGGACCGCGACGGCGCGCTTGGCCGGGCGGGAACGGTCGACGAGGCCCGGCTCGCCAAGCTGTTGCAACATCCTTACCTGACCAAACCCTACCCCAAATCGCTCGATCGTTTCGACTTCGGCGCCGCCATGGCGGATGGCCTGAACGCGCAAGACGGCGCCGCGCTTTTGACCGCCTTCACCGCCGCCGCGGTCGGCAAGGCACTCGACCTTCTGCCGAGCCGGCCGAAAAAACTGGTGGTCAGCGGCGGCGGCCGCCACAACCCGACGATGATGGCAATGATCGCCAGCCGCGCCGGTGTCGAGGTGGTGCAGGCCGAAAGCCTCGGCTGGAGCGGCGACGCGGTGGAGGCAGAGTGTTTTGCCTTTTTGGCGGTGCGCGTGCTGCGCGGCCTGCCGATCAGCTTTCCCAGCACGACGGGCGCGCCGCAGCCGATGCGCGGCGGACGGCTGGCTGGTTAGATTCTTGTTTGACGCAATTTCGGACGGAAAACCGCTTCGCGCTTTTCCTGTAATTGCTTCTGTCAGCCCGCCGACAGTTTTTTCTGCAGGAAGACGCGGCTGCGGCCGACGGGGAAATCGGCGAGTGTTCCGAAGGGCTGATAGCCCTGGCGCTGATAGACCCTGGCGGCGTTGGGGTTGAAGGTGTCGATCCAGGCGTTCTGACAGCCGCGCGCCATCGCCTCCTTCTCAGCCGCGTCCAGCATCGTGCCGGCCATGTGCCGGCCGCGCAGCCTTTCGTCGACCCACAGCCATTGCACGTAAAGCCAGCCCCAGGCGGTATAGCCCGAAATGCCCGCGACAATCGCGCCGGCTTCATCACGCACGAACACCGCAAGGGCCTTCCTTTCGGAAGCGCCGACATCGCCGTCGTTGAACGCCATCAAACGTTCGCCGAGAAAGGCGAGTTCCTGGGGCAACGGGGTTGCCGTCGTTTCAAGTGTCGTGATCATGGCTCATCCGAAATGCGCAACGGGAGACGAACAGAGTTACGAAGGCCGGAGCGCCTGCGCAACGCCTATATCCGTCTCCGAACAGGGTGCTGGTCGGGGATGCCACCATTGCGGAATTCGGAGGCGGAAATGCCGTAGCGCTTGAGCTTGTCGTAGAAAGTCTTGCGCGGCACGCCGAGTGCGTCGATGGCTCCGCGCACGTCGCCGGCGTGGTCGCGCAAGGCCTCGCGGATGAGTTGCGCCTCGTAACGGCCGACCCGTTCGGGCAGCGCCGCCGAGGGCTCCGGCAAACGCACGGGGGTTGCCCTGGCCTCCTCGTCGGGCCCGAGGCCAAGCGCGACGCGGTCGGCAAAATGCGCCAGCTCGCGCACATTGCCCGGCCAGTCATGCGACTGGAGATGGTCGCTCACCGCGGCATTCACGGCCGCGACAGGACGGCCGAAACGCTGCGAGGCGTTGCCCAGGAAATGCCCGAACAGCATCGGGATGTCGCCGCGCCGCTCGCGCAGCGGAGGGATGCGCAGCATCACCACGTTGAGGCGGAAATAGAGATCCTCGCGGAAATCGCCGCGCTGGTCCGGCCGGCCCAGATCCACCTTCGTTGCCGCGACGACCCGCAGATCGAGGCGGCGCGTTTCGTTGGAGCCGAGCGGGGTGAGGCTGCGCGTTTCCAGCACCCGCAGCAGCTTGACCTGGAGCGGCGGCGGCATGGATTCGATTTCGTCGAGGAACAGCGTGCCGCCGCTCGAATGCTCGATGCGACCGATCCGCCGCCGCTGCGCCCCGGTGAATGCGCCCGGCTCGTGGCCGAACAGCTCGCTCTCGATGACGGTCTCCGGCAGAGCGCCGCAATTCAGCGCCACGAAAGGCTTTGCGCGGCGCCGGCCCCATCTATGCAGGAGATCCGCCACCACCTCTTTGCCGGTGCCGGTCTCGCCTTCCACCAGCACGTCGACATCCATGTCGGCGATCTGGCGCAGGGTCTCGCGCAGCCGCCGGATCGCCGGCGCCTCGCCGATCAGCGGCAGGCCGTCGGCGGCCTGCGCGGCGGCCTCATGCAGCCGCCGGTTCTCCATCACCAGCCGCCGCTTTTCGCTTGCCCGCTTCAGTGCCTCGACAAGGCGCTCGCCCGCATAGGGTTTCGGGATGAAATCGTAGACGCCATCCTTGAGCGCGGCCACTGCGAGATCGATGTCGCCATGCCCGGTGACCAGGATCACCGGTATGTCGATGTCGATCGCCCTGATGCGATCGAACAGCTGCAAGCCGTTCATGCCGGGCATGCGGATATCGCTGACAACCACGCCCTGAAAATCCCGGTCGACGGCGGCAAGCGCTGCCTCCGCGGCCTTGAACGCGATCACGTTGAAGCCAGCAAGCTCGAGCAATTGCGTGGTGGCGTGAAGCAGATCCGCGTCGTCTTCGACGAGCGTGACCAGCCCTGATCCCTCAGTCATTCAATTCGCCTCAGATCTATGGTGAAGGATGCGCCTTTTGTGCTGCCTGGATCGAGGCGCAGCGTGCCGCCCAGTTCCTGGGCGATCTCCTGTGAGATCACCAGACCGAGGCCAAGCCCCTTCTCCTTGGTGGTCTGGAACGGCATGAACAGATTGCCAGCCGCTTCCGGCCCGAGACCAGGGCCATTGTCGCGCACCGAAACCAGCACCCTGTCGTCACGCTCGGCAAGCTCGATCTCGATGCGCGGACCGGGCCGGTCCTTCAGGGCATCCAGCGCATTCTGCAAGAGATTGACCAGGATCTGCTCCAGCCGGATGCGGCTCGCCATCACCAGCGGCGATGCCGTGCCGCGCGGCTTGACGACGGTCACGCCGGAATCGCGGATGCGGCCGGACAGGAGCGACAACGCGCCGTCGATCGCTTCACGCACCGGCAGCGGCGAGGCGGCGACGCCTGGCCGCCGCGCGAAGGTGCGCAGCGTGCCGGTGATGGCGCCGATGCGCTCGGTCATCGACACGATCGATGTCAGGTTGTCCGGGACGGATTCGACCTTGCCGCCATGCAGGAAGCGGCCGGCATTTTCGGCATAGGTGCGGATGGCCGCCACCGGCTGGTTGATCTCATGCGCGACGCCGGCGGCGATCTGGCCTAGGATGGAAAGCCGGTTGGCCTGGGCGAGATCGTCGCGCAGCCGACGGACCTTGGCCTCGGCGTTTTCGCGCTCGGCGATCTCGCCGGCAAGGGCCGTGTTGGAGCGGGTCAGTTCCGCCGTCCGAGTGCTTACCCTGCTCTCCAGTTCGGCATTCATGCGCGCCAGCGCTTCCTGCCTCAGGCGGCGCGCACGGCGGCGCCTGAAAAGCACATAGGCAAGCAAACCCGTCAGCAGCAGCGCCAGCAGCGTGGTCAGGCGCCCCGTGTTGGCGGCCGACGTCAAGGCGGCATCGGCAGGTGTGAGCAGCCACAGACGCCAGCCGGGAACCGCGCCGGGCAGGTCCTGCACCACCTCGACGAACCGGCGCGGCTTTCCGGCATCGTCGATCGTCGCCAGGCCGTCGCCGGCACCGCGTCGTATGGGCAGCGGTTCGAAGCCGGCTTCGGCGAGTTGAAGCTGCTCGTGAGCTGTCGCGGCATCCGCGGCCGAGAGCGGCGCAAGCGCGTGGAACCGCCACTCGGGCCGGCTGGTCGCCAGCACGACACCGCGCTCGTCGGTGACGAAAACGACAAAGCCGCTGGAGCGCCAATTGGCTTCGACGCCGTCGAGTTCGACTTTCAGTACGGAGACGCCGAGCGCCGTCTTGCCGTCGTCGACGCGGCTGGCGAGATAAAGTCCCGGCCTGCCGCTGATCGTGCCGAGGCCATACTGGCTGGCTGCGCCGTTGGCCATTGCGTCGGTAAAATAGTGACGAAAGTTGTAGTCGATGCCGACGAAGCTGCCCGGCTCGCCGGCGTTGCTTGCGGATATTGCGATGCCTGCCGTGTCGATGACATAGATGGCGGATGCCGAGGCGTCGGCGGCAATCGCCCGGAGCTTGTCGTCGAGCGCTGTCTCTTGCGTTTTGCCGGCCCGGCGCAACGCGTCGCGCACGGCATCGTCGCGTGCCAGCACCAAGGGAACGAGACGCTGCTTTTCGATTTCGCCGGCCAGGGTGCCCGCCGCCAGCGGCAAGGCTGCCAGTGCTCCGTCGCGCAGATCGCCGGCGGCCTGGTTGGCGGCAAGGCGCCCGGCAATCGCAACCGCTCCCGCCAGCATTGCCAGGGCGACCAGGAGAATGAGCCAGCGGCCGTCACGCAGCCTGGCCATCGCTTCGCGCAGGAGGTCGCGGAGGGCAAACCCTGGGGATACGCTATCGGTGCGCGCTCGCGGCGTTTGCCCTCTCCGTTCTTTCGCTGTTCGGCGGCCACTGTAATGCGAAATTCCGCCCACGCAAACAAGGATGAGTGCGGAAATCCGCACAGGCCTCCATCGAAACGGGGACAAAACTGCCGGAAATCCAGGGTTCCGGCGTTTTCTCGATCTGGCACGGCGCTTGCAAAACTCTCGACAGCGGCGAGCGACCGGAGCGCCGCGATGGGAGAAGTCTTGCGGGGCGGCGCGTGCCGTTCCCTTCGGCCAGGGAGATAGAAGATGCACATGGCAGACCAATCACGCGCGCCCGCCGCGCAGCGCAAGCCGCTCTACGCCCAACTCTACGTGCAGGTGCTGGTGGCGATCACCATCGGCATCCTGCTCGGCCATTTCTATCCCTCGCTCGGCGAGAGCATGAAGCCGCTCGGCGACGCCTTCATCAAGCTGGTCAAGATGATCATCGCCCCGGTCATCTTCCTGACGGTCGCCACCGGCATTGCCGGCATGAGCGACCTGCAGAAGGTCGGCCGTGTCGCCGGCAAGGCGATGCTCTATTTCCTCACCTTCTCGACACTGGCGCTCATCATAGGCCTGATCGTGGCCAATGTCGTGCAGCCCGGCGCCGGCTTCAACATCGACCCGGCGACGCTCGACGCCGCGACCGTCAACAGCTACGCCGCCAAGGCGCACGACCAGTCGGTCACCGGCTTCCTGATGAACATCATCCCGACGACCATCGTCGGCGCCTTCGCCGATGGAGATATCCTGCAGGTGCTGTTCTTCTCGGTGCTGTTCGGCATCGCACTGGCGCTGGTTGGCGACAAGGGCACGCCGGTGCTCAATTTCCTGCAGGCGCTGATGGCGCCGATGTTCAAGCTGGTCAGCGTGCTTATGAAGGCAGCGCCGATCGGAGCGTTCGGCGCCATGGCGTTCACGATCGGCAAATACGGCATAGGCTCGGTCATCAACCTCGCCATGCTGGTCGGCACCTTCTACGTGACCGCTTTCCTGTTCGTCTTCGTCGTGCTCGGTGCCGTCTGCCGTTACAACGGCTTCTCCATCCTGTCCTTGATCCGCTACATCAAGGAAGAGCTGCTGCTGGTGCTGGGCACCTCCTCGTCAGAAGCCGCCCTGCCCTCACTGATGGAAAAGATGGAGAAGGCCGGCGCCAAGCGCTCGGTGGTCGGACTGGTCATCCCGACCGGCTATTCCTTCAACCTCGACGGCACCAACATCTACATGACACTGGCGGCGCTGTTCATCGCGCAGGCGACGAATATCCACCTCTCCTTCGGCGACCAGATCCTGCTGCTGCTGGTGGCGATGCTCTCCTCCAAAGGCGCCGCAGGCATCACCGGTGCCGGCTTCATCACCCTTGCCGCCACGCTTTCGGTGGTGCCCGCCGTGCCTGTCGCCGGCATGGCGCTTATCCTCGGCGTCGATCGCTTCATGTCGGAATGCCGGGCGCTGACAAACTTCGTCGGCAATGCGGTGGCGACGCTGGTGGTGGCGCGCTGGGAAGGCGAACTCGACGAGGCCAAACTGGCCAGGGCGCTGGCGGGAACGGCCGACGACAGCCTGCCGGCGGACATCGTTCCAGCCGAGTAGTCCGCACGGTCGCACAGCGATAGCAAATGGCCTGAGGCATCACTGCCTCCGGCCATTTTTCTTGTGTTCACCGTGTGAGGCGGCAGGACTTGCGCACGCCGCGCAGCTCGGCCATCAGTGTCCCTCCCCATGTCCGGGATATCTGCGCGGCTCTTCGACAGGCACGCGGGCCGTGCCGTCGTCGAACAGGACAAGGCTTGCCGCGCCGACCAGCCCGGCGTGGCGGCCGAGCTGGGCCTGAACCACCGGCACGTCGCGATAGGCGCGCATGGCGCGCTGGCGGATGGTCGCCTCTATTGCCGGAGCCATCAGATCGAGGCCATTGGCGATGCCGCCGCCGACGACCAGCACGTCGGGCGAATAGAGATGCAGGAGGTTGGTGAAACCGACGCCCAGCCAGCGCGCCTCCTCCTCGAGCAGGGCCAAAGCGAGATCGTCCTGCAGCCGCGCCGCATCGACGACATGCCGGCCCGTCACCTCCCCGTTGGCCGACAGGCGGCGCAGCGTCGAGCCGTCGAAGGCTGAAGTCGCGGCATTGGCGCGGCGGCCGAGCGCGGTGCCCGAGGCGATGGCCTCGAAACAGCCGACGACACCGCACATGCAGCGCTCGCCTTCATTGGTGATGGTCATATGGCCGATCTCGGCGGCAAGCCCGCGACGGCCGTGCAGGATGCGCCCGTCGACCACGACGCCGCCGCCGATCCCGGTCGAGACGGTGACAAAGACCAGCGAGCGCGCCCCGTGGCCGGCGCCGAAACGCCATTCGCCGAGCGCCGCGGCATTGGCGTCGTTCTCCAGCCGCACCGGCAGGCCGAGCCGGCGTTCGAGAATATCGGCCAGCGGCACGTCCAGCCAGCCGGCGAGCGTTGGCGGTCCGACCGCGATGCCGGCCAGCGGATCGAGCGGTCCCGGCGCGCCGACGCCGACGCCAAGGATGGCGAGCGCCGGTTCCTCGGCATGGATGGTTGCGGCGAGAGCCTCGATCTGGCCGATCACCACTTCGGGACCGGCCTGCGCCTGTGTCGGCACCGCCGCGAATGCCAGTATCTTGCCATCGCGGTCGACCAGGGCGGCACGAAGCTCGGTGCCGCCCAGATCGATCGCGAGAGCGGCTTCGTTGCTCATGCCGCGACTTTCAGCCCGTGCAGCCAGCCGATGCGGCCGGCCAGATCCCTGTCACCAAAGGCCAGCGAGCCGAGCACCACGGTCTCGGCGCCTGCGGCACGCAGCAGCGGCACGGTCTCATGGCGGATACCGCCGTCGGCGGCAAGAACCACGTCCGCCTCGCGTCCGGTCTTCCGCAGGATGGCGCGGGCCTCAACCAACCTGCCGCAGGCTTTCTCCGAAAGGCCTTGCCCCTTGACGCCGATCGCGGTTCCCAGAAGCGTGATGAACGCGACTTCGGACACAAAGGGCGTCACCGCTTCGACCGGCGTTTCCAGCCGCAGCACGACGCCGGCCCCGGCGCCGAGTTGCCGTGCCAGCCGAACCGCGCGCAGACCCGCCTCGCCGTTCTCGGCATGGACGCTGATCATGTCGGCTCCGGCCTCGATGAATTGGCGCGTCTGCGCCTCGACGATTGCCTCGCCGACCATCAGATGGACATGGATGGGCTTAGCCGTCAGCTTGGCGATGCGGGCGACGAGATCGGGAAAGAACAGGAAGGACGGCGCGAAGTGGCCGTCCGCGACATCGATGTGGTGAAGATCGACATAGGGTTCGATGCGCCTGACGTCGCTCTCGAAATTGGCGAGATCGGCCGACCAGAGCGAGAATTCGGCGATCAGGCGATCACGCGGCAAGGCGGCGATGGCGGCCTGTCCTGAAAGGCGTTTGGAGGTCATGAGTGGTGGTGGTCCCGTTGATTGAAATTCGTGTCAAGAAAACTGCCGATGGCGGCGCGGATCTCGGTGAAATGAAGGGCCTTGTCGGTGGCCTTCGGCGTCACTTCGGCGAAGACTGCATCGGGGATGGTTCTGGCGAGTTCGCGCGCGGTCGCCAGGGGATGGACGAGGTCGACGCCGCTTCCGACGACGAGCGTGGGGATTGACAGAGCAACGGCTGCGGCCCGCGAGAGGCCGGGCCCGTCGCCGGCGATTGCCTGCATCATTTCGGCGAGGTCCGCTGCATTGTCGCGTTCGAAGAAACCGAGCAGGGACGCCAGATTGTCGGGTGCCTCGGCGCGGAACCGGGCGGCCGTGGCCGAAGCGGCAAAGACGGTGCGCGCCTCGTTCGGCGGACGGTCTCGGATGAGCTCGGCCACTTCCGCATAGGGACGCATATTTTCAGGGGCCGCGTCGAAGGCCCAGGCCGGACGGACCAGCACCAGGCCGGTGACGCGCTCGGGATGCCGGACGGCCAGGCGCAGCGCGATCGCCGCACCCATCGAGATGCCGCCGGCGACGAAGCGTTCGATGCCGGCCGCATCGGCGGCGGCCAGCACGTCGTCGGCGAACATGGCGATCGAAAAGGGACGCTTGTGGCCGGCACCGGAGCCGCCTTGCGCGCGGCATTCGACGGTGAGCCGGCGTCGTGACGGGCTGTCGGGAAAGTTCTGCGCCACCTGGGCGGCGTCACCGCCGAGACCGTGCTGGAAGACGACGGGAAGCCCGCCTTGCCCCGTGTCGAAGACCCGAAGCGCAGCATCGCCGCGAAGCATCATCGTCGGCGCGACGCTCATCGAAGCAGCCCGCGCAGCAACGCGGCGACGGCGGGAGCTTCGTCGGCCGACAGTCCGTGCGTGACAAGCGGGCCATCGAATTTCACAGCGTTCAGCCGCGCGACGAAATCCGGAAAATCGACAATGCCCTCCCCTGTTGTGGCGAAGCGGCCGTCGCCATGCCTGTCCTTGGCATGCGCCATAGCTATATGGCCGGCGGCCTCGTCGATCGCCGCCGCGACGATGGCGCGGGCCTCCTCCTGCGTCGCATGTTCGAACAGGTTCGCCGGATCGAGCACGACCTTCAGATGCTTCGAGCCCATGTCGGCGATCAAGCAGGTGGCATCCTTCGCCGAGGTGACGATGTTGGCCTGCTCGGGCTCGATGCCGAGATCGACGCCGGCCTCTTCGGCCAGCGCCAGCGCCTTTTCCATCTCGGCGGCCATGTCGGACCAGGCGGCCGGTGTGGCGTTCTCGGGATGGTAGGCCCATTGGTCGGCTGCATTGCGCGAGCCGGTGCAGAGCGTGACCAGCGGAATGTCGAGGGCGGCCGCCGTACCGATGACGACGGCAAGACGGCGAAGACCATCGTCGCGAACCGCCTTGTCGGGATGCGCCATGTTGTAGGTGCCCGACAGGGCGGCGAGCGATACGCCTGTTGATCGGACGGCGGCGCGGATGGCAGGAATGGCTGCGTCAGGCACGGCATCGGGCATCGACGGCAGGCCGGCGCAAGCGAGATTGAACTGCGTCGTCTCATAACCCGCCTGCCGCACGGCTTTCAGCACAGCAGCCGGCTCGGTGCCCGCAAAGGTCTTGGCGAAGATGCCGAGACGCATCAGACCGCACCCGAAACCGAGGCGAGCTCAATCCGTTCGCCGGTCTCGACGGAGCGGGCAATGGCGACCATGGCGCGGATCGATGCGATGCCGTCCTCGACGTTGGCGCCGCGCATCGGTGCACCGGTCAACACCGTATCGGCAAGGCCTTCGAGCTGACGGCGGAAGAAATGGCCGTCGGCGCCGAGCGGCTTGCGCGAGGTCGCGTCCTTCTCATGGAAGATGTCGACCTCGCTGGCGCGGAAGTACCAGGGATTGAACGTCTTGGCGATGACGGAGCCGCTCTCGCCATAAAGCTGGAAACCCTCGTGCCAGTCCATGCGCACCGCGACGGTGAGATCGAGATGGCCAAGCGCGCCGCTGGCGAATTCGGTTTCGACGAACCAGCAATAGGCGCCGAAGCGTTCGTTGAGACGGGCGCGTACGGCCGTGATCTCGCCGCAGAGGAAGCGGGCCGTGTCGACCAGATGCGAGCCGTGCGCCAGCATGAAATATTGCCGGAGATCCGCCTTCGGATTGCCCGACGGTTTCTTCGCCAGCTTGCTGGTGACAGGCAGCGGCTGCACCGCATCGGTGTTGGTGTAGCGGTGGGTGGAATCGCAATACCAGGCCTTCAGCGCCAGCACCTCGCCCATTTCGTCGCGGACGAAGTCGCGCGCGGCCTCCAGCGCCGGATCGAAGCGTTTCATGTGGCCGACCTGCAGGATCCTGCCGGAGCGCTTCACCGCTGCGGCCAGCGCCTCGCCTTCCTCAACCGAGGTGCCGATCGGCTTTTCGCACAGCACATGCTTGCCGGCGTCGAGCGCCTTGACCGACATCGGCACGTGATAGGCATCCGATGTCGCAACAATCACCGCTTCCAGCTCGGGATCGGCGAGCATCGCGTCATAGTCGGCATACATCTTGTGCGGCTCGTAGGTGGCGCCCATGCGGGCCAGCAGATCGGGAGCCGCATCGCAGATGGCGTAAAGGTCGGCATTTCCGGCCTTTGCACAGGATTCCAGATGCGCGAATTGTGCGATGGGGCCGCAACCGAGCACGCCAACCCTGAGGCGTCTGTCCTGTTTCTTGATCATCGTCTCAGGCCCCGTAGCCGCGCATCGTCCGGCGGTTGGTCTTGACCGCACCGGCAGGATCGGCCGCCGCCGTGTCGGATTCTTCCTCAAGCACCAGCCAGCCGTTGAAGCGCGGCGCCGCACCGACGATCTCGATCACTTCAGGCGTGTCGCAGACGCCGTTGCCCAGCATCGCCCAATCGCCCTTGGCGTCGACGTCCTTCAGATGGATGTAGCGGATACGATTGCGGTAGGTGGTCAGCGTATCGGCCATGTCCTTGTGGCCGCGCAATATGTGGCCGGTATCGGGCACCCAACCGACCAGATCGGGGTCGAGCAAGGCGAAGATTGCGTCGTAGTCGGCGCGGTCGAACAGCAGCGTGTTGTGGTGCGAACTCGGATGCACGGCGACCTGGACGCCGGCCTTGCGCCCGAGCTCGCCGGCCCTGTTATAAACCTCCGCGGCGATGGCGAATTTGTCGGCGCGCGGCCCTTCGGACACCACGGTCGCCGAGCCCATCGACACCAGCGCGCCGGGGAAGGCGGCGGCGAAGTCGATCCAGCGCTTGGCGGTTTCGAGGTCGGCGCCGATCTTCTCCTTCAGCGTAAAGCCGCTCTTCGAGCCGAAAGCGAAGGAGACCAGCGTCAGGCCGGATGACTCCAGCGCCGCGGCGAACTCCGTCGGCTTGCCTGCATAGCGGCCGATCATGGTGTCGGTGATCTCGATGCCGGCATAGCCGCCATCGGCGATCGCCTTCAGGAGATCGTCGGGACCGCCGGTCCAGGCCTTGCCGAGCATCTCCCAGGTGAAGGTCTGGCAGCCGATCTTGAGCTTCGTCTTCGTCATATCGTTCATTCCTTGACGCCGCCCTGAGTTTCGCATGTTCTATAAAAATTTTACGCGCGTCAAGATTCAAAATGTTGTATAGCGACTTGCGAGGAGTGATCCGTTGCCGGCGCAATGGATCCGGCAGAGCGTGGCCGCATAGGAGGAATGACAAGAAAATGCACGGACAATCGAAGACGAAGCTTGGGATCGGCGTCGTCGGATGCGGCAACATCTCGATGACCTATCTGCGCAATGCCGCGCTTTTCGGCGGCATCGAGTTGCGCGCCTGCGCCGACATCTCGGCCGACATGGCTGCCGCGCGCGCCAAGGAATATGGCATCCGTGCGCTCGGCGTCGACGCCATGCTGGCCGATCCCGAGATCGATCTCGTCCTCAACCTGACCATTCCGGCAGCACATTTCGACATTTCGCTTTCGGCGCTCTCGGCCGGCAAGCATGTGTTTACCGAAAAGCCGCTGGCGACCTCGGCCAGCGACGGGCGCCGCCTGGTGTCGGAGGCGGCCAAGCGGGGGCTGCTGCTCGGCTCGGCCCCCGATACTTTCCTCGGCGCCGCCGGCCGGCGGGCGCGCCGTCTGATGGATGAAGGCGCCATCGGCCGCGCCGTGACCGGCACAGCCTTCATGATGGGCCGCGGCATGGAGCACTGGCACCCCAACCCGCAATTCTACTACCAGCCGGGCGGCGGCCCGGTGTTCGACATGGGGCCCTATTATCTGACCATGCTGGTCAATTTGCTCGGCCCGGTCCAACGCGTCATGGCAATGGCGACGCGGGGCCAGCAGGAGCGGCTAATATCGGCCGAGGGACCGTTCAAGAACACGACCTTCAAGGTCGGCACGCCGACCAACGTGCTGTCGCTGCTCGAATTCCGGTCAGGCGCGACAGTGACCTTCGGCGCCTCATGGGACGTCTTCAAGCACTCCAACCATCCGATCGAACTGCACGGCACGGAGGGCTCGCTGCGCCTGCCCGACCCCGACACGTTCGGCGGCACCGTGTCCTTGTCCGAGCGCGGCGCCGAGTGGAAGGATTTCCCCAGCGAGGGCGAACTCTACGGCGCCCGCAACTGGCCCTATGCCGCGCCCGACCGCGCCAACTATCGCGTGCTCGGCGTTGCCGACCTCGTGCGTTCGCTCGCGACAGGTGCCACGCCCCGCGCGTCCGGCACTCTGGCGCTGCATGTGCTGGAGATCATGGAGGCGATCCTGCACTCCGGCGAAACGAAAAACTCGGTCGCCATTGCTGGCGATGTCGTCCAGCCGGCCCTACTCTCGGAGGACGAGGCGCGCGGCCTGCTCGCCTAGATGCAATCATGACGGAGATTGCGATGACGCTCGATCCTGATGCTCTGCGTGCCCTGGAAATCGGCCGCGCGGCCGGCGGTGCGCCGTTCGAGAACGGCAGCGTGGCGGCGGCGCGGGCCGCCTACAACGCTTCGTTCCCGGCGCAGCAGGGCGAATATGAGCCGGTCGCGGCGACGTCGCAGCGGCAGATCGACGGACCGAACGGCCCGGTTCCGATCCGCATCCATCGCGGCATCGGCGCACCGCGAACCGGCGCGCGCGCCGTGCTCTATCTGCATGGCGGCGGCTGGGTCATCGGCAATCTCGATTCGCATGACGAGATCTGCCGCTGGCTGGCCAATCTGGCCAATGCCGTCGTCGTCTGCCCCGATTATCGACTGGCACCAGAGCACAAATTCCCCGCGGGGCTCGAGGACTGCGCGGCAGCGCTCCGCTTCATGACGCAAGACGCCGGGGAGCTCGGCATCGACCCTGCCCGTATCGCCGTTGCCGGGGACAGCGCCGGCGGCAATCTTGCCGCCGTGCTGGCACTGCTCGCCCGCGATGGGCAAGCACCGCCGCTTGCCGCCCAGATCCTGATCTATCCCAACACCGATGCCCGCCAGACGGCGGACAGCTACCGCCGTTTCGGCAACGGGTTTGGACTGACCGCCGCCACCATGGCCTGGTTCCGCGACCACTATGTGCGCACCCCGGACGACATCAAGGACTGGCGCGTTTCGCCGCTGCTGGCACCGAGCCTTGCAGGCGCGGCGCCGGCGTTTGTCGTAACCGCCGGTCACGATATCCTGGCCGATGAAGGGACCGCCTATGGCGAACGCCTGCTCGCTGAAGGGGTGCCGCTGGTCCTGCGGCACTGGCCGGGCCAGATCCACGGCTTCGTGTCGAAGGGCCGCTATATTCTCGCCGCGCGGCAAGCGATGAGCGAGGCCGCCGCCTGGCTCCAATTGCGGACGCGCGCTCAGGCCGACTGACGCATCACCAGGGTCGCGCCGAGCTTGACGTTTCGCACGAGGTCATGCGCGGGCGGGCCGGCCTCGTCGAGCAAGGCCAGCAGGATCTCGACGCTGCGGCCGGCCATTGCGGCGAAGTCCTGCGCCATGGTGGTGAGCGGCGGGCAAGTGTAGCGGCTCAGCGGGTGGTCGTCATGGGCGGCGACGCGGAAGTCGCAATCGGGCTTGCGGCCGATCTTCAGCCCGCGCGTGAAAGCGGCCGACATGATGCCGAAGGCGAGACGGTCATTGGCGCACAGAATGGTGCGGCCAGGCAGGCCTCCCTTGTCGAGCGTCCTTTCCATCCATTCATGGCCGATCCGCTCGAAGTCCCAGGTGTAGTCACGCGCCGCGTTGATGACGACAGGCTCAAGGCCGGCGGCCCGCATCGTCTCAATATAGCTTTGCAGTCGCTCGCCCGAATTGTGGTTGACGTGCGGGATGTCGACATACACCGGCGGCTCGCCGGACCGGCAGAGATAATCGACCATGATCGACGTGCTCTGGTGGTTGTCGTTGCCGACGAAGGGCGTGTCACCCTCGATATAGGTGTCGAAATAGACGATCGGAATGTCTTTGCCCATTCGTTCGAAGACGCCCGGCTCGGAAACCGATCCCAGCGGGGCCACGATGGCGCCGGCCACCTTCAGCGAGGTGAGCGTCTTGACCGATTCCGACTCAAGCCTGGGCGAACCGTGCGAGGAGATGACGATCGGCCAAAAACCTTCGTCGCGGCAGCGCAGTTCAATGCGGCTGACCATCTCGGCATAGAACGGATCGGTGATCGCCGGCACGACGATGCCGACATTGCGGGTGCGCTTGCGGTTGAGATTGCGGGCGAAGAGGTTCGGCTGATAATCCGAGGAGCGAAGCGCGGCCTCGATGCGGGCGCGCGTCGCCGGCTTGACGCTTGCCGGATCATCGAAATATTTCGACAGGGTCGGCCGTGACACGCCGCACGCCCGGGCGAAGTCATCCATCGTGCGGTGCGTCTTTTCCGCCATCGATATTCAGGGTCCCTTGCCCTCGCCCGCCGCCCCGGCCAACACCAGTCACGCGGCAGTTGCCTGAAAGCAGCAATGCTCGACCGAACTTGTCCAGTCAAGTTTAACGGTTCCCAATAGATCGCAGAGTCATTACGCGCGTCAAATTATTTATTGACGCTTTCAAAGCGGCACTGGAGCTTCAGAAGGAGCCAAGGGGATAGGCCCGGTCTTGCATCGACGATGATAAGGTCGCATTGGGCGCATCCATGAGCGGGAGGCGTCCGCGACGCCTCCCGCCCCCGACATCACTCGCCGCGCATCGTCGCCTGGAAGGCCGGCAGGTGCCTCTTCTGCGCTTCCAGCATGCGTTCGCGGTAGACGCCGTAGATGACATCGGTGTCGTGCAGGGTCACGCCCGCGATCGTCGGCGAGGCGAAGACGGGCAGTTCGATGCCGCGCTTGGCGAGCTGCTCGGCGGTGCGCGCGATCAGCTCATGCGCCAGGATCATGGCGAGCACTGTCGAAGAGCCGGAGACCGGACGGCTCCAGCCCTCGACCGGCACGATCGCGTCCTCGATCGGCGAGCAGGTGTCGATGACGAGATCGGCCGCGTCGGCCAGTCGCTTGCCGGAGGAGTGCGTCGCGGGCTTGTCGAGATTGTTCTTGCTGGTGACCGCAACGACGAAGATGCCGCGCTTCCTGGCATAGAGCGCCGTATCGATGCCGGAAGAGTTGCGGCCGCTGTGGCCGAAGATGATGATGGAGTCACCTTTGTTGAGCGGCTGATGATCCAGGAATTTTTCGGCGTATTTCTCGGTCCGCTCCAGCCACAGCAGCTCACGCACGCCGCCGGCGCCGAGCACGTTGTGCCACATCACGCGCGGGTCGGTCAGCGGGTTGAAACCGACATAGCTGCCGTAACGCGGGAACACTTCCTGCACCGGCAGCACCGAATGGCCGGAGCCATAGAGATGGATCAGACCGCCGCCTTCAAGCGAATCGGCAAAGCGGCTGGCTGCCTGGCCAAAGGCCGCTTCGTTGGTTTTCGCTGCCTGGTCGATGAGGGCGGCGAGACGGTGAATGTAGAGGTCGGACACGTGGGTACTCCTGTTAAGTGTCTGCTTGGGGTGATGATGGATCAGCTTCGCGGATTTGACGGGACGCGCCCGGCGCGCAGCGTCGAGCGGATCTCGTAGCGGTCGCCGCGCATGATAGAGACGGTGAACTCGAACGGACCGCGCTCGTCGGTGGCGATACGCTCGACCACGAAGGCCGGACTGCCGACCGGCAGATCGAGCAGCTCGGCATCCGCCGCGTCGACCGCGCCGACGCGATAATTCTCGCGCGCCGCCACCGGCACGATGCCGTAGTGACGCTCCAGCGCCTCGTAGAGCGATCCCTGCAGCAGGCCGGCGTCGAGGAAGCCCGGCACGCGTGCGGCTGCGAGCTGCGCCGTCTGGATGCCGATCGGCTCGTTGTTGCCGAGCCGCAGCCGCCGGATGCGCACCACCGGGTCACCCTCCTCGATCTCCAGCGCGCCGGCCGCCGCCGCATTGGCGGTGGTGAGGCTGCAATCGAGCAGGCGCGAGCCGGCAACGACGCCGATATTGCCCATCTCCTGGGTGAAGCTCGTCAGTTCGCGGGTGCCGGCGACGAGCGTCGTGGAGCGCACGAAGGTGCCGCGTCCGTGTTCGCGGCGCAGCAATCCGCTTTCCTCCAGATTGCGCAAAGCGTGGCGCAGCGTGATGCGGCTGACCCCGAACAGCGCGCCCAGCCGGTCTTCGGCCGGGATCTGGTCGCCCGTCGCCCATTCGCCGCTCTTGACGATGGCGCGGATGGCCTCCTCGACCTGATACCAGAGCGGCTCGGGCCTTCTGCGATCCGGCTGCTGAAAACTGGCTTCACTCATCGGATCTGTCTCCACCCGCTTCCGGCCTGCCCGGCCACTGCCGCACCGACCAGGCCGGCGCCAGGGCCGAACGCGCCAGCCTTGAGAGAAATGCCGCGCAGATGCGGCGGCAGTTGGCGCCGCAGCGCGGCAAGCAGCGGCGGCCCGATGACGTCAAGCGCATCGGCAAGGCCGCCGGAAACCAGGATCACCTGGGGGTCGAGCAGCGCGACGGCGCCGGCAAGCGCGGTGCCCAGCCGGCGCGCCGGCAGCTCGAGCAGGGTCTGTGCCGCCAGTTCGCCCGCCTGGGCAGCCGCGATCAATTGGCGACCGTTGGCAAGGCCGACCTGACCGGCAAGCGCGTCGAGCGCACGGCCCGATGCAACGCGCTCCAGCCAGCCGCTGCGCTCCTCGCCATGGTCCTTGATGTCGGCGCAGGCCCAGCCGAACGAGCAGGCGCCGCCATGCGTGCCGGCGACGATGCGGTGGTTGGCGAGCACCGCCGAGCCTATGCCCGTGCCGATTGCCAGCAGGATCGCATCCGACATGCCTTTCGCGCTGCCTTCAACGGCTTCCGCCAGCAGAGCGATCTGTGCATCATTGCCGACGGCGACGCGTAGCCGCGGGAACAGCGCCGCGATGTCGACACCGTCGAGCCACGGGAGATTCGGGATCCAGCGGCAGACCGACCCCTCGACAAGACCTGGCACTGCCAGGCCCAATGCCTTGACCGCGCCAGCCTCGGCGCAAAGCGCCGTGATGCGGGCGACGAAGGCATCCAGGCTTGCCGGCGCCGGTTCGCGGCTCGGCATCTCCAGCGCGCTGATATTGCCGGACTGGACGGCGGCGCGCAGATTGGTGCCGCCGAGATCGATAGCCAGAACCCGCGTCATCGGCGCCCTCCGGCAGCCGGTGGCGCGAACAGACCGCTGCCGGCGTTCCAGGAATGCGAGGCCGCCGCGAAGGCCTGCGCATGGCGCGTGCCGCGCAGGCAGCCGCGCAGACGGTAGAGCGCGCTGTAGTAATCGACATAGGGGAAGCTGCTCAGGCCCCGCGCCAGCTCGTATTCCTGCACCGCCTCGCTCCACGCCTCGAAGCCGTCGCTGACGTCGACCAAATGCTCGGCGCGGAAACCATCATCGTCTTCCCAGTTCTCGCCGAACAGCAGCAAGCCAGGCGTAAAGGCGGCATGGTCGCGCGCAACAGTCGGAAGGGCGGCGAAGAAGATGCCGGTCTGCGTCAGCTTGGCGGCGGCGCGATGGTCCTTGTGCCAGCTGCCGTGCCAATGGGTTATGACCACCTCCGGCTTCAGCTCGCGAATGACATCGCACAGTTTCAGCGCCGTCTCGTCATCGGAAGGCAGGAACGCATCATGCAGGCCAAGATTGCGCATGGCGACGCCGAGGCGCGCGGCCGCCCTCCCCGCTTCCTCTTCCTTCTGCGCGCAATAGTGCTCGGGAATCAGGCACGGATGGCCCTGCTCGCCCATGCTCAGGTGCAGGAACGTCACCGTGGTGCCCCTCAGTACGGCGGCCGCCGCCAGCGGTCCGGCCATCACCTCGGCATCGAAGGCATGCGCACCGACGACCAGGATGGATTTGGCAGCATAGATCCTGTCCTCGATCATTTCATGCCTCCCCCGGCGCCGACGCCCTCGCGAATCTGGCGGGCGAGCAGACAATACATGATCAGGATCGGTGCCATGGAGATCGCCAGCGAGGCGAACACCAGGCCCCAATCGGTGCGGTACTGGCCGACGAAGACGCTGATGGCCAGCGGCACGGTCTTGTAGCGGTCATCGAAGATGAAGATCAGCGGGAAGAAGAAGTCGTTCCACACGGCGATTGCCGTGAAGATGGCGACGATCGACACCGCCGGCTTCACCATCGGCAGGATGATCTGGAACAGGATGCGGACCTCGCCGGCGCCATCCATGCGTGCCGCCTCGTCGAGTTCGGAGGGCAGCACGCGCATGAAATTGGCGAAGATGAAGACGGCGAAGGGAATGCGGATCGCCGAATAGACGAGGATCAGCCCGGTCAGGGAATCCAGCAGGCCGAGATTGCGCATCAGCGTGAACAGCTCGACCGAGGCGAGCCTTATCGGCAGCATGATGCCGGACAGGAACAGGCCGAGCATGATGGCGTTCCAGCCGAGCCGGTAACGGCTGAGCGGATAGGCGGCCATGGCCGAGACGACGATGGTGAGGATGACCGCGCCGGCGGTGACGATCAGGCTGTTGATGAAATTGTGGCCGAGGTCGGCACGCGTCCAGGCGTTGACGAAATTGTCGAAGGCCCAGCTTGTCGGCAGGCCGAGCCGGTTGTCGTAGATTTCGGCCGTCGACTTGAAGCAGGAGACGACGAGGATGTAGAGCGGCAGCAGCACGGCCGCCGTCCATACGGCAAGCACCGTCCAGCCGGGCAGCCGCGAAATCACGGGATTGCCTGACATGGCCAGCACGCTCATAGCTGCACCGCGCGGCGGTCGAAGAAGCGCAGCATCAACAGCGTGCCGACGCTGAGGATCAGGAACAGCATGGTGCCCAATGCCAGCGCCAGGCCGATGTCGGTGATACCGACGGCGCCCTCCGCGCCGAAGGCCAGCCGATAGAAATAGGTGACCAGCGTGTCGGTCGAATAGCTCGGATTGCCCTGCACGCCCTGCATGACATAGACGATGTCGAACTGGTTGAAGGTGTTGATGAAGGACAAAGTCGTGAGCGTGCCCAACGCCGGCATCAGCAAGGGCAGCGCGACGGAGAACAGCATGCGCGCATTGCCGGCGCCATCGAGTTTCGCCGCCTCGAAGATCTGGCCCGAAATCTGCCGCAGGCCCGCCGTGTAGATCAGCACCGGCAGGCCCATCCAGTTCCAGGCGTCGACGGCAACCAGCATGGCCAGCGCGGTGTGGCTGTTGCCAAGCACGGTCAGGCTGCCCTGATGCAGGCCAAGCCCGTTCAGCGCCCATTCGACCACGCCGCCCGGCGCCAACAGCAGGCGCCACAGCGCACCGACGATGACCGGGCTCAGCACCGCGGGGAAGAAAAAGACCGACTGGAAGAAGGCAGCACCCCTGTCGCGCAGGAACAGCAGCCAGGCGAACAGCAGGCCGATGCCGTTCTGGAAGACCATGATGCCGAAGAACCAGGCGGTGTTGTGCCAGAGCGCCCCGTAGAGCCTGGCACTACTGGGGAAAACGAACAGGCGCGAAAAATTCGACAGGCCGGCGAAGTCGGTAATGCGCAGCCCCTTCCAGATGAAGAAGCTGCCCCACAGCGACATCGCCAGGGGATAGAGGACGAACAGGGCGTAGACGGCCAGCGCCGGCAGGATGAAAAGCAGGGCCATGCGCTGCTGCGTGCGCTTCAGGCTGCTTTTATGGCGACGATCGATCATGCGCGGTTTTGCCCGGTGAGAGGCCGGCCGCATTGCAGCCGGCCCGGCTCCTTACTGCTTCGGCTTGAACCAGGTGGCGACGGCGGCCTGCATGTCGGCCGCCAGCTTCTCCGGCGCGATGTTGCCTTCGACCATGTCGATGATCTCCGATTGCAGGACCGAAGAGGCGGTCGGCGACTGCCAGCGGAATCCAACCAGTGTCAGGTAGGGCGTCGAGTTCTTCGACATGTCCATCATCTCGGCCAGCACCGGATCCTTCACCGTGACATCGGTGCGGGCCGGCGGCCAGCCGAGTTCGTCGGCGAACATCTGCGCGAATTCGGCCGAGGCCATGAAGTCCAGCACCTTGATCGCGGCTTCCTTGTTGGCGCTTTCGGAGACGAGCCCGTAGGAGCCGTCCGAGAAGGCGGAGGTGTAGAGCTTTGCCCCCGCATCGTCGGCGGGGAACGGGAAGATCGAGAATTTCAGCTTCGGGTTCTGCGATTTGAAGCTGCCATTCTCAAACGAACCGCCAAGAAACATCGCGGCCTTGCCGCCGATGAACTGCTGCGTGGCGGTGGTGTAGTCGATCCCGGCGAAGCCGTCGGGGAAATAAGGCTTCAGCTCAGCGAAACGCTTCAGCGCCGCGATATAACGCTGATCCTCGAAGGTCGCCTTGCCGGTCATCATCTCGTCGTAGAAGCCCGGGCCGTAGACGGTCGGGCCGATGACGCCGACGCCGATCTCCAGTTCCCAGGCCGAGCCGTTGGCGCCACCGGTGGCGATCGGCGTGATGCCGGCCGCCTTCAGCTTGTCGCAGGCCGCGACGAAATCCTTGTAGGTCTTGGGGACCTCGATGCCCTGCGCGGCAAAGATATCCTTGTTGTAGAAGACACCCATCATCGGCACCGAATAGGGCACGCCGTAGAGCTTGCCGTCGGTGCGGCCGCGCGCACCGCCAAGGGCCGCATCCGGCATATTCTTCAATTCCGGCACGCTGTCGTCGAGCGCGTCGAGATAGCCGGCCTCGACGAAGGGCTGCAATTCGCCATAGGCCTTGAGCTGGGCGATATCGGGCCCGCGCCCGCCACGCAACGCCGTGCTCAGGCGGTTCTGGTAGTCGGCATCCGGCGTGAACTGCATGTTGACCTTGATGCCGGGATTCTTGGCCTCGAAGGCATCGAAGATGCGGCGCATCGCGGCCTCATCCTCGGTGCGCCAGCTCCATAGCGTCACCGTACTGTCGGCCCGCGCCGGCAGGCTGGTGAAGAGGCCAGCGCAGGCGGCAAGGCCGCCGATCAGGCCGAGGGCTGCGCGCCGGTGAATTGAAAGCATGCTCATTGCCAGTCTCCCATTTTTATCTGTCCTTGGCGTCCCACGGCCCTATTGATGCCGCGGAGAGTCATTCCTCAGAAAAGTCATTATAACGACATAGCAGCATCCGCAAGAGGCCTGACACTTGCTCCGAAACGATCGAGTTAAGCTATCGAACGAGGTACTTCTGGTAATATGCTGTCTATGTTTACAAATTTCGTTGTGAAACAGACATCATAGAGATCAGAGACAGCCCATGCGAAGCTTTTTCGCAATCGGGCCCTTGCGCCAGCACTTCATGTTGTCATAACGTCATTGTGATCGCTAAGCCTGAGGGAGGATGAGGATGTCTCTTGCCTGGACTTCGAAACTGGCTCTGGCCGCGAGCCTTGCCATCCTGCCCGCCAGCGGCTGGGCGCAATCGGTCAACATCTCCTATCTCACCCATTGGTCGCCGGAGACGGTCGCATTGCTGGAAGCGGCGGCCAAGGACTATGCAAAGACAAATCCGGATGTCAGCGTCACCGTGCGCGCCGTTCCCTTCGGTGATCTCCTGACGACGCTGCGCTCCCAGGGCGGCGGCGCGGACGGTCCTACGATCGGCGGCATCTACGATCTCTGGCTGCCTGAGCTGGCCCGCGACAAGCTTGTCGCGCCTGCCCCCGACGCCGTCTTCGAAGAGGTTAAGGAAGCATGGCCGGCTGGCGTGGTGAGCGCCGCGTCGGTCGGCGGCAAGCTCTATGGCATTCCCAACGAGATCGACGTCTACGCGCTGAACTACAACAAGGCACTGTTCAAGCAGGCCGGCATTGCCGCCGCGCCGAAAACCTGGGACGAGTTCAAGGAGGCGGCGAAGAAGCTGACCAACAAGGATGCCGGCCAGCAGGGTTTCGGCATGATCAATTCCTGGGCGGCGGGCGTCGTTCATCCCTTCGCCTCGCTGCTGGTCTCCAATGGCGGCGAGCTGGTCAAGGACGGCAAGCCGGCGCTGGACACACCGCAGGCCGCGCAGACCTTCCAGCTCTATGAGGATTTCATCAAGTCGGGCGCCAGCGTGCCAGCCATGGCGACGGCCGACGCCAACACCACCGGCCCCTTCCTCGACAATTTCGTCTCGGGCAAGACCGGCATGATCATCATGGCCAATTGGTGGGAAAGCGCGCTGAAGGCAGGCATGGGCGACAGGTTCGCGGATATCGCCACGGCGCCGATCCCCGTCGGCCCGAGCGGCGACAAGCCGCATTCGATCTCCTATTCCTGGATGACGGTGGTCAACGCCAATGCCGGCGAAGCCGAGCAGAAGGCCGCCTGGGAGTTCCTGGGCTGGCTCAACAATCCGAAATCCGGCAAGAACGGCGCCTCGGCGATGTCCGACATATTGATGTCGATGGGCATCCTGCCCTCGCGCAGCTCCGATATCGAGGCCCACAAGGACAAGCTCGGCTCGGAATTCCTGTCGGGCTATGTCAGCGTGCTGGCCGACGCCAAGCCCTTCCCGGTCGTGCCGGGCGGGCAGGAGTTCTCGGAATCCCTGCAGCAGACGCTGGAGGCGTTGCAGTATGGCCAGGTCTCGGCCAAGGATGCGCAGGCGACGGCGCAAGCGGACGCCGCCTCGATCCTGGAGCGCGCCGCCAAGTAGACTGAACCATGATCAACAGGTACCGTGCCTCGGCGGGCATCATGCTGGCGCCCGCCGTGACGCTGATCGGCATCTTCATCCTGTTGCCGATGCTGCTCACCGTCTGGCTGTCCTTCCAGGACTGGTCGACGCAGACGCCCTTTTCCAGCGCCAGCTTCATCGGCCTCGACAATTTCCGCGACATCTTCGGCGTCTCATCGGTCGGACGCGACTTCAAGGGCGCGTTGATCAACACCTCCATCTACACCGCGCTCTCCGTCATCCTTATCCTGCCGCTCTCGGTGGCCTTCGGGCTGATGGTCCACCAGCACGATGTGGGCGGCGGCACGGCGCTGCGGACCGTGCTGTTTTCCACTTACATGGTGCCGATGATCGCGGTGGCGCTGGTGTGGGCGAAGCTCTATTCGCCTGGTGAAGGGCCGCTGAACCAGATGCTCGGCCTGATCGGCGTCGGCCCGCAGCCCTTTCTGTCGTCGCCGCGCTCGGCGCTGATCTCGATCGTCCTGCTCAATGTGTGGCAGCAAGTCGGCTATTTCACGGTGCTGGCGATTGCGGGGCTGACCCAGATTTCCGGCAGCCTCTACGAGGCGGCAAAACTCGACGGCGCCAACCGCTTCGAGCAGTTCCGCTTCATCACCTTGCCGCTGCTGCGGCGCACGCTCCTGTTCAGCGCGGTGATCGCCATCATCAATGCCGTGCAGGTGTTCGAGCCGGTGGCGCTGATCACGCAGGGCGGGCCGGCCGGCTCGACCAATGTCTTGACCTACCACATCCGCCGCGTCGGCATCGAGCGCGCGCAGGGCGGACTGGGTTCGGCCATGGCCGTCATGCTGATGCTGTCGCTGATCGTCGTGGTCTGCGCTCTGTTCGCCTTTGCCAACCGGAAGGATCAGGAATGAGCGCGGGATCGTCGACCCGCTTGCCGCGCAAACGCCCCGCCGGCCGCAAGGCGCTGCTGGCCACGCTCATGCTGCTCGTGGCGGTAGCGTCGGCGTTTCCGCTGGTTTGGATGGTTTTGTCCAGTCTCAAGACGCCGGCCGAGAGCATGCAGGTGCCGCCGGTGTGGATCCCGCACACGCCGAGCCTCGACGCCTATGAGAAAGTTTCGGGCGTGGTCAATGTCGGCCGTTCGATGTGGAATTCCCTGGTCATCGCCTCGATCACCACAGCCGGTATCCTCATCACCAGCATGATGGCCGGCTACGCCTTCGCCAAATACCACTTCCCCGGCCGCTCGCTTTTGTTCTCGGTGCTGATCGCGACCATGTTCCTGCCGCCGATCGTGACGCTGATCCCGCTCTATCGTCTCGTCGGCTCGATCGGCCTCAATGCCAGCCTCGCCGGCATCATCGTGCCCAACCTCGCCAATGCCTTCGGTATCTTCCTGATGCGCCAGTTCATTGCAAGCGTGCCTGACGATCTGATCGACGCCGCGCGCATGGACGGCGCCTCCGAACTGCTGATCCTGTTCAAGATCGTGGCGCCCAGCGTGGCGCCGGCGATCGCGGCATTGGCGCTGTTTGCCTTCGTCTATCACTGGAACAGCTATCTGTGGCCGCTGACCGTGCTGCAAGGCAATGCCGACGCCTATCCGATCGTCATCAGCCTCAGCCGGCTGTTGAGCTACAACAGAGGCGCCGTCAACACCGGGTTGGTGATGGCCGGCGCGACGCTTGCCGTGCTGCCGCCGCTCATCCTCTTCGTCCTGCTGCAGCGCTTCTTCGTCGATTCCATCGTCGGCACGGCGATCAAGGGGTAGTCGCGCTCAAAGGTTTCTGCGCCGGAGGAAGCGACGCGACAAAATCGCGGATCAGCGCGACCACCGCCTCCGGCTGTTCGATGCAGGGAATATGGCCGGCATTAGGAATGATTTCGAAGCGGGCGCCGGGGATCAGCGCTGCCAGCGAGCGGACGAGATCGGGCGGCGTCGAGCCGTCCTGGTCGCCGACGATACAGAGCGTGGGCACCGCAATGCGCCGCGCGGCCTCGGTCAGGTCGGTATCGCGGACCGCCATGCATGTCCCGATATAACCCGGCAGCGCCTGCCTGGTCAGCATATTGCGGCAACCGGCAAGGTCGGCGGCGGGCGCGGCATGGAAGCCGGGCGTGAACCATGCTTTCATCACACCGTCGGCTATCGCCTCGATCCCGTCGCGCTCGACGGTGGCGATACGCGTGTTCCAGCTCTCGTCCGTGCCGATCTTGTGCGCCGTGTCGGACAGGATCAGAGCCTCAACACAGCTGGGATGACGGGTATAGAGCCGCTGCGCGATCAAGCCGCCGACCGACAGGCCGAACAGCACGACCTTGCCGAGATCGAAATGATCGATGAGGCCAAGGAGGTCGTCGACATGATCATCCATCGACCGGACGCCGCTGCCGATGTCGGAAAGTCCGTGGCCGCGCTTGTCGTAGACCAGCAGAGGCATGTCACCGCCTAGTTGGGAGATGACATCGTCCCAAATGCGCAAATCGGTACCCAGCGAATTGATGAAGACCACCGGTCGCGCGGTGCCGGTCGCCTCGATGTAACGATGGTGCAGCGCAAGGCCGCCAATGGTGACGAATGGCACGATTTCGACCCTTCCCAGCTCCCACAGTGCATGAGGCATTTGGTTCGGTAAAATGATATTTTGAGGCATCGTTGTAGGACATCGGCCGTTCTGGCACACCGGTCTTGCGAGAACCACAATGACGGACGACCAATGACAGACCGCCGCAACGTCCTTTACATCATGTGCGACCAGCTGCGCTTCGACTATCTGAGCTGCGCCGGACACAAGACCCTGCACACGCCGAACGTCGACCGGCTGGCCAGCCGGGGCGTGCGCTTCACCAACGCCTATGTGCAATCGACCGTGTGCGGGCCATCGCGCATGAGCGCCTATACAGGCCGCTATGTCCGCTCGCATGGATCGACGCATAACGGCGTGCCGCTCAGGGTCGGCGAGCCCACGCTCGGCGAGCATCTGCGCGAGATCGGCGTGCGCTGCGCGCTGATCGGCAAGACGCATATGAGAGCCGACGAGGAAGGCATGGAGCGCCTCGGCATCGACAAGGCGTCCGTCATCGGCGTGCGCGTCGCCGAATGCGGCTTCGAACCGTTCGAGCGCGACGACGGGCTGCATCCGTCATCCGCCTACGATCCCGATCCGGCCTACGACCAATATCTGCGCGAGCACGGCTTCGACGCCGCCAATCCGTGGGAGCACTGGGCCAATTCCGGTGAAGGCGAGGATGGCGAGGATTTCAACGGCTGGCTGCTCGTCCATGCCGACAAGCCGGCGCGCATTCCCGAGGAGCATTCGGAAACACCCTACATGACGCGCCGCGCCATGCGCTTCATCGAGGAGGCCGAGGCAAGGGGCGAGGCCTGGTGCGCGCATCTCTCCTACATCAAGCCGCACTGGCCTTACATCGTGCCGGCGCCCTATCACGACATGTACGGCAAGGCCGACATAAAGCCGGTCGTGCGCAGCGAAGCAGAACGCGTGTCGCCTCACCCGATCTTCGAAGCCTTCCAGCAGGAGCGCTATTCCAGGAACTTCTCCCGCGACGAGGTCCGCGAAAGGATCGTTCCCTGCTATATGGGCCTGATCAGGCAGATCGACGATCAGTTGGGCGGATTGTTCGAGTTCATGGAGGAGCGCGGCCTGTTCGACAACACGATGATCGTGTTCACCTCCGACCACGGCGATTATCTCGGCGACCATTGGCTGGGCGAAAAATACCTTTTCCACGATGTCGCGGCCAAGGTGCCGATGATCGTCTACGATCCGCGCCGGCAGGCCGACGCGACGCGCGGCACGACGTCGGACGCGCTGGTGGAGATGATCGACCTCGCACCCACCTTCCTCGACTTCTTCGGCGGCAAGGCGAAGCCGCATATTCTCGAGGGGCGGTCGCTGCTGCCGCTGCTGGTCGGCCAGGACGTGAACTGGCGGTGCCACGCGGTGAGCGAGTACGACTATGGCGGCGATGCCGCGCGGCTGAGGCTCGCGATGCCGGTCGCCGACTGCAAGCTCTACATGATCACCGACGGCCGCTTCAAACTGGTCCATGGCGAGGGCCTGGCGCCGATGTTCTTCGATCTGCACGGCGATCCGCACGAACTGCGCGACCTCGGCACGGAAGCATCGGCGGCGGCCGACATCGAACGCCTGCGGCAGGCGCTATTCCGCTGGCTGGCGCTGCCCAACAACCGCATCACCGCCGCCGACGAATGGCTGACGGGAAACGACGACAAGATGCGGCACTTCGATCCGTTGATCGAACCCGGCGTGCTGATCGGCTACTGGGACGAGGCCGAGCTCGCCGAACAGCAGGAAAGACGCAGGCTGGCTATTACGCGAGTCGGGAGAATGAAACCCGCTGCCGTTGTTGTGGGCGGCATGAATTTCAGAGCGCTGGGGCCGGAGCGCGTTGCGAGCAGTCCGGCATCGAGCGATCGGTGCCGGACTGCCTGATGTGGCGGCCTATTGGAGCTTCGCCTGCAGGGCGTTGACGTCGTCGGTGGTCATTTCACCGTCGGTCGTCACCTTGCCGTCGACGATCTTCCACAAGCGGAACGGACCGGTGATGTCGCCATATTTGTCGAAGGCGACCGGGCCGATGACACCTTCGTAGCGGATCGGCTTGCCGTCCTTGATCAGGCCGAGCGCCTTGGCGAACTCGTCCTTGCCGGCAAAGATCGGCGTGCCGGCCGGATCGACCGCCTTGTACATGGCGTCCTTGATCTTGGCCGGATCCTCCGAGCCGGCGATGGCGATTGCCAGGCCGACAATGGCGCCGGCATCATAGGAACGGTCGGCCGCGGGATTGGACGGTTCGATGCCTGAAAACGCCTTGTAGTTCTTGGCGAAGTAGTCGGTGGAGGCGGTCGGGCTGGTGCCGGACGAGGTGCCATAGGCCTCCTTGAGATAGTCGGCGCCGACGGACTCGATGAAATCAGGGCTGTTCATGCCGTCATTGAGCAGGAATTTCTGCACGCCCCCTTGCGAAATCCAAGTGCGGGCGACGGTGGCGCCGTCAACCGGCGTGCTGACGAGATAAAGCCCGTCAGGCTCGCCGGCCATGGCCGCCGTGACTTCCGAGGCATAGCTCGACTGCTTCTCGTTGTAGGGCGTGTCGGAGACGACGGTGCCGCCGAGCGCTTTGTAGGCCCGCGAGAATTCGGCCACCATGTTGACGCCGAAATCATTGTTGACATGGATGATCGACAGCTTCTTGAAGCCCTTGTCGATGGCGTATTTGGCGGCTGCCACGCCTTGCAGCGCATCGGAGGTGATGGTGCGGAAGAAGATGCCGTTGGTCTTGCCGTCGCGCCCGAGCGCGGTCAGCGTCGGCGAGGACGAAGCCGGCGAGACCTGGACGATCTTGGCCGGTGCGGTGACCGAGGTCAGGATCGGGATCGACACCGAGGAGATGATGCCGCCGATGATCACCGGCACTTTCTTGACCTGAACCAACTGGGTCGCCGCATCGACGGCGATATTGCCCTGGCTCTGACTGTCGCGCGTGTCGGTCACCAGATCGCAGCCGCGAACGCCGCCGGCGTCGTTGATGTCGCGGAAGGCCATCTCGACCGACTTTGCGCCGGCCTGGCCGTATTCACCGGCCGGTCCGGTCAATTCCATGACGAGGCCGACCGTGATCTTGCAGTCGGCGGCATGGGCCGCGCCGGCGAGCGTCACGAGAGCGAGCGCGGTGGTGAGTTGGAGTATCGTCTTTCTCATTGTTGTTCCCCTTGAGCTACACGAATTGAGTTACACGAACCAAATTTCACGCCTGGAGCCTGTTCAGCTTTCCGGCACCTGCAGCCAGGTTTCATGCAGATGTCGCCATTCGACGCCGTTGGGCGCCGATGAACTGGTGGTGAAGAGCGCACTCGACTGACGGCGGCTGTGCTTGCCGTCCCGCAACTGCGCCTCGACATAGAGCACGACGATCGCGTCGCCGGCTTGCCAGCCCGGCCGGATGTCCTCGATCGAGATGGCGAAGGCTTCGTCGCAGGAAGCGCGGCTTGCGCGGACGTGGTCGACGACCGCATCGCGATCGAGGACCTTGCCGTCCGGCGTGACCATGGCCAAGCCTTCGCCCATGACGCGTTCGAAGCGGCTGAAATCGGCCTTGCCGGCGCGCGATGCGATGAACCAGTCGACGAAGAAGCGATGCAACTCGACGATCTCGTTGCTGGCCCGCGAAAACAGGCTTTCGGTGGTGGCGCTCATGGCCGCGCCGCGTTGAGGTTGTAGTGCATGATCGAGCCGTGGCGGCCGTGACGGTCGCGCTCCAGCGTGTAGACGTCGCCGAGCGGGCCTCGGCTCTGGGCGATCACGGCGCCGATCTCCGCCCGGTCCTCGGCCCCGAGCGCGACATCCATGATCTTAGCATTGGCCAGCGCATGCGCCTGGTTGCGGGCGCCGACGATGACGGCCGCCACTTGCGGCTGCTCGAGCACCCACGCACTGGCGACGGTGGCGATGTCGACGCCGTGGCGATCGCCGATCCGCTTCAGCACATTGAGCAGGGACTGGAAGAGCTCCCAGCCGCCGAAATCGTCGATGATCAGCTTGTATTTCACCAGCGAGCGGTTTTCGAGCGGCATATCCGGCTCGGCAGCACCGAGCCATTTCTCGCCGAGAAAGCCGCCGGCCACCGAACCGTAGCAGAGAAAGCTGACGCCGTTGCGCGCGGCGAGCGCGGCGAGGCTCGCCGCCGGACGCTGGTCGAGGACCGAGTATTGCAGTTGCTGGCTGACGACTGGCACGCCGGCCGACAGGATCTCGCCGAGACGCTGCGTATCGAAATTGGTGGTGCCGACATTGCGCACCTTGCCTTCGAGCCGGAGCTCGTCGAGCCAGCCCATCGCGTCGACGTAGCGAGGCACCGAATAGTCCCACCAGTGGAACTGCACGAGGTCGAGCCGCTCGGTCTTCAGCCGCCGCAGAGACTGGTCGACTATGCCTGTGACGTAATCGCGGCTGATGCCGGCGAGCCGCTCGAGGTCCGGCACCAGCTTGGTGTGCACCCTCATCCTGGCGGCGGCATCGAGACCACGTTCGTTGGCCAGACGCAGGCGCGCCGCTCCGATCAGCTCCTCGACGCCGGTGTAGATATCGGCGCAGTCATAGGTCCAGATGCCGGCGTCGAAAGTGGCGATCAGATCGGCCACCGCCTGCTGGCGATCGACCGCGCCGTGGCCGCCGGCCAACTGCCAGCCACCGCGAATGACGCGCGAGATGGTGTAGCCGGGGCTGAGTTCGAAAGTCTTGGCGGTCATCTCTCTCCACTCTCCTTCGGCAGCGGCACAGCCGTGGTCTCGGCGTGACTGAATCGCCGTTTGCCGGTCCTGACGATCCTGAGCCTGCTGGCGCAATTGGGATCGGGACAGGCGATCTCGGTATCCGAGGTCATCCAGTCATTGGCATGGGTGGGGCGTTGCTTCGCCGCCAGCAGCGGCAGCACGGCCGCTATGGAATAGATCGAAAATCCCTGGCCCGCCGGCATCGACAGCATCTCGCCCTTCAGCTCGAAATAGTCGCCGGGCCTGGCGCCGCAATAAACCGGCTTTCCTTCGGGGACGACGGCCTCGACGCGGAGGTCGAAAAGTTCGAAGCTGTCGTCGCGTTCAGCCATTTTCAGCTCTCCAGCCGCGTGAAGGTGACATCGCAGGCGCCATTGCGGCGAATGATGCCGCAGGCAGAAGCGAACTGATCGCGTTCTTCGGGCAGCACCTGCGCAACGACGCTTCCCGCCAGCCAGCCGATCGGAAACAGCAGGCGCGCGCCTTGCCCGTAGAACAGGCCGATGTCGAAGATCGCGTGCGGGTTGCCGCCCCACATGCGCGGCGGCACATAGGAAAGCACGATATCGCCGGGCTGCGGCGTCAGCGTCGCGTTCTCCGCCGGCAAGGCCTGGCCAAAGGCCTCGCCGTCCAGATGTGCCGTGGGGATCGGACAGGAGATTTCCGGGCCGGTCCACATGGCATGAATGCCCGCGACGACGCGCGGCTCGGCCAGATAAGACCACAGGAACGCGGCGTTCTCGGGTGCTTTTTCCGGCAGCAGCCGCGCCGTCACCGACAGCTCGGAACGCGGCTCGGTGATCCTGATGGCGCGTCTGGTCATATCGGGCATTCACTCCGCCTTTGCCGTCAACTTCAGCTTGTCGCGCAGGAAAGCGAAGGGACGGCTGATGTCGGCCACCAGCGCCTCGCGCGCGGCCTGGGCATCCTGCGCGGCAAGCGCGGCGACGATGCTGCGATGATAGTGAGCGGTGTCGACCTCGCCGGCCTCGGAAAAAGCATAGATCGCAACGCGGATGCATGGTCCCGACTGCAGCCAGAGGCTCTCGATCATCGGGATCAGCACGGCGGAACCGCAGGCGCGATAGATTTCGAAGTGAAAACTCTGATTGAGCGTCACCTCGCGATCGACATCCTTCTTGTGCTTCAGCGCCCGCATCTCATCCCATTCACCGAGAATGGTTTCGATGGTGGCGATCTGGCGCGGATCCATACGCGCGGCGGCAAGCGCGATCGCCTCGCCTTCGATCAGGGCACGGGCGCGCAGGAGGTCGTCGATGCGTTCCAGCGTGATCGGCGGCACGCGCACGGACCGGTTGGGAAGCGCTTCCAGCGCCTTCTCCGTAATCAGCCGCCCGAGCGCCTCGCGCACCGGCATGGTGGAGGTGACGAGCGCATCGGCAAGGCCGCGTATGGTCAGAACCTGGCTCGGCTCGAACAGACCGCCGATGAGCGCCCGGCGCAATTCGGAATAGACGCGGTCCTGCACCGTCTCGCGGCCGACCGGCGCGAGTTGCGCGGCGATGACCTCGTTGTTGCGCTCGACAGCAGCCCTTTGCATGGCGTTCCCGATCTCGGCCTTTTCGTCGGCCTAGCCTGTTTTCGGCTTGCGGAGAAAATTAAAGCTGATTAGCGTGATCAAAGCAAGTGTGATCACAAATCAAAAAAAATCAGAAAGCGGCAAAGATCGCTTCGGCCAGAGGGCTTGATGAACGACACGGCGAAACGGCATGGGACGGAGACCCAGGCTCCGGTTCTGGCAGCGAAGAACGTCGTGCGCCGTTTCGGCGGCCTCGTCGCCGTCAACAATGTCTCGTTCGAGGTCCGCCCGGGCGAGATCCTCGGCCTGATCGGCTCCAACGGCGCCGGCAAGACGACGATGTTCGACTTGCTTGCCGGCAGCATCCTGCCGACGAGCGGCGAGATCCGTCTCAACGGGGCGCTCGTCTCCGGCGAAGCAGCGCACCTGCGCATTGGCCGCGGTCTCGGGCGCACCTTTCAGATTCCCCGGCCCTTGCCCAATCTCACGCTGATCGAAAACGTCATGCTCGCCGCGCAAGGTCAGGCCGGGGAGCGGCTGCTCGCCAATTTCCTGATCCCGTGGCGGGTCGCCGCCGAAGAGAAGGCAGCCGCCGAGAAAGCCGCCGAACTGCTTGAGCTCGTTTCGCTCACGCGGCTGGCGCACGAACCGGCGCGGGTGCTTTCCGGCGGCCAGCGCAAACTGCTCGAACTTGCCCGTGTAATGATGGCCGACCCCGCCATCATCCTGCTCGACGAGCCTGCGGCCGGCGTCAACGCCACGCTGCTCGAAGTCATCATCGACCGCATCCGCGACATCAACAGAAGCGGCATCACCTTTCTTCTGATCGAGCACAACATCGACATGGTGACGCGGCTCTGCCATCGCGTCCTGGTGATGGCGGGCGGCGAGCTTCTGTGCGAGGGCACGGCCGACGAGGTGGCGCGCGATCCCCGCGTCATCGAGGCTTATCTCGGGGGCGCGGCATGAGGGGGATCGTGCTCGACGTCCGCAACCTCGAAGCCGGTTACGAACCCGGCGTGCCGATCGTGCGCGGCGCCTCGATCACGGTGAGGAAGGGTGAAATCGTGATCGTTCTCGGTCCCAATGGCGCCGGCAAGTCGAGCCTGATCAAGGCAATTGCCGGTCTCGTCCCGGTCACCGGCGGTACGGTCCTCCTCGACGGCAAGGATATCACCACCGCACCGGCTCACACCATGGTGCGGCTTGGGCTCGCCTTCGTGCCTCAGACCGAGAACGTGTTTCCACTGATGTCGGTCGACGACAATCTCAGGGTCGCCTGCGGCATCATCGAGCGCCGCGAGGTTCCCGCCCGCATCGACGAGATGTACGCGACCTTCCCGGACCTTGCGCGCCAGCGCCGCATCGCCGCCGGCAATCTGTCGGGCGGGCAGCGGCAGATGCTGGCGGTGGCGCGGGCGCTGATCGTCCATCCCAAGGTGCTGGTGCTGGATGAGCCGTCGGCCGGCCTGTCGCCGAAATTCGTCTCGATGGTGTTCGAGATGCTGGCCGGCATCCGCAAGTCAGGCGTCACCATCCTGCTGGTCGAACAGAACGCCAAGGCAGCGCTCGCCATCGGCGACCGCGCCTATGTGCTGGTCGAAGGCAAGGACCGGCACGAGGGCATTGCCTCTGAATTGTGGAGCGATCCGGTGGTCGCCGAACTCTATCTCGGCCAGCGCCCGGACAGCGCCGGCAAGGCCGCGCCTCCAGGCAAGGGGAGTGCGGCATGAACCTGCAATTCATCGTCGACGGATTGCTGACGGGGTCGATGATCGGCCTCGGCGCCATCGGCGTGACGCTGACCTATTCGATCCTGCGCTTCTCGAACTTCGCCCATGGCGACTTCATGGCCTGGGGCACCTATGCGACGCTGGCCGTCGTCGGCGCTATCGGCGCCACGGTCGGCAAGGTGGCGCCGATCGCCCCGCTTTCCTTTGGCTGGCCGCTCATCGTCGCGCTGGTCGTCGGCATGGCATTCACCGCCCTGCTGGCGCTGCTGCTGGACAAGGTGCTGTTCGCGCGGCTGCGCTCTCAGGGCCAGGCCATCATCGTGGTGATGGCAAGCTTCGGCGCCTCGATGGCGCTGCGCAGCCTGCTCGAGTTCATCTTCACCTCACGCCCGACCTATTTCAGCCGCGCCATCCAGATCGCCATGCCGGTCGGCTTCGGCATCCGCATCACGCCCGACCAGATCGCGCTTTTGCTGCTGACCGCGGTTCTGGTGTTGGGCGTGCACCTGTTGATGACGCGCACGCAGACCGGCCGGTCCATGCAGGCCCTGAGCCAGAATGCGGCCCTTGCCCGCGTCGTCGGCATCGACGTCGCCAAGGTGGTGCGTGTCACCTGGATCCTCGGCGCAGCGCTTGCCTGCGTCGCCGGCGTGATGATCGGCATCCTGGTGCAGATCCGCCCATTCATGGGCTTCGACATGCTGCTGCCGATGTTCGCCGCGGCCATTCTCGGCGGTATCGGCAGCATCCCCGGCGCCGTGCTCGGCGGGCTGATCATCGGGCTCGCTGAAGCGGGCGCCGTGCAACTGATCGGCGCCGAATGGCGCGCCGCCGTCTCCTTCATCATCTTGATGGCGGTGCTGTTCGTGCGGCCGATCGGCCTTTTCGGAGTTCGGGAAAGATGATCGACCTCATCGGCTACGGCGCATTCTTCCTGACCACGGCGCTGATCTTTTCGCTGGTCACGCTGGGGCTCAATCTGCAATGGGGGCTGACCGGGCTCTTCAATGTCGGGCTCGCCGGCTTCGTCGCCATCGGCGCCTACACGTCGGCGCTGCTGACGACGCCGGACGATGCCGCGCGTCTGGGCGGTTTTGGGCTACCGATCCTGGCCGGCTGGCTCGGCGCCATGGTCGTCGGCGGCATCGCCGCGGCCCTGACGGGCATCGCCACGCTGCGGCTCAGATCCGACTATCTGGCCATCACCACCTTCGGCGTCGCCGTCGTCGTGCAACTGGTCGCGCTCAATGCTCAGAAACTGACCGGCGGTCCGTTCGGCATCGGCTTCATCCCGCGCCCTTTCGGCAGCCTCGCCGAGACGCCGCTGCTGTTCAACCTGTCGAACCTTGCCGTCGTCTCAGCGGTCACGCTGGTCGCCTATCTGGCGCTGGAGCACCTGTCCCGCAGCCCGTGGGGCCGGGTGCTGAAGGCGCTGCGGGAGGATGAGCGGGCGGCGATTTCGCTCGGCAAGAGCGCGCGCTTCTACCGTGTCCAGGCCTTCGCCGTCGGCGGCGCCATCATGGCGCTGGCAGGCGCGTTGCAGGCGCATTTCACTGGCTTCATCGCGCCGGAGAATTACCTGCCGATCCTGACTTTCCAGGTCTGGGTGATGCTGATCGTCGGCGGCTCGGGCAGCAATCCCGGCGCCGTCATCGGCAGCATCCTGGTCTGGGGGATCTGGGCCGGATCGGGCACGCTGACCAGTGCGCTGTTCCCGCCGGAGCAACAGGCGCGCGCCGCATCCCTGCAGATCGTCGCAATCGGCGTCATGCTGTGCGTCATCCTCCTAGTCCGCCCCAACGGTCTGTTCGGGGAACGGCCGCGCCGGGCACGGCTCGGCAAGCGGGCGAAGGTTGCCGCCCGCGAGAGCGGCTCGTGACCGCAATGGCCCGGCAGGAAGCGCTTTCGCTGTGGCATGCGGTCAGCCGTGAGACCCGCCCCCGGCCGGCGCTGGAAGGCGAGCTCGATGTCGACCTTGCCATCGTCGGCGGCGGCTTCACCGGCCTTTCGACGGCCTTGCATACCGCGGCCAGAGGTCTTTCGGTCGCCGTTCTCGAGGCCGAAACCCTCGCCTGGGGCGCTACCGGCAGGAACGCCGGCTTCATCGTGCCGAACTTCGCCAAAATGGATCCGGATGCGATAAAAGCCCATCTCGGACCCGCGCGCGGCGAGAGGCTGATCGATGTCGCCGCCGGCAGCGCCGATCTGGTCTTCGGCCTGATCAGGCGGCACGGCATCGAGTGCGACGCGGTACAGAGCGGATGGATCCAGCCGGCGCATTCCCCGGCCGCGCTCGAGAAGGTCAAATCACGCGCGGGGCAATGGGCGCAGCGCGGCCGGCCGGCTGTCGTATTGGACCGGCAAGAAGTCGAGGCGCTGACCGGCGCGCGCGGCTATGCCGGCGGCTGGATGGACGGTTCCGGCGGCGTGCTCAATCCGGTCGCCTATGCGCGCGGCCTGGCCGAGGTGGCGGAAAAAGCCGGCGCGCGCCTGTTCGAGCACACGCGCGTCGCCGCGATCGACCCCATCGCGGACGGCTGGTCGCTGAAGACGCGAATGGGTTCGGTGCGCACCGGAAAGGTGCTGATCGCCACCAATGCCTATGGCGGACAGCTCAATCCGGGGCTTCGGAAAAGTTATTTCCCGCTGAAGATCTTCCAGGTCGCGACGGCGCCGCTGCCGCGCGAGGTGCGCAGCCGCCTGTTGCCCGGCGGGCAAGGCGTCGGCGACACGAGACGCAATCTCTTCACCTACCGCTTCGATGCCGAGAACAGGCTGATCAGCGGGGGCATGCATGTCTTTGGGATCGGCGCGGATCGACGCCTGCCGGAAACGATCCGGCGGCGGCTGGCCCGGCATCTCGATCTCCCGAACCTGCCGCCGCTCGCTTATGGCTGGTCGGGGATGGCAGCGGTCGAACCCGATTTCCTGCCCCACCTCATCGATCTCGGACCGGGGCTGATCGCCGGTCGCGCCTGCAACGGTCGCGGGATCGCCATGACCACGGCCATGGGCAAGGTGCTTGCGGATTGGGCTGGAGGAACCGACGCCCGCGATCTGCCGCTGCCCTTTGCGCCGCCGTCGCCGATGCCGTTCCACAGCCTGCTGCGCTTCGCGCCGAACGCGCTGCTGCCGTGGAGCATGCTTCGCGACCGGCTGGACAAGACCGGATAGGCCGATCGCCGGGCCGCGACGGGATCGCATCGTCATTCGGCCGCGCGAAGGTTCCCCGCCAGCACCGCTGCCGCCATGGCGATGTCCTGTTCTATGAAGGTCCTGACGTCGGCGCCATTGCGCTGCGCCAACGCCCCGACGATCTTGCGGTGCGCCTCGTTCGACTGGGGTATGTAGCGCTCGGCCTGCATCAGAAGCTTGAGATAAGGCCCAACCCGGCCCCAGAGGTCACGGATCATGTTGAGCAGGATCGGCGCGCCGGCATGGCGGTAGATGGCAAAGTGGAAAGCCTCGTTGAGCGCGAGATAGGCCCCGGCGTCGCCCGCCTCGATCGCGCGCTGCATGCCCGCCAGCGTGGCCTGTATATCGACCAGACCGTCTTCGGTGATGCGCGAGGCGGCCATCTCACCCGCCAGCCCCTCCACAGCGACGCGGATGCGCGTCAGTTCCTCGAAGGCGGGGGCAGACAGCAAGGGGACGATGATCGAGCGGTTGTTCTGCAACTCCAGAAGCCGCTCGGCGACGAGCCGTTGCAACGCCTCGCGGATCGGCGTCGTCGAAATGCCGAACGTCTCGGCAAGCTTACGGATGACCAATGTCTGGCCCGGGCTGAAGCCGCCCGAAATCAGCTCCTGCTTGAGCGCGCCATAGGCGCGGTCGTTCAGGGTCTGATGTTCGAGCTTCAGCATGTCGATTGCCGCCCCCTTTCCTATCCCCTCACCAGCGCGACAGGGTGCGATCGAGTGTTTCGGCTAGTTGCTCGGCATTGTCCCTGGCGAACGGCAATGGCGGCCTGATCTTCAGCACGTTGCCCCGCGGACCGCATGACGAGATCAGCACGCCGTCCTCGCGCATGGCTTCGACGACCGCCGACGTCCTGGTGGCGGCCAGCGCCTCGTCCCCCTCCGCCGTCAACTCGACGCCGAAATAAAGGCCGTTATGCCTGACATCGGCAACCATGCCGTGGCGACCCTGCAAGGCGCGCAGCAGCTCGCCCGTATAGGCCCCAACCGTGCGCGCGTTCTCGACCAGTCCCTCGCCTTCGATCACGTCGAGCACCGCGATGCCGACGGCGGCGGCGACGGGGTTGCCGCCGAATGTGTTGAAGTAGCCGGTGTTGGAACCGAAGGAGGCAACAAGCTGCGGCCGCACGATGACCGCGGCCATCGGATGCCCGTCGCCGATCGGCTTGCCCATGGTGACGATGTCGGCCTCGAGGCCGTAATTGGCGAAACCCCACATGCCCTGGCCGAGCCTGCCGAAGCCGGACTGGACTTCGTCGGCAATGACGATGCCGCCCGCCTTCCTGACGTGATCGGCGGCCTCGCGCATCACCGATGCATCGGGGAAGAAAATCCCGTCGCTGGAAAATGCCGAGTCGAGCAGCAGCGCCGCCGGGCGCACGTTCTGTGTGCGCATGTCCTCGATGGCGGCGGCGACATTCCTGGCGAAATCGCGTGCGGCCCGGCCCTGGTCGCGAAACGTATCCGGCGCGGCCACGGTCCTGTGCTGCGCGGGCACGCCTTTTGCGCCGACCGCTGCCGGCGACAGCTGCGCCGTGGCGATGGTGGCGCCATGATAGGCGAAATCGGTCATGATCACGCCGGTATTGCCGCTCGAATGCTGGGCGATGCGGATGGCGAGATCGTTGGCCTCGCTGCCGGTGCAGGTGAACATGGCATGGCCGAGATGGGGCGGAAGCGTGCCGAGAAGTCGTTCCGCGTAGTCGAGGATGATTTCGCTGAGATAACGCGTGTGGGTGTTGAGCGTGGCCGCCTGTCCCGATAGCGCCTCGACGACGCGCGGGTGGCAGTGCCCGACCGAAGCGACGTTGTTGTAAGCATCAAGATACTTGCGGCCCTGGGCATCGTAGAGCCAGACACCGCTGCCGCGCACCAGGTGGATGGGGTTGCGGTAGAAGGCGCGGTAGGTCGGACCAAGCAGCCTGGCGCGGCGTTCGAGCAGCGCACGCTCGGACGCACCGGCGTCGGCGTAGGCATTTGCGGGCGAGGATTGGGACACGAGCGTCTACTCCGGTTTGGAATGATCGAGGAAATAGCGGCGGGCATCGCTGTGTGACAGTCCGTCCAGCCGCTCGAGCGAGGCCCAGACCTCGGTGATGAGGCGCAGCACATAATCGCGCTTGGCCGGGAAGCGCTCCGCCTGCCAGCTGGCGATGTTGGCAATGAGCGCCAGGCGGGCACGGATCAGGTCGAACAGGATGCCAATCTCCTCGGCCTCGAGCGGCTGCACCGATCGATAACCGGCGACAAAGCGCGCGGCGGGCGCCAGCGGGTGGCCGTCGGCCGGCCAGCGATAGACGGCGCCGATGGCGAGATCGCAGATCAGCGGCGAATGGATCATGTCGCCGAAGTCGAGGATGCCGCTGACGATCTCGGGCCGCGATGCGTCCATCACCACATTGTAGGAATTCATGTCATTGTGGACGATCTGGGCGCGCAGGCTGGGGATGACGGGCGCGGCGTGCTCCTCGAAGGCATCGATGACGCGCCCGACCATGGCCCGGCGCCCGGCATCGGCGATATGCGCCAGCATGGGCCGCGTCTTGGCGACCTTGCGGATATCCCACAAAAGGTCGCTACCGGCGGCCGGATGGAAGAAGCCGCGCAGTGCCCGGGCAAGACGAGCGAGGAAAATGCCGAGATTGCGATCTTGCACAGCCGATACCGGCGAGCGCGAAAGCAACTGGCCGGGCAAATAGGTGACCAGCCGGATGATGCGCGGCGCCGATCCGCCGATGCCGACCGTGAACTGCGCATCGCCATCGAGGCTTTTGCGCACCGAAGGAACCGGCAAAGCAGGGTCGACCGCAAGGATGTGGTCCAGCGCCTTGTTCTGGAAATCGGTGAAGCCGGCCTCTTCCGCCGGATGCGAGATTTTCAGGACAAACTCGCCATTGCCATCGGTGCGGATGTGGAAATTGTGGTCGCGCTCCCCGGGCAAGGGCTGAGCGGTGCCGGCAAGGCCGTAGTGCCGGCGCAGGATGGCAAGCGCATCGGCGATCGAGACATCGGGCGCGTCCTCGGCCAGCGTCTCGCCGAATGCGTCCGTCACGGCGCCGGTCATGGCCTCGCCTCGGGGTCGACAGGCTCCAGCCCACACCAGTCGGCGATGAACAGCGCGATCGTCTGAGTGACCTTGCGTACGGAATCAAGGTCCACCGCCTCGTCATAGCCATGCGGCATGCGGCAGATCGGACCGTAGACGATGGCCGGCGTGTCGGCGTAGAGGCCGAAGAAGCGCGCATCGGTGGTTGCCGAGGTGACGTGTTCCTGCAGCGGCTCGCCCCAGACGGCGGTATGGCTGCGGCGCAGCACGGCCTCCATTTCGTCGGCGCCCTCCAGCACATAGCCCTCGGCCATGAAGCCGTTGTAGGTCATCCTGGGCGGGCGGTTGGCCAGGAACGGATCGGCGCGGGCCGCATCGGCGATGCACGCCTCGAGCTCCGCCCTGGCATCCTCCAGCTTCTGGCCGGGATAGGTGGCGACACGCATCTCGAACACGCAGCGCGCGGGAACGCTCGATGTCCACTCGCCGCCTTCGATCTTGCCGAGATTGAAACGGATCGGATGCGGGTGATCGCAGAAATGCTTGTCGTCGACCTTGCGCGCGTTCCAGACGATTTCGAGCTGTTTCAACGCCTGGATGATGAGGAAAGCCTTTTCGATGGCGTTGGCGCCGGCCGAGAAAGCGCCCGACGCGTGCTGGGGATCGCCGTCGACCTCGATCCGGAACCAGATCGGGCCGACCTGCGCCCGCATCAGCTTCGGCTCCAGGGGTTCGGGGATGAAGGCGGCGTCGGCGCGGTAGCCGCGCTGCAGGCAAGCGAGCGCGCCATTGCCGGTGCACTCTTCCTCGACCACCGACTGTAAAAAGACCTTCGCGGCCGGTTGATAGCCAAGGCGGCGCAATGCGGCCAGCGCGTAGAGGCTGGCCGAGAGCCCGGCCTTCATGTCGCCGGCGCCGCGGCCATGCATCCAGCCGCCCTCGATGACCGGATCATAGGGATCGCGCAGCCAGCGGTCGAGCGGCCCCGTCGGAACGACGTCGATATGGCCGTTGAGGATCAGCGAGCGGCCGGTCGCGTTTCGCGGCGTGTGGGTGGCGACGACGTTGAAGGCGTCGTCATAGGAGACGGCGACGGGCGAAAAGCCCGGCAGCTCGCGAATCGCATCGACATCGACACGCCACATGTCCACCCTATAGCCATCCGCTTCATACGCGGCTGCCATGAAGGATTGCGCCGCGTGTTCTTCGCCGCGCTGCGAGGGAAAGCGCACGAGGTCCGCGAGGAATTCCACCTGCCGCGCGAAGCCGTCGTCGACTGCGTTCAAAATGGCCTCGTCCGCAATTCGCTCAGGCATGATATTCCGCTTTCCCTTCCATGATGTATCATATCTCATATGCCATCTCCGTGAAATGCAAGGGACAGGCAGGCCAAAAATCTTGACCCACCCCGAGAACCCCTTGGCAGGTGAGCGCAGAGTTGGCATCAGCTTCCCGCACGCCGGTGTCGCGACGCGGCGAAAGGTCGAGGACAGATGTTGGTCACCGAAGGCAGGTTGCCTGATGAAAACACCAATCTAACGGTCGGCTATCGGCGCGTGCCGGCCGGGAAGATCGTCAATGCGGTGACATGGATGGAAGCGCTCGCACCGATGCCGGATCTCGCGCGGCCGTTGACCATGACAAGGATCACGAAACCCGACAGTGCTTCCTACCGCGCGATCTTCCTGGAGATCGGCGCTCCCTGGCTCTGGGATCGCGCTGCCGAAATGTCGGATGCCGAGATCGCCACGCATTTCGCCGATCCGCGCCAGCACCTCTATCACGGCCATGATGAAAGCGGCGCCCATGTCGGCATGGTCGAATTCTCGGTGGCCGACGACGAGATCGAGATCACCTATTTCGGCCTGTTCCCCTCCGTGACCGGCCGTGGTTTCGGCAAGCGGCTGATGGCCGGCGCGCTCGACCGGGCATGGCGCCTCAAGCCAAGCCGCATCTGGCTGCACACCAGCAGCTTCGACCATCACAGCGTCATTGGTTTCTACAGGGCCTGCGGATTTGAGCCCTTTGCGACCGGCTTCGAAATCGCCGACGATCCCAGGATCAAGGGAACATTGCCGCGTGACGCGGCGCCGCAGATTCCCTTGATCGAGACGGAATGGTGTCCCCACGCCAGATGAAAACACCTTCACAACCAGCCAGCCAGGCATCGCTCCACCACCGCCGATGGGTACGGCGCGAGAGCATCCTGTCGACGCTGGACCGGCATGTCGACACCCGCATCGTGCTGTTTTCGGCGCCCGCCGGCTTTGGCAAATCGACCACGATGGCCCAATGGATGGCTGAAACGGCACGCCTCGGCCGGCTGACGGCATGGCTGTCCTGCGAGGCGAGCGACAATGACGAAGGCGCTTTCCTCGCCCACCTGGTGGGGGCGCTTCGTCATCTCGTGCAAAATCCGGCCGAACTCGATCTTGCGTTCCAGTCGAGCCCGATCCCGCAGCTCGATGTCGTGCTTACCGCACTGGTCGCGGGCTTTGCCGCCCGTGAGGCCGACATCACCCTGTTCTTCGACGACTATCACGCTGTCGAAGCGCCGGCCGTGAAGCGCTTCATGGAACGGCTGACGCGGCAGGCGCCTGCCAATGTCGCCTTCGTCATCGGTTCGCGCAGCTTGCCCGACCTGCAGCTCGGCAAGCTCAGGGTGCTCGGCGACGTGTTCGAGATCGGGCCCGACGATCTGCGTTTCGCCTCATCCGAAGCCGAGGCGTTCTTCAACGACAAACTCGGCCTGAGCGTCAGCGCCACCACGGTGGAAACCTTGTGTTCCCGCGCGGAAGGCTGGGCCGCCGGCCTGCAGCTCGCTTCGCTGTCGCTGAGCGCCGCGCGTGCGCCTGAAACCGTCATCGGCAATTTCACCGGCGCCAGCCGCAACGTGGCCGACTTCCTGATGGGCGAAGTGTTCGGGGAACTGCCGCCCGACATTGCAAAATTCCTGCTCTACAGCTCGATCTTCGAACGCTTCTGCGCCGACGCCTGCCGCGCGGTGATGCGCGCTGCGGACGCGGAGGCGGCGATCACGGAAATCGAAACGCGCAATCTGTTCCTGGTGCCGCTCGACGACGAGCGGCGCTGGTTCCGCTACCATCATCTGTTCCGCGATTTCCTCAGCCGCGAAATGGAGCGGCGCGAACCGGAAATGATCGCGCCGCTGCATCTGGCGGCCTCGGAATGGTTCGGCGAACGCAAGATGCTGACCGAGGCGATCGGCCACGCGCTGGCCGCCGGCGACCAGGCCCGCGCGGCGGTGTTCGTCGAGAACAACGCGCTCGATCTCATCGCCCAATGCCAGCTGCTCTATGTGCGTCAGCTGCTGGCGCTGCTGCCAAAAAAACTGATCGACCAGCGCATCCGGCTGCAATTGGTCGTGCTGTGGCTGGCGGTGCACAGCAGCCAGCCGGAGATTGCCAAGCAGACACTCGCCTCCTCGCGCAAGCTCGTCGAAAGCGGGCCTGCTGACGGCAAGGATCCAGGCACGCTGGCCGGCACCACGATCGAAGCCGAACTCGCGGTGCTCGATGCCGCGGTACACAGCACTCTGGAGCAGTTCGAGGACGCGCGCGACACCGCATTGGCGGCCCTGCGCATCATCGCACCCGACGCCTGGTTCATGGAGGGCGCCACCGCCAACGTCATCGGCTACAATCTCTATGCGCTGGGCGATCTCGATGGCGCACGCGCCGCGGTTGATGCCGCGCGGCTGGCGCATGAACGAAGCGGCAGCCTGCTCGGCGTTACCATCGCCAACTGCTACATGGCTGTCATCGAGCGTTCGGCCGGACGGCTGCCCGCCGCCGAACGGCTGCTGCGCAACGCCATCATCGAGGCGAGGGCCCGGATCGGCGCCAATTCCTATGCCGAGGCGCTCGCCGGAACGCTGCTTGCCGAACTCGCCTATGAGACCAATTCCTCGGGCGAAGCCCTGGCGCTGGTGGAGAACCTCGGACCGCTGATCGAGGGCGCGGCGGTCATCGTCTATCCCTTGGCCAGCGTGCCGACATATGCCCGCGTGCTGCAATTGACCGGCCGCCCGGAGGCCGCGCTCGACATGCTCGACCGCGTCTACCAGCGCGTGCGCGGCACCGTGTACCGTCGCCTGGCATCGATGATCCTGCATGACCGCGTACGGATGCTGCTCGACCAGAACCGCAATGCCGAAGCGCGCGCACTGCTGACCGAGCACCGCGGCGACGCCGAAGCCCCGATGGCCATCACCACCGCCAACGAGTTCGAGTTCTTTGCCGAAGGCCGCCTGCTGACAGCCGAGAAAGCCCATGCCGAAGCGGCCGGGATTTTCGATGCTCTTCTGGCGCGGACCGGAAGCGGCGGACGCATCCGCCGGCACATACTGGCGCTGATCCTGCGCGCCAAGACGGCCAGTGCCAGCCATGACATGCGCGAAGCCGACCGTTATCTGCTCGATGCGCTGCGGCTTGCCCGACCGTCCGGCTTCATCCGCTCCTTCGTCGACGAAGGAAGGCTCGTCATCGAAGGCTTGATGCGGCTGCGCGCGGCGCAGGCAAAGTCGGATCCGGCACTGTCGGCCTATGCCACGCGCATCATCGATGCGGCGCAGACGATGCCCCTCGGGACGCGCAAGCCAGCCGCGCCGGCCGCGGAGAAGGAGCAACTCACGCAGCGCGAGTCCGAACTGCTGCACTGCCTGACCGAAGGCATGTCCAATCGCGATATAGCGATTGCCCTGTCGGTGAGCGAAACCACGGTGAAATGGCACCTGAAGAACATCTTCGGCAAGCTGGCCGTCACCAATCGCGTCCAGGCGGTGCGCGCAGCCCAGGCCGCCGAGAGCCGGCATGCCCCTCCCAAAGGAGGGGTATAGGCAACGGGCCGACCCATCCTTTCGGGTCGGGCGAAGTCTGCTCAGGCCTGTTAGCCTCAAAATCGTTTTGGAGGACGCTGCGGATGGCGACAGGTTACGTTTTTCACGAACAGCTGATGTGGCATGACACCGGCTCCAGCGCCGACATGATGCCTCCCGGCCGTTTCGTGGAGCCCGGCCGGCACCTGGAGTCACCCGGCTCGAAGCGCCGGCTCAACAATCTCATCCAGGTCAGCGGCCTGTCACGCCATCTCGTGCCGATCATCGCGGAGCCGGTTTCGGTCGAGGATCTGCTGCGCGTGCATACGCGTCGCCATGTCGACGACATCAGGATGCTCAGCGAACGCGGTTCCGGCTTCGCCGGGCCGCAGGCCCCGATCGGCCTCAACAGTTTCGACATCGCCCTTTTGTCCGCCGGCACGACCTATGCCGCCATGCGCGCCGTGCTGACCGGCCGCGTCGACAACGCCTACGCGCTGGCGCGGCCGCCGGGCCACCATGCAGAGCCCGACCAGGCCATAGGCAATTGCCTGTTCTCCAACATCGGCGTGTCCGTCCGCCGGCTGCAGCATGAGGGCCTGCTCGGCCGCGCCGCGATAGTCGACTGGGACGTGCATCACGGCAATGGCACCGAGACGGTGTTCTATTCCGACCCTTCGGTGCTGACCATTTCCGTGCATCAGGACAATCTCTATCCGACCGGACGCGGCGCACTCCGCGACAACGGCAAGGGGCCCGGCGAAGGCTATAACATCAACGTCCCGCTGCCGGCCGGCAGCGGGACCGGCGCCTATGAGGCCACGTTCGACCGCGTCATCGGCCCTGCCTTGCGCGCGTTCAAGCCGGACCTCGTCATCGTCGCTTCCGGTTTCGATGCGTCCGGCTTCGACCCGCTCGGCCGCATGATGCTCAACAGCGAATGTTTTCGCCGCCTTGCCGCACGCATGGTGGCGCTCGCCGCCGAAGTCTCGAACGGACGGCTGATGATGAGCCATGAAGGCGGCTATTCCGAGGGCTATGTGCCGTTTTGCGGCCACGCCGTCCTCGAGACACTGGCCAATCACCGCACCGAGGTGGTCGACCCGCTGTCCGACCATATCGACGACTGGGCGGGGCAGGACCTGCAGCCGCATCAGGCAGCGGTGATAGATGCGGCCGAAGGCCTGCTCGCGGGCTTGCGCCAACGCCTCGCCAGCGCGGCCTGAAGCGATGGATTTCGCCATCACGACATTGCTCAATGCGCTGACGCTGATCAGCATCCTGATGCTGGTCGGGCTCGGGCTCGCCATCAGCTTCGGCCTGATGAACGTGACCAATCTGGCGCATGGCGAGTTCGTCAGCGTCGGCGCCTTCGCGGTCTACTTCATCCAGAGCATGGGCGGCTCGTTCTGGCTGGGCCTGGCGGCCGCACCCGTCGCCGGCGCCGTGGTCGGCTGCATCCTGGAATTCGCCATCATTCGCCACCTCTATTCGCGGCCGGTGTCGACGGTGCTTGCCACCTGGGGCGTCAGCCTCATCCTCCAGCAGGGGCTGGAACTGACCTTTGGCCTCGGCGCCAAGCCCGTGACGCCGCCGGTCGAGGGCACGCTCGACCTCTTCTTCACCGTCTATCCGGCCTACCGGCTGATCCTGATTGCCATCGCCATGCTGACCCTGCTCGGCGTCATCCTGCTGATCAGCCGGACGTCGTTCGGGCTCGACATCCGCACCGTCATCCAGAATCGCGAAATGGCGGAGGGCGTCGGCATCAACACGCGGCGCACCTATGCCATTGCCTTCACCTTCGGCGCGGCAATCGCGGGGCTGGCTGGCGGACTGGTCGCGCCGCTGGCGATCGTGCTGCCGCAGATGGGGGTGAACTATCTCGCCAACGCCTTCTTCGTCGTCATCGTCGGTGGCGTCGGCTCGATCGGCGGCCTCGTCGCCGGCAGCGTCTTCGTCGGTGGCCTGACCAGCATCCTCAACTACCAGATCTCGCCATCGCTGGCGCAGGCGGTCGTGCTGCTGGCGGCCATCGTCGCCGTGCGGGTGCGACCCAACGGTCTGTTCAACGGGGCTTCGCGATGATCGCCCGGGACCGCAACTGGCTGCTGATCTTCGCGGTCTGCGTGGCACTTGCCATCGTCTATCCCATCTTCGCCGACGGCTACCAGCTGACGGTGATCCGCGACGCGCTGATCTTCGGCCTGTTCGCGGCGAGCCTCGACTTCTTCTGGGGCCGCACCGGAATCCTGTGTTTCGGCCACGCCGCCTTCTTCGGTATCGGCGGCTACATCATGGCATTGGTCACGCTCAATGACGCGATTCCCTTCGCGAGCCTTGTCGGCATCACAGGCGCGGTCGCGGGCGCGGCCGTCGTCGCCGCCATCATCGGCTACTTCCTGTTCTTCGGCGGCATCCGCGGCAGCTACTTCACCATCGTCACGCTGGCCCTGGGCGTCATCTGCCAGCAGGCGGCCATCTCCTGGAGTTCGGTCACGGGCGGCGACAGCGGCCTGATAGGCATCCCGCCGATCGAATTCGATCTTGGCGGTCTGCATGTCGATCTCAGCCAGGACCTGCCGAGCTATATCTTCGTCGCGGCCATCGTGGCGGTGGCCGTGCTGACGCTGTGGTCGATCGGCCGTGGCCGCTGGGGCACGGTACTGACCGCGATCCAGGACAATGAGGTTCGGGCAGCAGCACTGGGGCACAACGCGCCGGCGCGGCTGCTGGTGACCTTCATCGCGTCGGCGGCAATCGCCGGGCTCGCCGGCGCGCTTTATGTCTGCATGGCCGGGCTGGTGGCACCGGACCTCTCCGGGCTGCTTCTGTCGACGGAAGTCATCGTCTGGGTGGCGGTCGGCGGGCGCGGCACGCTGCTTGGGCCGGTGCTCGGCGCAATCTTCATCCAGCGCGCGCAGCAGCAGATCAGCAGCTTCAACCCGAGCCTGTGGCCGCTGCTGCTCGGCTGCGTCTTCGTCATCATCGTCTTCCTGCTGCCGGACGGCATCCTGTCGATCTATGCACGGCTGAAAAACCTGTTCAGGGCCCGGAGGCGCACGCAATGAGCGACGTCCTGCTGGAGGCCGAGAATGTCGGCATCCGCTTTGGCGGGCTGCAAGCGCTGGAAGGATTGAACCTTACCGTGCGCGACAAGGAACTCTGCTGCATCATCGGGCCGAACGGCGCCGGCAAGAGCACGTTCCTCAACGTTCTGACCGGCACGCTGCGCCCGACCAGCGGCAGCGTGCGTTTCCTCGGCCACGATATAGCCGGCCTGCCGCTGCACCGTATCGCCCGGCTCGGCATCGCCCGCAAATTCCAGATCCCGTCGGTGTTCCCCAGCCTGTCGGTGGAAGACAATCTGAAGGTGGCGCGCTGGGGCGCCCCCTCCCCGTCACGCCCGGTCGGCGAGTTGATGGAGCTGGTCGCGCTCGGCAACCGCTCTGCCACGCTGGCCGGCGAACTTGCGCATGGCCAGAAGCAGTGGCTGGAAATCGGCATGGCGCTGGCGATCGAGCCGCGCCTGCTGCTGCTCGACGAGCCGACCGCCGGCATGACGCCGCAGGAGACGCTGGCGACGGCGCAGATGCTTTTGCGGCTCAAGGGCGAGTTCTCGATCGTCGCGGTCGAGCACGACATCCGTTTCGTGCGGGCGCTGAATTGCGAGACGCTGGTGCTGCACCAGGGGCGCCGGCTGCGCAGCGGCCCCTTCCACGACATCGAAGCCGACGAGATGGTCCGCGACGTCTATCTTGGGAGGCGCTGAGGATGCTGCGGACACTTGCCGTTTCGGCCGGCTATGGCCTGCTCCCGGTGCTGAACGGCATCGACCTCGGCGTTGCGGCGGGCGAAGTGGTCGGCCTGCTCGGCCGCAACGGCGCCGGCAAGACAACGCTGCTGCGCGTCATCGCCGGCGGTTTGAAGGCGAGCGGCGGCGCGGTGGTTCTCGGTGACCAGGACCTTACCAATGCGCCGGCCTTCCGCCGTGCACGCGCCGGCATCGCGCATGTGCCGCAGGGGCGCGGCATCTTCAACCAGCTCACTGTGCGGCAGAACCTTGAAGTCGGAACCCGTGCCGCCAAAGATCGTGGCGACGGCGGCATTCCGGCCGACATTTTCGGCTATTTTCCGATCCTGCGCGAACGCGAGGCGCAAATCGCCGGCACGCTCTCGGGCGGGCAGCAGCAGATGCTGGCGATCGGCCGTGCGCTGTGCGGGCTGCCATCGGTGCTGCTGCTCGACGAACCCTCGGAAGGCATCCAGCCGAACATCGTCCAGACGATCGCCGAACTGGTGCCGCGCATCGCGCGCGAGCGCGGCATCGCGATCGTCCTGGTCGAGCAGAATCTCGATCTCGTCCTCAAGGCGGCGGACCGCTGCCTGGTGATGGAGAAGGGCAGGATCGTGCACGAAGGCGCGCCGGAGTCATTTGCCGACGAGAGCCTGCTGAAGGATCTTTTGGCTTTGTAAGGCGTGCATGGGGCGCGCCTGGACTGGAAGGGAACACAACAATGATAAGCAGAAGAACTGTCCTGAAATCCGGGGGCGCCGCGGCCGCCTTCGCCGTGATCGGCGCACCGTCGATCCTGCGCGCCGCCGATACGGTCAAGGTCGGCCTGTCGATCCCGATCACCGGCTTGCAGGCGATACTCGGCGAGACGCTGCTCAATTGCTACAAGCTCGCCGCCGCGGAGCTCAACGCCGCCAACGGCATCGGCGGGCGCCAGGTCGAACTGTTCGTCGAGGACAACCAGACCACGACCAAGGGCTCGATCGACAAGGCGCGCAAGCTCCTCAACGAAGACAAGGTCGACGTGATCATGGGCACGATCATTTCGCCCGAGCGAAGTGCCACGCTGTCGGTGACATCGAAGGCCAAGAAGCTGTTCTTCTATCCGACCAATTTCGAGGGCGGCGAGTGCAACCGCTACTTCGTCGCCACCGGTCCGATCCCGATGCAGCAGGTCGACCCGATGATGCCATGGGTGGCGGAGAATCTCGGCAAGACGATCTACATCATGGCTTCAGACTACGCCTGGCCGCAGAAGATGACCGAGGCGATCACGGCCGCCTATGAAAAGGCCGGCGGCAAGATCATCGGCGCAGACTACTATCCGTTCGGCACGACGGATTTCGGTCCCGCCTTCCAGAAAATCAAGTCGCTGAAGCCCGATGTCGTGTGGTCGATGGTGGTCGGCAACGACGCGGTCACGCAGCTCAAGCAGTACCGCAGCTTCGACGTCAAGCAGCCGTTGATCGCGCCGCTCGACGAGGTGTTCAACAAGGACGCGCTGCCACCCGGCGTGGCGGCCGGAACCTATGCGCCGCAGCCCTATTGGATGGCGCTCGACAACCCGGTCAACAAGAAGTTCATTTCGAGCTTCCGCGAAAAGTTCGGCCAGGAGAAGATGGTCAACGGTATCGGCGAGGCCGGCTACAACGGCCTGCACCTTTACGCGCTTGCCGCCGAAAAAGCAGGGTCGCTGAAGGACGACGACGTGCTCAAGGCACTGCCGACCATCGAGTTCGACGCGCCTCAGGGCAAGATCCGCGTCGACGCCAGCAACAACCACACGCTCTGCCATTCCTATGTCGGCAAGGCGGCGGCCGATGGCATCAGCTACGAGATCGTCAAGGACTTTGGCACGATTGCTCCGGTAACGCCCTACTGCAAGCTGTAGGAGTCCCGGCTGCGCGGCATACGGGTTTGCCCAAGCCGCGCAGCCATCGCACCAAATCTGGTCTTTGCCGGCAACGCGTTGGCGCCGGCCGCCGTCAGGTCGCCTGCACCGCCGGCAGCCGCGCGCGCAATTCCTCGACAAGCACCCTGGTGTTCTCGGAATAGTCGATGGGCACGACGACGAGATGCACGCCGCCGCCGGCAAAAGCCTGTTCCAGCGCCGGCCGGAATTCGGCGATCGCGCCGACCCTGGTTCCCTTGGCGCCATAGGCCTCGGCGTATTTGACGAAATCGGGATTGCCGAAGGTCATGCCGAAATCCGGAAACTCGTCGACCGCCTGTTTCCAGCGGATCATGCCATAGGCGTGGTCCTCGAGCAGCAGGACGACAAGATTGAGCTTGAGCCGGACGGCGGTCTCCAGTTCCTGGCTGTTCATCATGAAGCCGCCATCGCCGCAGATGGCCATGACGCGGCGCTGCGGATAGAGCAGTGCCGCCATCATCGCCGACGGCAGCCCCGCGCCCATGGTGGCCAGCGCATTGTCGAGCAGCAGCGTGTTCGCCATGCGCGTGCGGTAGTTGCGCGCGAACCAGATCTTGTACATGCCGTTGTCGAGGGCAAGGATTCCGTCGGCCGGCATCACGGAACGCACGTCATGCACGATGCGCTGCGGCGTGAAGCGGTCTTCGGTAGCGCGCGCGGCGATGCGGCTCAGAATGCCTTCGCGCAGCGGCAGCAGGGCCTGCGCGTTGGGGATCTTGCCCTCGATGCGATCCGCCAGCAGCGCCAGCGAAGGGCCGAGGTCGCCGACGATCTCGGTCTGCGGGAAATAGACCTGCTCGACATCGGCGGTTTGATAGCCGACATGGATGACCTTCGGCCCGTTGACGCCCATGATGAAGGGCGGCTTCTCCACCGTGTCGTGACCGATGGTGATGATCAGGTCGGCCTGTTCGATGGCCTCGTGCACGTAGTCGCGTTCCGAAAGGGCCGCCGTTCCCATGTAGAGTTCGGTGCCGCCAGGCACGGTGCCCTTGCCCATCTGCGTGGTGAAATAGGGAATTTGGGTGCGCAGCACGAACTGGGCGACATCGGGCGTGACGCGCGGCCGCGACGCCGCGGCGCCGAACATCAGCAGGGGACGTTTGGCCTCGATGATCATGCGGGCGGCGCGGTCGAGCGCGCCCGCACCGGCCAACGGCAGTTCGACCGGATGCGTCGGCACCAGCGGAACCGGATCGCACTCCGCCGCCGCAATGTCTTCCGGCATTTCCAGATGCACGGGACCCGGCCGCTCTTCCTGCGCGACGCGGAAGGCTTCGCGCACCAGCGAGGGGATCATTTTGGGCGAGACGATCTGGCGCGACAGTTTGGTCAGCGGTTTCATCGCCGCGACGATGTCGACGATCTGGAACCGCGCCTGCCTGGACGACAGGATTCCCTTCTGGCCGGTGATCATGATCATCGGCATGGCGCCGAGCAGCGCATAGGCCGAGCCGGTCGTCAGATTGAGCGCGCCGGGGCCGAGCGTGGTGATGCACACACCTGGCTTGCCGGTGAGCCGGCCATACGTGGCGGCCATGAAGGCGGCCGCCTGCTCGTGACGGGTCAGGATGAGCTGGATCGAGGAGCGACGGATGGATTCGACGATGTCGAGATTCTCCTCGCCCGGAATGCCGAATATCCGGTCGACCCCTTCGTTTTCGAGGGCCGCCACGAACAGATCCGAACCTTTGGTCATCAACCGTCTCTCCTGCAATGTGCCCGCATGCCGCCAGCTTTGCCTCATATGGCACTGGAAAGCGATGCCTCAAAGAGCCGAGGCGCCTCTTCACGGAATGTCCGCGCGATCCCAAACGAGAGTGGTCGCGAGCGCTGGCGATCAAGCCATCCGTTTCGGCAAGGCCGCCGCCAGCGCGTCGACGGCAAGCCGAACTTTCAGCGGCAAATGGGGCGTCTGCAGCCAAAGGGCGTGGCAGTCATAGAGATATCGCGGCTGGTCCGGCAAGAGCTCGACCAGCGCGCCTGCCTGGATACGCTCGCGAACCAGCCACCAGGGCAACCAGGCGAGCCCCATGCCCTCGGCCGAGGCATCGGCGATGGCATCGAGATCGTCGAGCCGCAGCCGGCCGCCGGGCATGATCTCCTGTGCTGGTTGTCCTTCGCGCGGGAACAGCCACGGCTGAACGGCTTGGCCGAGCCGCCGGTAGACGACGGCATGATGATTGGCGAGGTCTTCGATCCGCCGTGGCTCGCCCTGAGTTTTCAGATAGGACGGCGCCGCACAGACAACCATGCCCTGACGCGCGACGCGGCGCGCGATCACGCCTGCCCTGTCCTCCAGATCGCCGGTTCGGATGGCAAGATCGTAGCCGTCCTCGGCAAGATCGGCGAAGCGGTCGCTGAGCGACAGGTCGAGTTCCAGCATCGGATATTGCCGCGCCAAGTTCAGCAGAACGGGTGTTACGCAGTGCCGGCCGAAATGCGCCGGCATGGTGACGCGCAGCTTGCCACGCGGTTGCGAGAGCTGGTCGGCGGCGAGTTGATCGGCAGCTTCGGCCTCGGCCAGCACCAGCCGACAGCGGTCGTAATAGGCCCGTCCGAACTCGGTGAGGCTCTGCCGGCGCGTGGTGCGGTTGAGCAGGCGCATACCGAGACGCTCCTCCAGAAACCGGACGTGTTTGCCGACCATCGGTCCGGACAGATCGAGCGCGGCCGCGGCCGCCGCGAACGAGCCGAGGTCGACCGCCCTGACGAACACGGCCATGCTCTCAAGCCGATCCATATTCGAAACTCCTGGTTCCTACTGTTCTGCTCCCAATGCCATTTATCCAACTTCGCCTTAGCGGCATAGCTCCTTTCGGTTCAAACAATTTGGAGTAGACCGAATGGCGCGCGTCATTCGCTTTCATCGGCATGGTGGCCCCGAGGTCCTGCGGATCGAAAATGTGGACCTTCCCCAACCCGGCCCGGGCGAGGTTCAGATCCGCGTCAAGGCGCTCGGCCTCAATCGCGCCGAGGCGCTGCTGCGCGCGGGCACCTATATCGAGACGCCCACCCTGCCCTCCGGGCTTGGCCTGGAGGCCGCAGGCCTCATCGAGGCGGTCGGTGAAGCTGTGACGGGTCTGGCTCCGGGTGATGCCGTCAGCGTCATCCCGCCGCAATCGATGATCCGCTGGCCGGCCTATGGAGAGCTTGTTACCTATCCCGCCGGGCTCGTCGTCAAAAACCCGATATCACTCGACTGGCAGACCGCGGCCGCGATGTGGATGCCGTACCTCACCGCCTATGGCGCGCTGATCGACATCGCCAGGCTGCGCAACGAGGACTTCGTCGTCATCACGGCAGCCTCGAGCAGCGTCGGGCTTGCCGCGATCCAGATCGCCAACAGCGTCGGCGCGACGGCGATCGCGGTGACACGGACCTCGACGAAGAAGCAGGCCCTGCTCGGCGCCGGCGCGGCTGAAGTCGTGGTCCTGGCCGAGGAGGATCTGGAGACGCGGCTAGGCCGGATCGCCGGGCCCCGAGGCATGCGCATCGTGTTGGACGCGATCGGCGGCCCGATCTTCGAGCCGCTCGCGGCGGCGATGTCCCGTGGTGGCATTCTCATCGAATATGGCGGGTTGAGCCCCGAGCCGACGCCGTTTCCCTTGCCCGCCGTGCTTGGCAAGACATTGACGCTGCGCGGCTACCTCGTCCACGAGATCACCGGCGACCCAGCGAAGCTGGAAGCCGCCAAGGCGTTCATCCTCGAAGGGCTGGAGGCCGGCGCGCTGAAGCCGATCATCGACAAGACCTTCCCGTTCGAGCACATCGTCGAGGCGCATCGCTATCTCGAATCGAACGAGCAGTTCGGCAAGATCATCGTCACGGTCTGAGCAGCCAGCATAGGGCCATCGAAACCAAGCGCTCGAAGCACGATGATGTCTGCGACAGGGAACAAATCCGTCCTTGCGGACAATATCGCTCTTGAAGGCGCGGTTCTCCATTCCTAACTCTCGCATGCGGGCCGGGCCCCTCTGACTGTCGCACTTCGCGACCGTGATGTCGGACCGCTTTAACGGGCCCGTTTCCATCCTTTCGGTCAAGCGGGCTCATCTCTTTTGGTTTGGAGTCCCATATGACCTCTTCTTCCCTTCTCGGCCTGGTTTGCCCCTCCTGCCGCGTCGCGCTCGTGATGAGCGAACGCCAGGGTATCGAGATCGATTATTGCCCGCAGTGCCGTGGCGTCTGGCTTGACCGCGGCGAACTCGACAAGATCATCGAGCGATCGGCCAAGGAAGCCTCGGCCGCGTCACAGCCGGCAGCGTTCTCCCAGCCCCAGCATGGCCGGGACCGCGATGACGACTATGCCCGTTCGCAGGGCCACCGCTATCCAAAACGGAAGAAATCGTTCTTCGAAGAGCTGTTCGATTGACCGCACCACGCCGGTAGCTGGTCCGGCGTCTGTCGAGAATTTCCGAAACCCCGTCGATAAAGGTTCATCCCGATGACTTCCCGCACAAGCCGATTTGCCGCCCTGTTTGCCGGACTGTTCCTGGCATTCTCAATGGTCGCGATCGACCATGCCGAGGCCCGTCGCGGCGGCAGTTTCGGCAGCCGCGGCATGCGCACGTTCCAATCGGCGCCGCCGACCAGGACCGCTCCGGCGCCGACCGCTCCGGTCGAGCGTTCGATGACACCCAACACCGGCGTGAACACCGCGGCCCGGCAGCCGCAGGCCGGCCTGCAGAGGCCCGGCTTCATGAGCGGCTTCGGTGGGACAATGATGCGCGGCTTGCTGATCGGCGGCCTGATCGGGCTGCTCCTGGGCCAAGGCTTCGGCGGGCTGGCCGGCATGTTCGGTTTCCTGCTGCAGGCCTTGCTGATCGGTGGCGCCATCATGCTGGCAATCAGGTTCTTCCGGTCGCAATCCGAGCGTGGCCCCGCCCCTGCGCTCGCCGGCGCCGGCAATGCCTCGCGATTTGAAAACCGCGCCGCCGGACAGAGCGATGCGAACAATGTGCGTTCCTTCACAATTCCTGGCTTTGGCGGCGGTTCAGGCGGAGGCTCCGCGGCGGCCACCGGTTCCGATGAGATCCGGCTCGCCCAGGCCGACCTCGACGCATTCCAGCAGCTGTTGAGCGATGTCCAGGCAGCGTTCGGGCGTGAAGATCATGCCGCCTTGCGGCGTGCGGTGACGCCCGAAATGGTGTCCTATCTGTCGGAAGAGCTGGCCGACAATGCGAAAAAGGGCCTCAGGAACGAGGTATCCGACGTCACCCTCCTGCAGGCCGACATCGCGGAAAGCTGGCGCGAGGATGACCGCGACTATGCCACGGCGGCCCTGCGTTATGAATCGCGCGACGTGATGCGCGAACGGGCCAGCGGCAGGGTCGTAGAGGGCGACGAGGATCATCCCACGGAGACGACTGAGCTGTGGACCTTCACGCGTCAGAATGGCTCGAGCTGGAAGCTCTCGGCAATACAACAGGCCTGAGCTCCAGAGTGCGAACTCGAGTAGACAAAGGCGCCTGACGACGGCCGGTCCGGCTATGTCAGCAGCCTTCCATGGCCGGCATCTGCTCAAGATAGGAATTTTTTCTTGACTGGGTGCAGGCAGCTATGGTAGATATTTATCTATGGTGCTGAGTTGCGCCAGGAACCCGCCGCGCAGGCGGGTTTTTTCGTTCAAGGCTCCGTCAACAGCTCCGGCGAAGGGTCCGAGCGATCCATCAGCTCGATTTGTTTGCCTTGGCCTGAGCTCCGGCCCGTTCAGTCCGAGGCTTCGATGCCGATGTTGCGCACGGTTCACCGCACGAGCTTGACGCACATCGGCGTGCCGATCTCGATGGCACGGCCGGTGTCGGTCAGCCCGCCGCTCTCGGCGTCGCGCGCGAAGATCGATATGCGGTCGGCATTCTGGTTGGCCGAGAACAGGTGGCCGCCGGACGGCGTCAGCGCCAGGTTGCGCGGCGTGGCGCCCCCGCAAGGGACATAGCCGAGGAGGCTCAGCGCGCCACTTCTCTGGTCGACGGCCATGATGACCACACTGTCATGGCCTCGGTTGGAGCCGTAGAGGAAGCGGCCGTCGGGCGAAATCTGGATATCGGCGCAGTGGTTGGCCTGGCGCGCCTCGGCCGGCACGGCCGGCCTGGCGTCGATGATCGAGAGCCTGCCGCTCGCCTCGTCCAGCACCATCGACACGATGGTCGAATCCAGCTCGTTCATGACGAAGACGAAACGGCCGTTCGGATGCAAGGCCAGATGGCGCGGACCGGCGCCCGGCGGCAAAGCGGATTCGGCAAGTTTGGTCAGATTGCCATCGTGCTCGATCCGGTAGGACACCAGCCGGTCGATGCCGAGATCGGCGACGATGGCCATTCCGCCGGCGATGATTTCGGTGACGCTATGGGCATGCGAGCGCTCCTGCCGGGCCGCGTTCGGGCCGGTGCCCTTGTGCGAAACGCTGGCCAGAGGAGCGGACAAGGCGCCATCCCTGTCGAAGCCATAGACCGCGACTGCGCGATCCGGACCGCTCTCGCCCATGCCGTAATTGGCGACCAGCAGCTTCGTGCCGTCGCGGCTGATGGTGTTATGCGCTGTGATGCTGCCGAGCGAGGGCTGCTTGTTCAGGTAAGTAAGCGTGCCCGAGGCGCGGTCGAAGCCGTAGGCCGAAACCGTTCCTTCGCGCCAGGCGAACACTTCCGAATTGGCGTAGAGGCGCGAACCGTCCGGCGTCACCGACAGGAAGGTCGGATTGTCGATGTCACTGGTCTCGGCCAGTTTGCGTGTTTCCAGCGTCTCCTCGTCGAAACTGTAGACGCCGAGACCGACGCCGCGTGCGCCCTGGAAATAGGGCGCCTCCCGGTTCAGGCTGCCGACAAAGACCAGACAGGCATCGCGCATGTTTTCCTCCCTGTCCGCTCGCGCTCGGGCGCAGCGGAAACAGCCAAAATTTCGCCTGTCCTCGCTTGCAACGCAACCCCATATGTGAAAATACTATTTACAAAAGAAGATTGACGGGAGGAGACGTCGTGCAATCTGGCGCCTTGATGCGTGTTCCGAAACTTGTGCCGTGCCTCGCGCAGGGCTTCCGGAGCCAGCGATGAACGACTTCGCACCGACTGTCGGCGTCGCCTCGACGCACCCGGCCAACATGCCCGAGGCGCATGCGGCCCTGCCGGTTTGGAACGCCGAGAACTGGTTCTACGAGGACTGGCCGGTTGGCCAGAAAATCCGCTCGTTGCGCCGCACCATGGCCGAAGGCGACAGCCACCTCTTCAATACGCTGGTACTCGACATCCATCCTTACGTGCAGGACCAGATGTTTGCCGAAACAGAGGGCATTTTCGGCAAGAGGCTGGTGGCCGGCGCTTTTGTCTTCTCGGCTGGCTTGGGACTCGTCGCAACCAACTGCGTCAATGCGTTTTCCTATGGCTACGACAAGCTCCGCTTCATAAAGCCCGTCTTCATCGGCGATACGATCTATTCGATCCGCTCCAACCTCGACAAGATGCCGCGCTACAAGGAAATGGGGCTGATCCGCGCCAGTTATGAGGTGTTCAAGGGCGAAGGCGAACTCGTTCTCTATTGCGAGCATCTGCAGACGGTGAAGTACCGCAACCCTGCCGATTTCGTCGGCAAGACGGAGAAGTAGAAATGCCGGCAGCAACCGAATTGCCGCTTGCCGGTCTCGTCGTCGTCGACATGAGCCAGTTCCTGTCCGGGCCTTACTGCTCGCTCAGGCTGCTGGATCTCGGCGCCCGCGTCATCAAGATCGAGCGTCCGGACGGCGGCGACCTGTCGCGCCGGCTCTATCTCAGCGACACCGAGATCGGCGGTGATTCCACCATCTTCCATGCCATCAACCGGGCGAAGGAAAGCCTCGCCATCGACCTCAAGGACGAGGCGGATCTCAAGGCGTTGCGCGGCCTGCTGGGCAAGGCCGACGTGCTGATCCAGAATTTCAGGCCGGGTGTCATCGAACGGCTCGGCCTCGACTACGAGGCGGTCCGCAAGATCAACCCGCGCCTGGTCTATGCCTCGATCAGCGGCTATGGCGAGGAAGGCCCATGGGTCAAGCGGCCCGGCCAGGACCTCCTGGCGCAGGCGCGCTCCGGGGTGATGTGGCTGAACGGCGACGAGGACCAGGGGCCGGTGCCGTTCGGGCTTGCCATCGGCGACATGCTAGCGGGCGCGGCATGCGCGCAAGGCATACTGGCCGCCCTTGTGCGGCGCGGCATCACCGGCCAGGGCAGCCATATCGAAACCAGCCTGCTGGAAGCGCTGGTCGACTTCCAGTTCGAGGTACTGACCACGCATCTCAATGATGGCCGCCGTTTGCCGCGCCGCTCCAGCTTCCGCAGCGCGCATGCCTATCTGTCGGCACCTTACGGCGTCTATCCCGCCAAGGACGGTTACCTCGCGATCGCCATGACGCCGATCCCGAAACTCGCCGATCTGCTGTCGTTGGAGGAACTGGCGCCCTACCGCGACGAGCCGGCATCGTGGTTCACGGCGCGCGACGACATCAAGGCGATCGTCGCGCAGCGGATTGCCACCAGGACGGTCGACGAGTGGCTTGGCGTTCTCGAACCCGCCGACATCTGGTGCGCCAAGGTGCTGACCTGGCCGGAAATGCTGGCAAGCGGGGGCTTCCAGTCGCTCGACATGCTGCAGACGGTGACGCGCGAGGACGATGTCTCGATCCTCACCACCAGCTCGCCGCTCAGGGTCGACGGCGTCAGGGCCAAGGTCGATCGGGCAGCACCGCGCATCGGCGAGCATAGCGCCGCGATCCGCGAGGAGTTCGGCCTGTGACCACGCGCTTCCTCAAGCCCACGCTCAGGGGCATGACCTGGAACCATCCGCGCGGCTATGATCCGATGGTCGCCTGTTCGTCGCTGTGGAAGCAAAGAACCGGCATTGCCGTCGAATGGGACAAGCGTTCGCTGCAGGATTTCGAATCCTTCCCGGTCGAGGAACTGGCGCGCGCCTATGATCTGATCGTCATCGACCATCCGCATGTCGGCCAAATCACCGCCGAACGCTGCCTGGAGCCGCTCGATGTCGCCGGCCGCGAGGCGGAACGCGCAGCACTTTCCTCCGGCAGCGTCGGCCAGTCCTATCCGAGTTATACATGGCAAGGACGGCAGTGGGCGTTTCCCATCGATGCCGCGACGCAGGTGCAGGCATGGCGACCCGATGCGCTTGACGCACCGCCATCGCGATGGAGCGAAGTGCTCGATCTCGCCCGGCAGGGGCGCGTGCTGCTGCCGTTGCGGCCACCGCATTCTATGATGGTGTTCTTCACGCTCGCAGGCAATCTCGGGCACGCTTGCGCGACCGACCCATCGCGCGATCTCATCGACGGTGAGGCCGGCAGCGAGGTCCTCGAGACAATGCGAGAGATCGCCGCACTGGTCGACACGGCCTGCTTCGAGATGGACCCGATCGCCGTCTCGGAGCGGATGGGTGAGGCCGGATCCCCGATCGTCTGCTCGCCGCTGATCTATGGCTACGTTTCCTATGCGATAGCCGGGTTTCGCCCACATCTCCTGGCTTTTGGCGACATCCCTGTTGTCGGCGCCAGCGGCCCGGTTGGTACGGCGCTTGGCGGCACAGGCATAGCGGTATCGGCCTTCTCGAAGGCGAAAGAGGCGGCAACCGATTTCGCCTACTGGCTCGCCAGCGGCGAGGTCCAGCGGGGCCCCTATGCCGCGGCCGGCGGCCAGCCCGGCCATGCCGCGGCCTGGGAGGATCAGGCCGTCAATGCGGCGACCGGCAATTTCTACAGCGATACGCGCGCGACACTGGAGGGCGCATGGGTGCGGCCACGCCATGACGGCTACATGGCGTTCCAGCAGGCCGCGTCCGACCGCGTCAACTCCGGCATGACCTCAGGGCATCGTTCCAGCCAGGTCATTGCCGATCTCAATCGCCTGTTTCGGCAGAGCGCCCCGGCGCGGGCGACCGGCACTGCCGGTGGAGGAGCCTGAAGAAAATCGAACGGAGGAGACAAATGAAAAGCCTGATCCGTGGCCTTGTGGCCGCAACCGCCTTCGCCTCGCTCGCAACGACAGCCTTTGCCGAAGACGTGCAAGGCGTCATCGGCGGGCTGCCCGATGAACTCAAGGCGCAATATGACGGCGCGCCGCAGAAGGTGCTGCCATCGGCCTGGGACAATTTCACCCCGCCGCCCAAGCCATGGAAATGGTGCCATTCGGAATCCTACCAGGGCAACCCCTGGCGGGTCACCGTCACCAAGGAACTGAAGCGCCTGGTGGACGGACTGATCGCCGACGGCACCGTCTCCAGCTTCGAAGTGTCGGATTCCAACAACGACGCCAGCCAGCAGATCAACCAGGTCCGCGCCTTCATCGACAAGAAGTGCTCGATCATCACCTCGATCCCGGGCTCGGCAACAGCGCTCGACGACGCCATCGATGCCGCCGCCAAGGCCGGCATCCCGTTCATCACCGCGGCCGGTTCGGTGACCAGCCCGAACGCGATCAATGTCGATTCCAACTATGCGCGCTGGGGCTACGACATGATGACGGCGATCGGCAAGGCCAAGCCGGATGGCGCCAGCATCCTGCTGGTCGAGGGCATCGCCGGCCACCCGATCGTGGTTCAGCAGCGCCAGGGCGCCGACAAGGCGTTGGCGGAGAACTCCAAGCTGAAGGTCTCGCGTACGGTCAACGGCAATTGGACGGCCAATGTCACCAAGACAGTGGTGCTGCAGGCGATCGCCACCAACCCGGCGCCGATCGACGCGGTGTGGACGACAGGCAGCGAAAGCCGCGTCGTCGCGGAAGCCTTCGCCGAAGCCGGCCGGCCGGCGCCGCTGATCACCGGTTCGATCACCGGCGACGCCCTGGGCTACTGGAAGGCCAACCCCGACAAGTACCGCTTCGAGGGCCATGCCGTGCTGCCGCACTGGACCGCCGAAACGCTGTTTCGCGTCGGCGAACGCATGCTCGACGGCCAGAAACCGAAGCTGAACACGCTGCTCATTCCGATTCCGCCGGTCCACAACGCCGATCTCGGCCAATGGTACAAGGACTGCATGACGACGGATGCCGTATCGATCTTCCCGGTGCCGCCCAAGGATCCGATGCCGGAAGAATGGCTCGACGCCTATTTCTCCAACCCGGCGCCGACCAAGGGATGGGATTACTCGAAAGTACCTGACGCCTGCGCGAAGTGACGCCTGGCCAGATAAGACCTCGACAAGCCGGCTCCTTTCGGAGGGCCGGCTTGTCAGCTTTGAAACGCAACATGCTTGAAATCAGAAACATATCCAAACGCTATGGCGAGACGGTCGCGCTTGCGGACGCTTCGATCGCGTTCCGGGCGGGGACAATCCACACCATCCTGGGCGAGAACGGCTCGGGCAAGAGCACCATGGTCAAGCTGTTGTCCGGCATCGTTCAGCCCGACAGCGGCGCGGTCCTGCTGCAAGGCAGGCCGTTTTCGGGCGGAACCCCCTCGGCCTTCCAGGCGCGAGGCTTCGCCACGGTCTTCCAGGAAGTGCTGATCGCGCCGGACCGCAGCGTCACCGACAATATCCTGCTTGGCCTCGACGGCCTGGTCCGGCGCGCGGTTCCCCGCAACGAGCGGCGCGACAGGGCAGCAGCCGCGCTCAAACGTTTCGCCGTCACCAACGTGCCGCTCGACATGACCGCCGGGCAGTTGCCGCTGGCGGCGCAGCAACTCGTCGTTCTTGCCCGTGCCGTCGTGCGCAATCCAAAGATCCTGATCCTCGACGAAGTGACGGCAGCACTCGACTTCGCCGACCGCGAATCGGTTTTTTCGCTGATGCGCACGCTTGCCGGGGAAGGCTGCCTGATCCTGTTCATCACGCACCGCATGGACGAGGTGACGTCGCTTTCGGATCGCATCTCGATCCTGCGCGGCGGCAGCGTGGTGCGCACCGAGGAGCGCGGCGCCTCGACGCCGGCGGAGCTTCTCAAGGCCATGGCGCCACGCACCGCCGCGGAGCTGGCGCATGGCTGATCGCGCCGCCCTCACCATCCGCGACCTCGTCATCGCACCGGGCGCCAGCCCGATCATGCAGGCGATCGCTGCTGGCGAGATCGTTGGGCTCGCCGGCCTGGATGGCCATGGCCAGGAGCTTTTCCTCGAAATGCTCGCCGGCCTTGTCGCGCCGCTTGGCGGTTCGATAACCCTCGATCTGCCCGGCGCATCCCGCGCCATCACCGGCTTCCGCAAGGCCGTATCGAGCGGCATCGCCTATCTTCCGCGCGGGCGTGCCAATGGCATTTTCCCGACCCAGTCGGTGCTCGACAATTTCGCCGTTTCGACGCTGTCTCGCGATACCCGCCTCGGCCTGATCAGCCCAGCGGCGCGCAAGGCGCGCTACGAGGCCTATCGCGAAAGGTTGTCGATATCAGCGCCCCGGCCCAACGCACCGATCACCACCCTGTCCGGCGGCAACCAGCAGAAGGTGCTTTTGGCGCGAGCCCTGGCGCTGGACCCCGCAATGTTGCTTCTCAATGACCCGACACGCGGCGTCGACGTGGCGACCCGGCATGTTCTCTACGACGTCTTTCGCGGGCTGGCTTCCGACGGCATGGGGCTCGTCATCCTGTCCAGCGAGATCGAGGAGATCCTTCTTCTCTGCCATCGCGTGCTGGTGTTCCGCGAAAATGAAGTCGCGGCGGAAATCGCCGGCCAGGCGATGACCGCCGAGAACGTGATCGCAGCCATGTTCGGACGCGCAGCATGAGACCCTTTGGACGCCTGTTGTCCCTCGGGCGAAGCGTCGGCTTCGCCGTCGTGCTGCTGATCGTCCTGCTGGCGGTCAACCTGATGCTGAGCCCGGCACGGTTCCAGCCGGGCTCCTGGGGTGCGCTGGTTGGGCTGGCGGCGCCATTGATCGGCGCGGCCATCGCCTCGACCCCGGTGATCCTCGCCGGGCGCGGCGGCATCGATATTTCGGTCGGGCCGCTGATGGGCTTCGTCAACGCCATCGTGATCCAGGTGCTCTTTCTGCGCGCCGGAATATCCTCGCCGCTGGCGCTTGTTCCGGCGGCGCTGCTCATCGGTGCGCTGGTCGGGGCGGCGAACGGGTTTCTGGCGACCATCGTGCGCATTCAGCCGATCGTGGCCACGCTCGGCACCTATCTGATCCTGACGGGGGTGACGCTGACCATCCTGCCGGCGCCGATCGGCCCGGCGCCGGCCTGGCTGAAAGCCCTGGCAGGCCCGTTCTCGCTTCTGCCGCTCGCCTTGATGTTCCTTTTCTGGTGGCTGGTGCGGCGCAGCCCCTATTACGACCAGCTGATGGCGGTCGGCAGCGACGATCGCGCCGCCTACACCGCCGGCGTCGACGTCACGCTCGTGCGCTTCATCGCCTATGTCATGACCGGCATCCTTGGCGGCTGCGCCGGGCTGATGCTGACTGCGCTGATCGGTTCGGCCGATCCCAATATCGGCCCGACCTACACGCTGATCGCCATTGCGGCTGTCGCTCTTGGCGGCGTCAGTCTTGCCGGCGGCCGTGGTGGCGTCGCGGGTGCCGCGATCGGCGCCATCGACATCTTCCTGCTGCAAAGCGTGCTGACGACGTTCAACGTCTCGACCTTCGTGCTGCAGATCGCCTACGGCGCCATACTGGTGCTGGCGGTGATGCTGACCGCGCTGCTGGAACGCTTTGCCATCGGGAGGCGCTGACATGGCTGGCCGAAATCTATTCGCGACAACCAATGCCCGTGTCGTCGGCGCCTTCTGTGTTGCCGCCCTTCTGCATCTTGCCGGCACCATCCTCATTCCGGGTTACTCCAGCCCGTTTGCGGTGCGCGCCATGCTGGTGCTCGCCTCGCTGCTCGCCGTCGCCTCGATCGGGCAGACGCTGGTCGTCATCATGGGCGGCATCGACCTGTCGATCCCCTTCGTCATCGGCTTTGCCAATGTCGTTGCCGCGCAACTCTACGGCGATGGCTGGAATTTTGTCCTGGTCTGCGGCCTCGTCGGCGTGCTGGCGATCCTGATCGGTGGCCTCAACGGGCTGATCGCGCGCAGCCTCGACATCCAGCCGCTCATCGTCACGCTCGGCATCGGCATGGTCGTGCAAGGGCTGGTGCTTTTGTGGACCGCGGGCTTCCCCTCAGGATCCGCGCCGCAAGCGGTTTCGAGTTTCGTGTCGATCGGCGGATCGGCCGGGCCACTGCCGGTTCCATGGCTGGTGCCCTGTCTCGTCGTGCTGGCGGCGCTCGTCGTCCTGGTGCTGGAGCGGACGCCTTATGGGCGCCGGCTCTACGCACTCGGCAGCAATCCGGGTGCTGCGCCTCTGGCGCTGATCGATCCCGTCCGTATGTGGGTGATCACCTATGCGGCAAGCGCCTTCTTCGCCGCGATGGCGGGCGTTCTGCTGCTCGGCTTCACCGGCTCGGCCTATGGCGATGTCGGGCAGCCCTATCTGTTCCAGACCATCGCGGCGGTGGTCGTCGGCGGCGCCGCGCTGGTCGGCGGCCGCGGCAGCTATCTCGGCACCATTGCCGGCGTGCTGGTGCTGACCGAGATCAACACGCTGCTGATCGGGCTCGGTTTCCAGCCCTCGGCGGTGCAGGCAGCACTCGGCCTCATCATCGTGCTGCTGGTTTCGCTCTACGGCCGCGAACGGCACGTTTCGGCGACGATCTGAAGAACCCCAAGCGGAGCCGGTTAAAGCCGCCAGAGCTTGCGGGCGTTCGCCGACAAGAGCTTGTCGCGTTCCGCAACGCTGCAGCCGGCAAGCAGCGCATGGGTCGCCGCCACCCAGGTCGACAGACCGCCACCCAGCGTGCAGACAGGCCAATCGCTGCCCCAGACGACACGATCCCAGCCGAACGAACCGATCGTGTGCTCGACGTAGGGCCGCAGCGTCTCGACCGTCCAACTGCCGGGGTCGGCATAGGCGACGACGCCGGAAATCTTGGCCACGACGTTCGGGCGGCGCGCGATTTCGCTCATGAGCTCGCGCCACGGGTGCTCGCCATTGCCCTTGATGTCCGGAACGCCGCAGTGGTCGAGGACGAACTGGACGTCAGGCGCCAGGTCGGCGAGCGCGATCGCCTTGGATATCTGGTGCGGCAGCACGACGAGATCGAAGGTGAGCCCGGTGCCGCCAAGCCGCCGGATGTTGTCCCGGAACAGCGCGCCTTCCGAGAGTTCGTCGGGCATGACGTGGAGGACGCGGCGAAAACCCTTGACGAATGGCTTTGCTCGCTGGCGCTCGAGATAGGCCGCAAAGCCGGCCTCTTCCGGACGGCAGGAGGCGATCGCCCCGGCCAGCATACTGCCGGCCTGTCTCGACAGGCCTTCGACACGTTGGGTCTCGGCCTCGATGTCGGCCGGATCGACATCGACCTCCATATGCAGTACGCGCTCGACGCCAACGCGCTGAGCTTCCACGGCATACTCCTCATAGGAGAAGTCGCGGTTGAGTGCCGGCACGCCGGCAAGCCACGGGTAGCGCAAGGCCGAGCGATCGATGAGATGCAGATGGGTGTCGATGATCATGGCAAGGCTCTCCTCCCTATGTCTTTCACATCATCTCACGGAGGAATTCTTCATTCAAATAAGAATTACGCCGATGAACCGACGGCCGACCCGGCCAGACGCGACAGCTTTTCACATGTGGCCAGCAGCAGTTCGATGGTGCGGGTCATGTCCGGCGCGGACGGTGCGTTGACGACGGTGATGTAAGGAATCGAAAGCGCCGCGATGGCCTTGCCGTCGGAACCGCGCACCGGTGCCGACAGATTGTAGACGCCGGCCGTCTGCATCGAGGCCATCATCTCATATCCCCGTTCCCTGATCTGGTCGAGACGGGCAAAGAACTCGGGCGGCTGCGCCGTATTGTCGGTGCTGCGGACATGTTCGGAGATCATCATCTGGCGCTCCTCCTGCGAACGGAAGGCGAGCAGCACATGTCCCGAACCGGTGTCGAACAGGCTGATGTGGGCACCGACCCGGATCGAGATGCCCCAGTAGTTCGGCGCCTCCTGCTGGCCGATCACCACGGCGGAACCGCGATCAAAAACAACAAGTTGGTTGGCCTGCTGCGATGTCTCCGCCAATTCCCGCATCAAGGGCGTCGCATAGGAAACCAGCCGCCGCACCGGCGCGTGCAGTTGCGCCAGACCGAACAGCTTGAGCGTCAGTGAATAACGGTCACCGTCGAGCCGCGTGACATAGCCGCGCCGCACCAGCCGGTCCAGCATGCGGTAGAACTCGTTGGGGCTGCGGTCGAGCTTCTTGGCGATTTCCGCCTGCGTCAGACCGCCGTCGACGCCGGCCAGCAGTTCCAGGATGTCGAGACCCTTGTCGAGCGCCGGCGCGCGATACCGCTCGTCTTCGCTATCGTCCATGAGCTTCCCTCCAGTGAAATCGATTCTTCATATACGCAGGAACGAAGCCGGCGGAAACAAATTTCGCCTTGACGTATCCATGAATGTTTTGTTTGTATATGAATGTAGCACTTCTTGTCATCAGACGAGTTGCGGTCGCCGCTGAGGCGCACCCAGGGAGGATACCAATGAACAGACTGCTTTCCGGCGTATGCGCCGGCGCATTGTTGCTTGCGTCAGGTGCAGGCGCAGCCCTTGCCGCGGACCTGCCCGGCAAGTTCGAAGGCGTTACCGTCGACGTGAAGCTGATCGGCGGCCAGCAATATGAAAAGCTCTACGAGCGCATCCCCGAATGGGAGAAGGCGACCGGCGCCAAGGTCAACATCCTGACCAAGAAGAACGGCTTCGACATCGACAAGGAGTTGAAGTCCGACATCGCCTCGGGCAGCACCAACTGGTGCGTCGGCTGGAATCATTCCTCCTTCGCGCCGCAATATACCGGCCTCTATACCGACCTCAGCAAATTGCTGCCCAAGGAAGAGATCGACGCCTTCGTGCCATCGACGATCAAGGCGGCGACCATCGATGGCAAGCTGGAGATGCTGCCGCGCGCGCAGTTCGACGTCTCTGCCCTCTATTACCAGAAGAGCCTCTACGAGAACGCCGACAACAAGGCCAAGTTCAAGGCGAAATACGGCTATGATCTGGTGCCGCCGGACACCTGGAAAGAGGTCACCGACCAGGCCGAGTTCTTCGCCAACCCGCCCAACTTCTACGGCACGCAGTTCGCCGGCAAGGAAGAGGCGATCAACGGTCGCTTCTACGAAATGGTAGTGGCCGAGGGCGGCGAGTATCTCGACAAGGACGGCAAGCCGGTCTTCAACTCCGAAGCCGGCGTGCGGGCGCTCGACTGGTTCGTCAACCTCTACAAGGCCAAGGCCGTGCCGGCCGGAACCACCAATTATCTCTGGGACGATCTCGGCCAGGGTTTTGCCTCCGGTACCGTCGCCATCAACTTGGACTGGCCGGGCTGGGCCGGCTTCTTCAACGATCCGAAATCGTCGAAGGTCGCCGGCAATGTCGGCGTCAAGGTCGCGCCGAAAGGCTCGTCCGGCAAGCGCACCGGCTGGTCCGGTTTCCATGGCTTCTCGGTGACCGAGAACTGCCCGAATAAGGAGGCCGCGGCATCGCTGGTGTGGTGGCTCACCAATGAGGACAGCCAGAAGCTGGAAGCCGCCGCTGGCCCGCTGCCGACCCGCACCGCGGTCTGGGACTGGGACCTGAAGCAGGCCGAAAACGATCCGTACAAGAAGGAGGTTCTCTCCGCCTTCCAGGAAGAAGCCAAGCACGCCTTCGCCGTGCCGCAGACGCCTGAATGGATCGAGATCTCGAACGCCGTCTATCCCGAATTACAGGCGGCGATCCTGGGCGACAAGACGTCCAAGCAGGCGCTCGACGAAGCCGCCGCCAAGGCGACGCAAATCCTCGAAGACGCCGGCAAGCTGTAGAACCGCTCCCAAGGCCGCCTCCCCCATCAGCCATGGGGGAGGCGTTCGCGTCTTAAGGCGCAATGCCTGGGGTAATTCACGATGACGACTCCTGCCCCGCCCGGCTCGACAGGAAAGGGGCAGCGGCAATCGAATGCAACTCACAGGGTCCCAATGAAGGGCTTCAAGCCATCCGCGCCATTCCTGCTGCTGCTTCCGGCGATCATCGTGCTGGCGGCGGTCGTCGTGGTGCCGTTGCTTTTGTCGCTCTATTCCAGCTTCACACCGTTCCGGCTGACCAAGCCCGAAACGTTCTTCGTCTTCGTCGGCTTCCGCAATTATCTCTCGATCCTGTCCAACGCCGATTTCTGGTGGGCGTTCGGCCGCACGGTTCTGTTGCTGACGATCGCGCTCAATCTCGAAATGCTGCTGGGCCTCGGCCTCGCCATGCTGGTCGAGAAGGCGACGCGCGGCCAGCGCGTCCTGCGCACGCTGATGATGTTTCCGATGATGTTCTCGCCGATCCTCGTCGGCTTCCAGTTCAAGTTCATGTTCAACGACAATATCGGCCTGGTGAACAACGCGCTGCAATCGCTCGGCATCACCAGGGATGCCATCCCGTGGCTGATCGAAGGCCATCTCGCCTTCATAGCCATCTCGATCGCCGAGATCTGGTCGTCGACGGCGATCTTCGCCATCCTGATCCTCGCCGGGCTGCTCGCCATGCCCAAGGAGCCCATCGAGGCGGCGCGCGTCGACGGCTGCACGCCGTGGCAGACATTCCGCTATGTGACCTGGCCGTTCGTCATGCCTTTCGCCTATATCGCCATGACCATCCGTTCACTCGACGTCGCGCGCGCCTATGACATCGTCAAGATCATGACCGATGGCGGACCGGCGGGCCGCACCGAGCTTTTGTGGACGCTGGTGGCGCGCACCGCCTACAGCGACGGGCGCATGGGCATGGCCAACGCCATGGCCTATTTCTCGATTCTGCTGTCGATCGCCTTCACCGTCTACTTCTTCAACAAGCTCGCCGCGGCGCGCACGCAGATCGGTGCGGAGTGGTGATGGACGAGAATTCTTCCGCCCGCCTCAAGCGCCGGCTGCTGGGCATCGCCTATCGCATCGGTCTATTCCTGGCGATGCTGACCATCTGCCTGCCCGGCCTGTGGATCGTGCTTTCGTCGCTGCGGCCGACGGTGGAGATCATGGCCAAGCCGCCGGTGTGGATCCCGCAGCAGATCTCGTTCGACGCCTATGTCGCGATGTTCTCAGGCATCGGCAAGGGCGGCATCCCGGTCATCGAATATTTCCGCAATTCCTTGATCATCTCGGTGACCTCGACGGTCATCGCGGTGGCCATCGGCATGGCCGGCGGCTACGCCTTCGCGCGCTACCGCTTCCGCGGCAAGTCGGGCGTCTTCCTCGGCTTGATGCTGACGCGCACGGTGCCGGGCATCGCGCTGTCGCTGCCGCTGTTCTTCCTCTATGTGCGGCTCGGCATCATCGACACGCATTTCGGGCTGATCCTGGCCTATGTCGCGCTCAACGTGCCGTTCACGATCTGGCTGATCGACGGCTTCTTCCGCCAGGTGCCGAAGGACCTCGCGGAAGCCGCGCAGATCGACGGCTGCACCCGCTGGCAGGCCTTCTGGCAGGTCGAGTTCCCGCTTGCCGGGCCGGGCATCGCCTCCGCCGCGATCTTTGCTTTCCTGACCTGCTGGAACGAGTTCGCGCTGGCCTCGCAGCTGACCCGCTCGGTCAGCGCCAAGACGCTGCCGGTCGGCCTGCTCGACTACACGGCCGAATTCACCATCGACTGGCGCGGCATGTGCGCGCTCGCCGTGGTGATGATCATCCCGGCGCTCACCCTCACCTACATCGTCCAGAAACACCTTGTCGGCGGCCTGACCTCCGGCGCGGTGAAAGGCTGATCCCATGGCAACCGTTTCCCTCCAAAAGCTGACCAAACGCTACGGCAATATTGGGATCGTGCATGGCATCGACCTCGTCATCGCCGACCGCGAATTCATCGCGCTGGTCGGTCCGTCCGGCTGCGGCAAGTCGACGACGCTCCGGATGATCGCCGGGCTGGAAGAGATCAGCGCCGGCTCGATCGAGATCGGCGGCCGTGTCGTCAACGATTTGCCGCCGCGTTCGCGCAACATCTCGATGGTGTTCCAGTCCTACGCGCTTTATCCGCACATGACGGTGCGCGAGAACCTCGGCTTCTCGCTGAAGATCGCCGGGGCCGCCAAGGAGGACATGGAGCGTCGCGTCGCCGAAGCCTCGGCCATCCTCGGCCTCGACACGCTGCTCGACCGTCGCCCGTCGCAACTTTCCGGCGGCCAGCGCCAGCGCGTCGCCATGGGCCGCGCCATCGTGCGCGATCCCGACGTGTTCCTGTTCGACGAGCCGCTTTCCAATCTCGACGCCAAGCTCAGAACGCAGATGCGGACCGAAATCAAGAAGCTGCACGCCAAGGTGGGGTCGACGGTGATCTATGTCACCCATGACCAGGTCGAGGCGATGACGCTTGCCGACCGCATCGTCATCATGCGCGACGGCCATATCGAACAGGTCGGCACGCCCGACGAGGTGTTCCGACGCCCGGCGACACGCTTCGTCGCGGGCTTCATCGGCTCGCCGCCGATGAACCTGCACGAGGCGACGATCGACGACGGCCAGCTGGTTTTTGCCAGCGGCGAAAAGCTGCCACTGCCCAACCAGTTCAAAGCCAACGTCGCCAGGGGTAACAAGGTGGTGTTCGGGTTGCGGCCCGATGACATCTACCCGACCGGCCATGGTATCAGTTCCGGTGGTGCCGCAGACGTCCACCAGATCGAATTGCCGATCACGGTCACCGAACCACTCGGCAACGAGACGCTGGTGTTCGTCGAGTTCAATGGCGCAGACTGGGTGTCGCGCATGCTGAACCCGCGGCCTCTCAAACCGGGCGAGCGGCTGGCCATGAGCCTCGACCTGTCGCAGGCGCACCTGTTTGCCGCCGATACGGGAAAGTCATTGCGGAGCTGACGACATGGCCACGATCGAAAAGATAGAATTGCGGATGGTGGACCTTGTGCCCAAGGTCAAGCGCACGGACGCGATCCAGAGTTTCGTCAGCCAGGAGACGCCTCTCGTCACGATCACCGATTCCGACGGCGCCGTCGGCACCGGCTACAGCTACACGATCGGCACCGGCGGCTCGTCCGTGATGCGGCTCCTGTCCGACCATCTGGCGCCGCGCCTGATCGGCCGCGACCCCGACATGATCGAGGCGATCTGGCACGATCTCGAATTCGCCACGCACGCCACCACGATCGGCGCCATCACGGCCATCGCGATCGCGGCGATCGACACCGCGCTTTGGGACCTGCGGGCGAAGACGCAGGGCCTGCCTCTGTGGAAGCTGGCGGGCGGCGCCAAGGACCGCTGCCCGCTCTACACGACGGAGGGCGGCTGGCTGCACATCGAGACGCAGGCGCTGGTCGATGACGCGCTGGCCGCCAAGGCCAAGGGATTTCGCGGCTCGAAGGTGAAGATCGGCAAACCGCACGGATCGGAAGATCTGGCGCGGCTGGCGGCGGTGCGCAAGGCGGTGGGCGACGGCTACGAGATCATGACCGACGCCAATCAGGGATTCTCCGTCGACGAGGCGATCCGCCGCGCAGCGAGGCTGCGTGAACTCGATCTCGCCTGGATCGAGGAGCCGCTGCCGGCCGACGACATCGATGGGCATGTCAGGCTGTCGAACTCGACGCCGACGCCGATCGCCATCGGCGAGTCGCTCTATTCCATCAGGCATTTCCGCGAATACATGCAGAAAGGCGCCTGTTCGGTCGTGCAAGTCGATGTCGGTCGCATTGGCGGCATCACACCCTGGCTAAAAGTGGCGCATGCGGCGGAGGCCTTCGACATCCCGGTCTGTCCGCATTTCCTTATGGAATTGCATGTCAGCCTCACCTGCGCTGTTCAGAACGGCCGGTATGTCGAGTACATTCCGCAGCTTGACCAGTTGACGGGCAAGCGCATGCGCGTCGAGGATGGGCAGGCGCTGGCACCCGACGAGCCCGGCATCGGCATCGATTGGGACTGGGACGCGGTCAAGGCCATGAGCATCGCCGAATTCACCACGGCGATCACGAAATAGGGGAACGAACATGCAGCGGATGGGAATGGTTCTGGGACTGAAGCCGGAAAAAGTCGAGGAGTATGTGCGTCTCCATGCCGCCGTCTGGCCCGACGTGCTGACCATGATCTCGGCCTGCAACATCAAGAACTATTCGATCTATCTGAAGCGGCCGGACAATCTGCTGTTTGCCTATTTCGAATACCATGGCACCGACTATGCCGCCGACATGGCCAAGATGGCGGCAGACCCGAAGACGCAGGAATGGTGGGCCGTCTGCATGCCTTGCCAGGAGCCGCTGGCGACCCGCAAGGAGGGCGAATGGTGGGCTTCGATGGACGAGGTCTTCCATCATGACTGAAGGCGGTTTCGACCCTGCCTCACTCATCCAGTCCTGGCCCAAGCCCACAAAACCCCGGCCAATCGTCACCTTCGGCGCCGGATCGATTGTCGGCGATGCCCATTTTCCCGCCTACCGGAAGGCCGAGTTTCCGATTGCCGGCCTCTATGATCCGGACCGGGCCAAGGCGCGGACCCTGGCCGAGAAATGGGGTGTCACCGCATTCCGCTCCGTGGAAGAAGCCGCCGGAATCAACGATGCGATCTTCGATCTGGCGACACCGCCCGGCCGGCATGCCGAGATCCTGAAGGCGCTTCCCGCGGGGGCGGTCGCGCTGATCCAGAAGCCGATGGGCAACGATCTGGGCGAAGCAACCGAAATCCTCGAAATCTGCCGCGCCAGGAAGCTCAAGGCTGCGGTGAATTTCCAATTGCGTTTCGCGCCGATGATGCTGGCGCTCAAGGATGCCATCGCCAAGGGATGGCTCGGCGAGATCGTCGACTTCGACGCCTGGCTGGCGCTGGCGACACCTTGGGAACTGTGGGAATTCCTGCTCAGGGCGCCACGTGTCGAGATCGCGATGCATTCGATCCACTATCTCGACCTGATCCGGCAATTGGTCGGCGATCCACGCGGTGTGCACGCCAAGACGCTCGGCCATCCCAATCACAAGATGGCGCAGACGCGCACCAGCGCCATCCTCGACTATGGCGACACCGTGCGCTGCGCGCTGTCGATCAACCATGACCACAAGTTCGGGCGCCGGCACCAGGCCTGCGAATTCCGCATCTGCGGCACCGAGGGCGCGGCCTATCTCAAACTCGGCCTCAATCTCGACTATCCCCGCGGGGAACCGGATGTCCTGGAAATATACCCGAAAGGCGGGACGGATTGGATTGCCGTGCCGCTCGCCGGCGAATGGTTCCCCGATGCCTTTGTCGGGCGCATGGCCAATGTCCAGCGCTTTGCTTGCGGAGAAGACGACGAGTTGGTCAGCTCGGTCGAGGACGCCTGGAGCACGATGGCACTGGTGGAAGCCGCCTATAAATCGAGCGCGGCGCCGGCAACGCCGCTGGCCGAAAAGCCGTATGGCAGGACATGGAACAGATAATTTATTTCGAAGACTACGAGATCGGCTCCTCGCGGCTGACCAGCGGCCGCACCATTACCGAGACCGATTTCGTCGTCCATGCCGGCCACACCGGCGATTTCTTCCCGCACCATATGGACGCCGAGTTCATGAAGACGACGCCGTTCGGCCAGCGCATCGCGCACGGCACTCTGGTGTTCTCCGTGGGCATCGGACTGACGGCAAGCGTCGTCAATCCCGTCGCATTCTCCTATGGCTATGACCGGTTGCGTTTCATCAAGCCGGTATTCATCGGCGACACGATCCGCACGCGTACCACCATCGCGGCCAAAGAGGACGATCCGAAGCGGCCGGCAGCGGGCCGGTTGATCGAACGCTGCGAGGTGATCAACCAGCGCGACGAAGTGGTATTGGCCGCGGATCACATCTACATCGTCGAACGCAGGCCGGCGCAGGGTTGAAGCTCAACAAGCGGCTATGAGCCACCGGTGGCGCGCGCGGTGATGCGTTCCAGCCCAAGCAGACAGGTCAGCGACGCTGACCGAGCCGATCATTCACCGTTTGCCTGTCAGCGTCCGCGCAGGCTTTGCAGATTGTGCACGTGGACGTGGTCGCCGGCCGCCACGGCAGCCGTCAGGCGGCCGATCGCCTCGCCGTATTTGCGTATGGTGGAGCCGGCGGCCAGGTCGTGCAATGCCAGCTTATGGCCGGCTTGCAACGCGGCGCCGGCCCTGAGGACAACCCCCTCGCGGGCGCCTCGCGTCGTCACTTCGGCGCCTGCCTCGACTGGTTCGACGAGGACAGCCACGTCGTCGTCAGCGTGCAGCACTATGGCTCCAGGCTTGGTCATGCGCCCGCAAGCCGGACCTGGACGCCGGTCGCGTCTTCGCGCAACTTCAGCACGGCGCCGACATCCTTGCCGGCCATGCCGGCGTCCATCGCCTCCCTGAGCACGGCGAGCGTGGCGCCTCCGACCGGCGTCTCGACGCCGAGCGCATCGTTCATCGCCAGGGCAAGCCGGCAATCCTTGTGGGCAAGCTTGACCATGAAGCCTGGCTCGAAGTCGCCCTTGAGCGCGCGATTGTGCATCGCCACCGCCAATTGCTGGTTCCAGGCCATCGTCGTCTTCAGCACGCTGATCATGGTGTCGAGCGTCAGGCCCGCCTTGGCGCCGGCGACCAGCGCCTCGGAGCTGGCCGTGATCAGCACGCTGGCCAGCAGGTTGTTGGTGAGCTTCATTGCCTGCCCCATGCCGAGCCCGCCGCAATGGATGAGGTCGGCCCCCATGCTCGACAGGATCGGACGCGCGCGCTCCAGCACGGCCGCATCGCCGCCGATCATCAGCGTCGAGGTTCCGGCGATGGCATGCTCCACCGTCTTGCCGACCGGGCTGTCGATCATGTCGACGCCGCGTTGCGCCAGCCATGCGCCGATGCGCTGGGTGGTCTGCGGGTCGATCGTGCTCATGTCGATATAGAGGCTGCCGGCCCTGAGGCCATGCCCGATGCCGTCCGCACCGAGCACGGCGGCCTCCACATCAGGCGCATCCGGCAGCATGGTGATGACGATTTCCGATTGCTGCGCAACCTCGCGCGGCGACGCCGCCGCCCGGGCGCCGGCGTCGACGAGTTTTTTCACCGCCACGGGGTTGAGGTCGAAGACCGTCAGCGCATGTCCTGCCTTGAGCACGTTGCAGGCCATGGGTGCGCCCATGGTTCCAAGTCCGACAAAACCGACTGACGTCATGGATCAACTTCCTTCCCTGAATGACTCTGCTGCGAATGCGCGTGCCGCCCGAACTCCTCAGGACGGCACTTTCCACTGGTCTAGCTGCCATGCCGGGAGGCCACGCAGATCCTTGGCATTCTTGTCGGTGAAGCCGCTTTCGTCCGGCACCTTGCCCGTGCCCTCATAGGCTTTCTGAAGCAGCGGCGCCGCTTTGCCGAAGGCGGCCTTGACCTGGTCCCAGCTCAGCGCCTCAGGAATCATCTTGCCGGCAACCATGAACTGGGAGATCTGGCTGATCGCCGCCGCATCACCTTCGGTCGGCCAGATCCAGCCGCGCTGGAAAAGCACCTCGTCGCCGATGACCTTGGCGCCCAGCGCGGGATCGAGCCCCCAATATTTGACAACCGACTGCGAGATTTCCCGCGGGTCAATCTTCTGGAGATCGGCAAGCGCGCGTTGCGCGGCCGTCAGGAAGGCCTGGCCGAGCGCGGCATCGTCGCCGACGATGCGATCGCTGCAGATCCAGAAGGAGCGATGCAGATAGTAGCCGTCGGGGTAGAATTTCGACTTTTTGACGCCGGGCAGCATGTGACCCTCGCCCTCGCCCGCGGGTCCGCTGTAGCCGGCCTCGGTATAGCCGAACGAATTCATGATCCCGGTTAGGCCGGTTTCGGCATTCGCCTTCAGGAAGGCCGGGTAGATCACCACCGACGCGTCCATGCCCTCCGGCAGGGATGCGGCAACGGCCTGGGTCGGCGTGTTGACGATGTTGATGCCGAAGGCGCGCGGGTCGGCGTCGCCCAGTTCCTGCAGCAGCATTTGCGAGAGTGCGTTGTAGGGGTCGCCGCCGACAAGCGCCCCGACGGTCTTGCCCTTGAGGTCGCCGATGTTCTTGATGGCGGAGCCCTTGCGGGTCGCCAGCACCATGCGCATGTGGCCCTCGCCGACGGTGAGAATGTTGATCGGCTGCGCCTGCGAAAGCAGCCGCACGATCGGCGTGTTGCCCCACATGCCGATGTCGAGATCGCCGGAGACGAAAGCTTCCACCATCGGCAGCGCGGAGGGATAGTCGCGCCAGTCGACTGTCAGGTCGTAGCCGAGTTCGGCGGCCGCCTTCTCCAGCAGCTTTTCGTTGATCATGCGTTGCGTCAGCGGCGAGTTGCCGGCGGCGTAAGGCTGGCGGCCGATTGAGACCTTGGCCGGCTTGCGATCCTGCGCCCGCCCGATCGATGGCATGGCCAGCGCGGCGGCCGCGGCGCCACTCAGGACTGCGCGTCGGTTGAATGCGGTTTCCAGAAGTTTCCTCATGACAATCCTCTCCCTGTTGTCGCTTCAGTTCATCGTTGCGCGATAAGCCTCTTCGCGGATCAGTTCCCAGATCGATTGGTTGAGCCTGGCGAAATCGCCGGAGCGCCGCGTCTCGTCGCCGCGCGGCCTGGGCAGGTCGATGTCGATGACCTGCTTCAGGCGGCCCGGATGGCTGCTGAGCACCGCGACCCGGTCGGCCAGGAACACCGCCTCGTCTATGGCGTGCGTGATGAAGACGACCGTCCGCCGCTCGGCAGCGGGGCGGTCCTGCCCCCAGATGCGCAGCAATTCGTCTTGCAGGATGACGCGGGTCTGCGCGTCCAGCGCCGCCAGCGGCTCGTCCATCAGCAGGATTTCCGGCTCGTTCGCCATCAGGCGCGCCAGTGCCACCCGCTGGCGCATGCCGCCCGACAGTTGGTGCGGGTACTTGTCCTCGGAGCCGGTCAGGCCGACCATTTCGACGGTGCGGTTGACGCGGTCGGCGCGCTGCGCGGGCGAAAGCCCTCGCCCGGCCGGCCCATAGACCAATCCGAACTCGACATTGCCGCGCACGGTGCGCCAGGGAAACAGGGCATAGTCCTGGAACATCACGCCGCGTTCGGCCCCCGGTCCTTCGATCGGCCTGCCGTTCAGGCTCATCGTGCCCGACGTCGGCCTGTCGAGGCCGGCGAGCATGTTGAGAACGGTCGTCTTGCCGCATCCGGACGGGCCGACGATAGCCATGAACTCGCCGGCCCTGATGTCCAGCGAGAGGCTGTCGACCGCCACCACGGAGGCGGATCCCCCGAAGGATTTGCTGACGCCGTCGAGGCGGATCTTGGCATCGCTCATGGCTGGCTCCACGGCACGGCGAAGGCGAGTGCGGCACGCAGGATGCGGTCGAGCGCGAAGGCCACGATGCCGACCGCGATCATGCAGACCACCATGCCGTTGAGGTTGATCGAGTAGGCGTAGAAGACGAACATCATCTGGCCGATGCCGCCGCTGCTGCCGGACTTGGCGCCGACCGCAAGCTCGGCGGCAATGATCGCCGTCCAGGCGATGCCGAGACCGATGCGCATGCCGACCAGAATGGATGGCAAGGCGGCGGGCAGCAGCACCACCCGCATCCGCGTCAGCGGCGCCAGCCCCATGGTCAGCGCGGCGCGCATCAGACTGGGCTCGATACGCTTCACGCCCGAGATGGTGTTGATCAGGATCGGGAAGAAAGCGGCATAGGCAACGATGGCGACCGCTGCCCCGGAACCCGAGCCCAACCAGAGGATAACCAGGGGCAAGATGGCAAGTGCCGCTATCGGCCGGAAGGTCTCGACCAGCGGATCGAGATTGCGCTCGACGGCCGGCATGCTGCCCATGGCGATGCCAAGCGGGATCGCCAGCAGCGCGGCCGCCGCGAAGCCGACGAAGACCCGTCCCAGGCTGGTGGCGAGACCGGCCGCGAGATCACCGTCGCGCAGCATGGAAATGGCCGTTTCGGCCACCGTGCTGGGGCGTGGCGCCTGGGCGGAGCCGGAGGCGAGAGCTTCCCAGACGACCAGCAGCAGCACGGGAACGACGAGGCGAAGCGCCAGCCTTTTCATCGCGCTGCCTCCGTCCGCGCCCACGGGGTCAAGACATCCGAGAGCCAGCGCAACCCCTTGTCCGTCAGGAAGCCGAGCAGGCCGATGGTGACGATGAAAGCCATCACCGTCGGCGTCGACAGCATGCTGCGGTAGTATTCAATGGCGTAGCCGAGGCCGTTCGGTGCCCCTACCAGTTCGGCAGCGACGACGGCGGTCCACGAGGCCGCCACCGCAAGCCGCGCCGAGACCAGGATCGCCGGCAGCGCGGCCGGAACGATGACGCGCCGCATGATCGCCCGCCCGGACAGGCCCATCGTGCTCGCCGCTGCGACGAGCCGCCTGTCGACGGCGGCGGCGCCCGCGGCGGTGCCGACCAGCAGCGGGAAGAAGGCGGTATAGAACATGATGAACAGCGGCAGCCGGTGGCCGATGCCGAAGATGTAGAGCGCAAGCGGTATCCAGGCGATGCCGGCTATCGGCCGCAGGATCTCCACCGGCAGTTCGAGCAGATCATTCCAGAGCCGGCTGCGGCCCATCAGCAGCCCGAGCGGCACCGCCACCGCGGCGGCCGCCGCGACGCTTGCCAGCAGCCGGACAAGGCTGATCCCTGCATTGCCGAGCAGTTCGCCGTTGAGGGCCGTATCGCGCAGCGCAAGCGCAACCGCGACCGGTGACGGCAAGAGCAGCTTCGAAGGGACGAAGAACGATGCGACATACCAGGCGATGACGAACAGGCCCATCGTGCGCAAATACACGAACAGGCTGGTCAGGCGCGCAAAGCGCAGTGTCCTTTGGCCGGCATCGTTCGAGGAGATAGCCGTCACAACGAGCCTCGCACGCGGGTCGGAACTTCGAGCCCTTCTCCCAAAATCTCGCCGAAGGTGAGCGTGCCGCCGGCGACATCAAGGATGGTCGCCAGCAGCCGGTTTGCCGCTTCGGCGACGGTTTCAGTCCCCTCCGAAACCGGGCTGGCGTCGAAATCGATCTGCTCAGGCAGCCGGCGGGCCGTCTCGCGCCGCGCCGTGATTTTGATCGTCGGCGCGAGTGCGCTCGCGGTGCTGTTGCCTGGTCCGGTTGTGAACAGCATGATCTGGGCACCGGCCGCGGCGAACCCTGTCATCGATTCCGGCGAGAAGGACGGGCCGTCCATGAGGTAGAGGCCGCCGGCGGTGACCGGCTCGGCCATGCCGAGCACGCCATCGATGCGGCAAGTTCCTGTCTTGGCCAGGGCGCCGAGCGACTTCTCCTCGATCGTGCTCAACCCGCCGCGTATATTCTCCTCGCCCGGATTGTTGCCGGTCAGGCTGTGGCCGGACGCGGCGGCGAAGCCTTCCTTGCGCTCCACAGCCTGCAGGATCTGTCGTGCCACCGTTGCATCGCGGGCGCGCGCCGCGAGTATATGTTCTGCTCCCAGCCACTCGACGGTCTCACCGACAATGACGGTGCCGCCATGCGCAACCAGAAGATCGACCGCGGCCCCCACGACCGGATTGCTGACCAGACCCGAGGTCGCGTCGGAATGGCCGCATTCGATGCCGACCACCAGCTGCGCGCCGGGCAAGGTCTCGCGCCGGATTCGCGAAGCCTCGCGCAGCAGCGCCGCGCCGCGCCTGATGCCCTCGCCCATGACCGACAGCATGTCTTCATGCTGCTCGGCGAAGGAAACGCTGGCGACCGGCTTGCCGCAAGCCGAAATGCGGGCCGCGACCATCTCGGTCGTCGCCGAATCCACTCCGACCACCAGAACGGCGGCGGCGTTCGGATTGCGGCCGAGACCGACAAGTTGATCAAGGTGTAGACCGAGGTCCGGCTCGATGTGCCCCCTGCCCGCGCTCGTCGCGGCCAGAAGCGCGCCTTCGAGACCCGCCGCGATCCGCTCGCTGACACGCAGCGCCAGACCATTGATGCACAGGATCAGCACATAATTGCGGATTCCGGCGCGGCCATCGACCCGCCTGTAGCCACTGAATGGCGGCAGGCCGTCGATTTTCCCGGCACCGGAGGCAGGCAGTGGCATTGGCGTTTCCAAACCGTCGCGAGCGTGGCAATCTTTTCAAATCTCAATATTTGATCAAATGTCGCCTTGGCAAGGGCCAAATTGACTTCTTTCGATCGCCGTGCGAGCAATATTTGCTCAAATCAGGGTAGGCTTGGATGCATGGCGCGTATTCCCGACGTTCAGAAGCTTCTTCGTGACGACATCGTTTCCGGAGCCATTCCATTCGGGGCAAGGCTGAGGATCGACGATCTCGCCGGCCGTTATGGCGTAAGTCACATGCCGGTGCGCGAGGCCTTGCGCGCCTTGAGCGGCACCGGACTTGTCGTGCTGGAACCCAATCGCGGCGCCAGCGTCAGGACGGTCCACATGTCGTTTGTGATCGACCTGTTCGATATCCGCAGCGCCGTCGAAACGATGCTGGCGCGGCGCGCCAGCGAACGGCGCACCGCCGAGCATCTGCGCGACCTGAAGGCCGCGCAGGACATGCTGGAGGAAAGGGTGGCCAGCGACGACTTCCTTGCCGTCCCGCATGCCAACAACATCTTTCATGGCGTCATCAACGAGGCGGCCGGCAATCCGGGCGCGCTGTCGATGGTGGACCGCAACTGGCTGCTTGTGGCGGCGATCTGGCAACGCTACGGCTATGACGAGGGGCGCTTCCATGGCGTCATCGACGATCACCGCCATATCATCCGGGCCATAGAGCGCCAGGATGCCGGCTCGGCGGCGACCTTGATGGGCGCGCATATCGAAAAGGCCAAACACGACCTCCTGGCGCGCATCGCCGTCGATCCCAAACCCGATATCGGCCGGCAATGACGGCCCGGTTCGAGGTCGCGGCGTCAACGGCCGACACGCTCGGCGAATCGCCGACATGGCTGGCGCGGGACGGAGAGCTGTTCTGGGTCGATCTACGGCGTCCTTGCCTGCACAGGCTGCGGCCCGAGACCGGAGCGGTGACATCGTGGCCGATGCCTGAGGTCATCGGCTCGGTGGTTGCACGAGCATCGGGCGGAGTCGTCGTGGCCTTGCGGCAAGGTCTCCACGCATTCGATCCCGCCAGCGGCGCACTGAGCCTGCTGGCGCGCGTGGAGGATGGGCCGCCCGAGCATCGGCTGAACGACATGAAGTGCGATCCCGGCGGCGGCATAGTCTGCGGCAGCATGTGGGACTATGGGCTGCATGCGTCCGGGGCGCTTTACCGGATCAACGCCGCCGGAAGTTCGGGCCGGATTCGCGACGGGATCGCCGTGCCCAATGCGATCGCCTTTGCCCCGGACGGCAGCACCGTCTACTTCACGGATACACGGCAAGGCGACATAGAGCGGGCGGGTTTCGACCCGGCGAGCGGACTTGTGGGGCCGTGGTCCCTGTTCGCCGACCGGCACGCGGCGCCTGGAAAGCCCGACGGCGCCACCGTCGATGCGGACGGCTTCCTGTGGAATGCGCGCTACCAGGGAGGCTCGCTGGCGCGGTTCGCGCCCGATGGCCGACTCGACAGGCTGGTCCCTCTGCCAGTCACCCAGCCGACCTCCTGCGCCTTCGGCGGCCCGGGCCTGAAGACACTGTACGTGACCACCGCGACGCAGAAACTGACGGAAGATCAACTGGCCAACGAGCCCTTGGCGGGTTGCCTGCTTGCACTCGACGTCGGCGTGGCCGGACTGCCGGAGCCGGCTTTCGCCGGTTAATCTCGGCTATTGCCAGCCGAGATGGCGGCCACCCGTCGCCTGCAGGTCCGCCCCGGTGATGAAGCTGCCGGCATCGGAGCAAAGCAGCAACGCCGCTCCCGCCATCTCGCGTGCCTCGCCGGCCCGCTGCATCGGCGCGGACCCCCTCTGGATCTCCGCCCATTTGGCCGCGTCCTCGCGGCGCCACCGATTACGCTCGGTAACGACAAGCCCGGGCGACAGGTTGTTGATCGTCACCCCGTGTGGCGCATAATCCTTGGCAAGGTTGAACGACAGATTGTGCTGCGCGCTCTTCAGCGCGGCATAGACGGCGAGATCGGATTCGGGCCGCGTCTGGTTGATGCTGCCGATCGTCAACACACGGCCCCAGCCATTGTCCTTCATGCCGGGCAAGGCGGCCTGCAGCAGTTCGATCGTCGCCTTGAAGTTGATCTGGATCTGGTGCTCGATCTGCTCGGCGGGAAGGTCGAGGAACGGCGTGCGGTACTGGATCGAGGCGCAGACGACAAGCACGTCGACACCACCCAACGCTTCGATCGCCGCCTGGACACATCGGGCCGCCTCTCCGGCCCGAGCGAAATCAGCATCGATGGCGACGCCGCGCCTGCCCTTCCCGCGAATTTCACGGACAGCTTCGGCGGCCGCATCCGGCTGCCCGAATGCCACGTCGGCGGCGCGAGCGAAATGGACGGCCACATCGGCGCCCGCCTCGGCAAAAACCCGCACGATCTCACGGCCGATGCTGACGCTGCCGCCGGTCACCAAGGCGCGCCGGCCGGCCATCGTGAAACGTTTGGCAAGAGCCAGCGCATTCTGGATGTCGATCTCTTCCTTTTGCACCGTCAATGGCCCAGCCTTTCCAATTTGATCATTCTTCTCATCGGAAGGCTCTTCAAAACCCATTTCCGGGAAAAAATCTAGAACCAATTCGTCTATTTGATCAAATCTGAGCGCAACTGAAAAGCAGCTTGGTTGACGGCAACTGCTAGGCGCAAGGCGTACAGCCCGTCACGCATCCATTGGATTTGACAAGTTCTAAGGTTTTCGCGACAGACCGTCGCCTTCTATGGCGTTAACCAATGTCTCGCTGCCTTGGCGCAGATGCTGCGTCAAAACGCTGACGGCCTTGCCGGCGTCGCGTCGCCGGCAAGCGGCCAAGAGGTCGCGATGGTCCGTCTGCGAGCGGGCGCGGTAGTCGAGGTTCGACAACAGGATACGGACGTAGCGGTCGGCCGCATTATGGTGCGCCTCGATCAGGCCGAGCAACCGGCGATTGCCGCATGCGTCATAAAGCGCCAGATGGAAGGCCCGGTTCAGCACGCCCCACCTGCCGACATTGCGCTCGGCATCGATCTGATCGAGCACCTGTTCGGCCTCGTCCAGCTTGCCGCCGGGCAGGCCGGGAATGGAGAGCCGCAGTGCCTCGCACTCGAGCAGTTCGCGCACGGCATAGATCTCCCGGATCTCGTCGCCGTCCATCCTGGCGACGTGCGCACCCTTTGTCGGGTGGATGGATATGATGCCTTCGGCCTCGAGCTGACGAAGAGCGTCCCGGATTGGCATCCGGCTGAAGCCAAACTGCTCGGCCAGATCATCCTGGCGCAACGTCGTGCCGGCCTTCAGGGCCCCGCTGGCAATGGCCTCGCGCAAGACATTGGCGACCTGCTCGGCAACCGTTTGCGGCCTCTCGATCAAGCCTTCGCCAAATCCGCGCAATCCATGCCCCCATTTCACGCATCGTCAGTTTAGGGGAAAGCTTCATTCTCGGATATAGGTATCCATGTGTACGAGAAGAGTGGCAGGCCCGGCCGTGATGCGCCGGCATAGACGCGGGATCCCGCGGCGAAACCCTTCGGAACGGGAATGGCTTGCAGTTTGGCCCGCGGAAACAGCAAAACTGGCAGCCGCCAGCCGCATGCGGTCAGGCGGGCGCGGCATTAGCGGCAGCGATCACGGGGCAGGATATGACACTCAGAATGGTAGTGCTTGACGGCAAGCCGCTCAGTGCGGCTGATGTGGCCGAGGTCGCACGGCGCAACGCCCGCCTTGAGTTGGGCGGTCAGGCGATGCGCCGCATCCGCGAGAGCCATGCGCTCATCGAGCATCTCACGCAACTTGGCAAGCCCATATATGGCGTCACCACCGGTCTCGGTGCGTGCGTGGATACTCCGCTTGCGCAGGCCGATCTGATCGCGTTCCAGCATAGCGTACCGCTCAGCCACAGTATGGGCATCGGCCCCGCCCTTCCGACAGAGGCCGTGCGGGCGCTTATGGCCGCAAGGATTTCAGGCATGGCGGCCGGCGGCACCGGCACCTCCGAACGTGTGGTCATGGGCCTTGTGGCGGCACTCAACGCCGGGGTTCATCCGGTGATCCCCAGTTGGGGATCGATCGGGGCGGCGGACCTTGCCGCTCTCGGGCATATGGCGAGGGCACTGCGCGGCGACGGCGAAGCGGAGTTCCAGGGCAAGATCATGCCGTCCGCCGAGGCGCTGGCTCTCGCCGGGCTCGAACCACTCAACCTGCGCGAAAAGGACGGCCACGCCATCATCGTCGCGAACAGCCTTTCGACCGGAACAGCATGCCTGTGCCTGGAAGATGTCGCCCATCTCATCGACTGGTCGCTGGCTGCCGTGGGCCTCAATTATGAGGCTTTCCGCTCATCCCTCAGCGCAATCAGCGAGGAGGCGCTCTCAGCCCGTCCGGCATTCGGCCAGCGCGAGATCGGCGCGCGTCTGCGGGCGGAACTGGCGGGAAGCGGCCTGTGGGAGGACAACGCCGCGCGGCGTCTCCAGGACCCGCTCAGCTATCGCTGCGTGCCGCAGGTGTGGGGCGGCCTGCTGCATGTGTTCGAACAGGCGAAGCTGGCGACGGAGATCGAACTGGCCCATTCGGGCGACAACCCGGTTATCCTGCCGGAGATCGAGCGGGTCGTCTCGAACGGCAATTTCGACCTGACGGCGATGACGCTGGCCTGGGAACAGCTCGGCCAGGCGCTTGCGCATTGCGCGGTCGGCACAGCCAACCGTTGCATGAAGCTGATGTCGCCGATAACGGCGGAGCTGCCGCGCTTCCTGTCGGCCAGGGGTGGGAGCCGTCAGGGCTACGCGGAGCTGCAGAAACCGCTTGCCGCCCTGGAAGTCGAGATCCGGCACCTCGCCAACCCGATGTCGCTCAGCCCGCTTGCCGTTTCGGACGGCATCGAGGATCAGTCGTCGATGGCCCCGCGCGTGGTGGCCAAGACAGCCGAAATCGTCGAGCGGCTGCGTTATCTCGTTGCGATGGAACTGATCTTTGCGGCTACGGGGGTGGAATTGCGCGGTGTCGTCGACAGCATGGGCGACGGGCCGCAGCGCACCTTCGCCGCCGTGCGCTCCCTTGTCAGCCCGCTTGACGATGACCGCGAAATGAGCACGGACATGACACGGATCGCACGGATGGTGGCGGGCCCACGCGACTGACGCGCCAAGGCGCTCGGGCCTTCCCCTCACGCAGAAAAGGACACGCCTCTGCGGCGCATGCCTGCCTGCACGCCGTGGACGATCAGCCGTGACAGGATTTCCATGTCGGGCGGCATTCGTGGACGCCAGATATCCAAAAGCAGGGCTACGCGAGGCTTGTCGGCGTCGTTTGTCACTTCGTGAGGGAACGTGTCGTCCCACAACAGACACTCGCCGTCGGCGATCCGCCTCTCCTGATGATTGATCATCATGACCGTCGCCGGACGACCATCTGCCTGTCGAGGGATCACCAAGCCGAGATGGAACCTCATTATGCCCCTGAAAGGGCCGCGATGGCTGGGAATGTGCTTGCCCGGAGCCAGGAAGGAGATCGCCGCCGATTTCACCTCAGGGCATTCTGCAAGCAGCCGGTCGAGGACCGGCATCCGCGCCAGGTTTTGCGGAACCGCGATATCGTAAGCCTTGAGCACGAACATACGCCAGTCGCGACCGTCATTGGCCGAGATGTCGGCCTGTTCAGGCATGATGTCGTGGAAGCGGGGCGCCTTGCCCACGGCAAGCGCTTCGTCGCGGATGGCCTGCCAGGCGGCCGTGAACTTGGTGGCGTTTGGAAATTCGCTGGCGGTGTCGAGGATCGCCGGCGCGTCGATGCGCTTTTCGTAGATCCGCCGCACCAGACCGGATGCAAGATCGTAAACTTGAGACATTTCATGGCCTCGAGGACATCATGAAACGAATATCCGGCAATTAAGTTGCTGATCTTGTTCGGCGTATGCCTGTCAGCACGAATTCGTGACAGGCGAACAGTCCCGCAATCCCGCGCTTTGCCGCTGGCGTGCGTCAGCGTTCAGGGGCGCGTTCGACCAGACGAAACCTGTACCGATCCCGTATGAATTCATTGAAGAAGCGCCCCTTGGACAAGGCGGCTTTGAAGGCAGCGTAGGTCTCGGGCTCCACGTCGTCGTAGTCATAGCGGTTTCCGCTCGGTACGAACCAGACCGAAAGCACCCTGGTGGCGGGATGGTACTGCGTGCTGCGGATGGCCGTAGAAGGCATTGGCGTTCTCCCGGATGGATAATCCGGGGCGCAAACGGAAGTTCCAACTGTGCCGGGCGACCCTGGCCGACAGGCCTTTCCATTCGGGAGCAGCGCAGCCGGATCGTCCGTCCGCGCCAGAAGATGAAGGAGCCGGCCCGGTTCTGGCGAGCCCGCCCCAGGGGATCAGAACGCCGGCTCGACCGCGTTGACATTGTCCTTGGTGACGACCGTCAGCGGGATCGGCAAACGGTCCTTGACCTCCTTGCCGTCCATGATCTCCGCCATGGTGTTGATGGCCAGGCGGCCGTCCTCGACCGGCGACTGCACGATGGTGGAGTACATTTCGTTGGTGCGGATCGATTCGAACGCGTCCTTCTGGCCGTTGATGCCGACGATCGGCGGTGCCGCCTTGGACGGATTGGCCTCCTTCCAGGCGTCGATGAAGCCGCGCGCCATGGTGTCGTCATTGGCATAGACGCCGCTGATCTGGTCGCCGAAACGGGTGATCAGGTCGCGGCTGACCACCAGCGCCTTCTGCTGGTCGAAATCGGCATTGACCGTATCGAGCACCTTGATGTCGGCATTCGTTTCCTTGAGACGGTCGGTGAAGCCGCCCACGCGGCCGATCGTCGTGCCGTTGCCGGCCTGGCCGGCGATGATGACGACGGAACCCTTGCCACCCAGCGCCTTGCTGAGCGAGTCGGCCGCAAGCTTGCCTTCCTCGTAGACGTCGGGCCCGGTGAACGACTTGATGAATGGCTTGGCATCGTCGCTCATCGGCGAGTTGATGAGGATCGCGGGAATGTTCGCCTGCTGTGCGCGGGCGAGGCCCGGTATGTAGGCCTGCGGGTCGAGCGGCCACAGGATGATGCCGTCAACCTTGCGCGCGACGCAGGTGTTGAGCTGCTCGGTGCCCTTCTGGACGTCGAAATCCTGGCTGAGGCTCAGGATCTCGATGCCGAGTTCGCCGGCGCGCGCCTGGAGCGCCTTGTTGGCCGGCGTCGCATAGGCATGCGAATCCGCGGCCGTGACGTAGCAGACCGTCTTTGCACTGGCCCAGCCCGTCGAGGCCAATATTACCGCCATGGCGGTAATGTGGAGCATGCTTTTCTTGCCAACCATAGGTTTCCTCCCGATCATGTATTTCCTCCTTGAGTGATTGGATTGTCGCCATTGAGCGCGGGTCCTGTGCCCGGCGCCCTCCTCTTGGTAGTCACGGCCCGATCGAGCACGACGAGCAGGATCAGGATAAGCCCCGACACGACCTGCTGGACGTATGCGGGAACGGATTGGAACTCCATCGCGATGGTCAGCGAGCCGATCGTCAGCACGCCGCCAAGCGTGCCGAGCGCGGATCCCTTGCCGCCTTCGAGGCGGGTTCCGCCGACCACGACCGCGGCAATGACGGCGACCGTCAGTTCCGAGCCGAAGACGGGCGAACCGGTGTTGGTGACGAGGCTCTGGAGAACGCCTGCGAGACCGGCGAGCGTGCCGGCGAAGACGAAGCCCAGAAAAACGATGCGGTCGGAGGCGATGCCGCTCTCCTTGGCCGCTGCCGCATTGGACCCCACTGCAAAGACATTTCGGCCCGGTATGGTACGCGTCAGCCAGACATGCAGCAGCACGATCAGAAGGATGAACAGCGCACTGCGGATGGTGAAGATTTCGAGATGGATCTTGGCGAACGCCAGCGAAAGCATGATGTCGGTGCCGGTCACCGGCTGGCTGTTGGTGATCCAATGCGCGAGCGAGCGGAAGATCAGCATCGTCGCCAGCGTCAGCACCAGCGAGTTCACCTTCAGCCCGACGACCAACGCGCCGTTGATGGCGCCTGCCAGCATGCCGACCAGGATACCGACAGGTGCGGCAGGCAGAATGCCGATCTCGCGCTGCAGGATTACCGACATGATCCCCGCCAGCGCGAACACCGCGCCGCCGGAGAGGTCGATCTGGCCGGCGACCAGAAGCACCGTAAGTCCAATGGCGATCAGGCCGATCGTCGCCGCCCGGTCGAGGCCGAGTCCGAGGGTCGATGCGGAGAAATAACCCGGAACCACCAGGGCGGAGATGATCAGCGTCAGGCCGAGGATGATCACCACCCTGTGCCGCGAGGCAAGCGCCAGGAAGCGCATCACGCCACCCCCCGCTTGCGCAATGCCACATCCATGCCGACGGCGCCGACGATCAGGATGCCGAGGACAAAACCCTGGATCGGCGTGCGCACGCCGTCGAGCACCATGACGTTGGTCAGAAGCTGCACGAAGACGAGCCCCGCGATCGCCCTCGGCACCGAGCCGAAACCGCCGATGATCGACACGCCGCCGACGACGACCGCGGTGATGGCGCTGAACTCGTAGCCGGCGCCGATCAGCGGCCGCGCGCTTTGCAAGGTCAGGCCCAGCAGGCCCCCGCTGACGCCCGAAGCCAGCGCCGTGATCACGAACGCACCGGCCTTCACCGCCTCCACCGGCACCGCGCTCGCCTCGGCGGCGCTGTAATTGCCGCCCGTGGCGAGCGTCCACCTGCCCCAGAAGGAGCGCGAGAGGACGAAATGCCCTATGAGAGCGATCAGCAGGAAAATCAGCACCACGACCGGGACGCCGAAGAGCCGGCCCTTGGCAAATTCGGCCGAAGCGGGATTGTTGCCATAGACGATGACGCCGCCGACGGCCGCCTGCACGATGCCCAGCCCGATGGTGCCGGTGCCGAGCGTGGCGATGATGGGATTGATACCGACATAGCCGACCAGCACGCCGTTGAGCAGGCCGATAAGGCCCGCAAGCGCCACCGCCAGGACGAAGGCAGGAACCGGCCCGATCATTGGCTGCAGCCCGAGCGAAAGGATGGCCCCGCAGGCGATGGCGGCCGGCACCGACAGGTCGGCCAAGCCGCCGGCCACGAGCACGAAAGTCATGCCGACGACGACGATGCCGACAATGGACATCGAGGTCAGGACGTTGAGCAGATTGCCTGTGGTGAAGAAGGCGGGGCTGACGAATGAGCCGTAGAGCATCACTGCAAGGATGGCAAAGCCGAGCCCCGCCTTGGACAGGACATCGGCAAGCCTGCTGCCACGCGTGAAGCGGTCATTGCGGGTCGCCCCGCTGGTCTCCATGGCCGCATCAGTCATGCCGCCTCCTCCCCCGTCGCCAGCGCCATGATGCGCTCCTCGCTCAGTTCGGCGCGGGCGAGCGGCTCCGATGCGCGGCCGTCGCGCATCACCACGACGCGATCGCAGACGCCGAGGATTTCGGGCAGTTCCGACGAGATCATCACCACCGCCATGCCGTCGGCCACGAGCCGGCCGATGATGCTGTGGATCTCGGCCTTGGCGCCGACGTCGACGCCGCGCGTCGGCTCGTCGAGGATGAGCACGGAGGGCTTGGCCGCGAGCCATTTGGCGATGACCGCCTTCTGCTGGTTACCCCCCGACAACAGGTTGATGCGCCGCTCCCCGTCGGGCGGCGAAATAGAGAACTGCTTCACATAGGTCGCCGCCAGCGAACGGTCGGCGCTGCGCCTGATGCGGCCGAAGCTGGTCAGACGCCGCAATATCGGCAGGCTGATGTTCTCGCGGACCGACATGCCCGGAACGATGCCGTCACCCTTGCGGTCCTCGGGGACGTAGGCGATCCCGGCTCGCACCGCCTCGGAAGGAGAGTTGATGGCGACCTTGCGCCCGTTGACGCTGACCGTTCCCTCCACCAGCCGCGACAGGCCGAAAATGGCGCGTGCTACCTCGGTGCGACCCGCCCCGACCAGTCCGGTCAAGCCCAGTATCTCCCCAGCGCGCACATCGAAGCTGACATCGCGGAAATGCGCCCCGTCGCCGATGCGCTCGACACGCAGCACGGACTTGCCGATCGCGGCCGGGCTTTTCGGGAACACGTTGGCGACCTCGCGGCCAACCATCAGCCTGATCATTTCGGCCGCGGTTATGCCGTCGATCGGACGGGTCTCGATCATTGAGCCGTCGCGCAGCACGGTCACTTCGTCGGCGATCTCGAGAACTTCCTTCAGCCTATGGCTGATGTAGACGATGGCGATGCCGTCATCGCGCATCTTGCGAAGAATCCGGAACAGCGCCGCGGTTTCGTGCTCGCTCAGGCTCGATGTCGGCTCGTCCAGCACGATGATCCTGGGCTGCGCCGCATAGGCCTTGCCGATCTCGACCAGTTGCTGCTGGCTGATCGACAGGTCGCCGACCCGCGCGCGCGGGTCGATGGCCGCGCCCAGCTCGTCGAGGACGGCGGCGGCCTTCCCGACCATTTCGCCCTTGCGCAGCCAGCTCCATTTGCCGGGCATGCGGCCGAGATAGACGTTCTCCGCGACGGTCAGGTCGGGAACAAGATTGATCTCCTGGTGCACCATGCGGATGCCGAGCGCCTGGGCGTCGGCGGGACGCCGCATGCGCACTTCGGCGCCGCCGACGAGGATCGTGCCGGCGGTCGGAGCGTAGGATCCGTTGAGCACCTTCATCAGCGTCGACTTGCCGGCGCCATTCTCGCCGACGACCGCATGAACGGTGCCGAACCGGATGGCGAAATTGACGTTCGACAGGGCCTTCACGCCGGGAAAAGTCTTGGAGATGCCTCTCATGTCCAGGGCACAATCGGCGGCGGCACTCATCTAGGCTTGGTCCTCCCTGGTAGCATGCGGTCGGCGGCGTTATGTTAGTATAATGGTCTTCCAGGCGCAGTTCGGCCCACTCGAGCAGGCCCAAAGGCCCTTTCAGCGCATCCGCACCAGACACCTCATCATAGGCTGAAAATCACGCTACTGGCGGCACTATTGCACTAATATAATAGTTCTGGCAAGCTGGATCTGACCGCTCCCGTGACTGGCGTCGGATCGCAACGAGCCCCGCGTCGCATGCAGGTGCATTCCGTTTGACATTCGAATAATTTTGCCATTTCAGGTGGGACGAACGATGGGATTTTCCATGGATCTAGATCCTTCGACCCTCAATCGAGCCCTCCCGCTGCGCGACCAGATATACAACAAGATCCGCAACATGATCGTCGTCGGACGGCTGAAACCGGGTGAGGTCATCAATGAGATCGCCATTGCCGAAGCGCTGGGTGTCTCGCGCACGCCCGTGCGCGAGGCGGTCAAGCGCATCAGCGACGAAGGGCTCGTCAAGATCCTGGCGCAGACCGGCACCTACGTTGCTCCCATCAGCCGGGCCGACCTCGAGGAAGCCTATGTCATCCGGCGCGCATTGGAGATGGAGAGCGCCAGGCGCGCCGCCGCCAAGCTGACGCCGGCTGCCAGTGAATTGCTGGAAGACAACATGGCCGCGCATAAGCTCGCCATAGCGCGCGGCAGGTACGCCACAGCGATTCAACTCGACGACGTCTTTCACCGCACCATCGCCGAAATATGCGGCCTGCCGATGATCTGGCGCGCCGTCGACATCTCCAAGGCGCAGATGGACCGCGGCCGCTATCTCGCCATTCCGAAGCCCGGCTATGGCGAGCAGACGATCGAGCAGCACGAGGCCATTCTGGACGCGCTGAAGCGTCACGACGCGGAGGGCGCCGCACAGGCGATGGAGCATCACCTCGAGACGTCATTTCGCAACACGCTCGAAGTCGCCGCCGAGCTTCTCGACTGACGACCTCGACTGAGCGCTGAGACGGGCGGCGCAGGTTCCAGGTCCATTCAGCGTCGGCCTGTGACCTGCCATCCGGCCGGTTTGCCGAGGCCCGGTGAGCCGTGTTCGCAGCTTGACCGTTGACATTCTATTATATTAGTATTCCGATCCATTCGGCGGCATTGTGCCGGCGGGGGCTTTTTCAGAGTTTGTAATGGCGCGGTTCATCCAGCTTTCGCATGCCGACAACATCCTTCTGGCGGTCGATCCGTTGAAGATCGGCGACAAGGCAGGCGACGTGCCCGCCAAGGCGCGCATACCGCGCGGACACAAAATGGCGATATGCGACATCGCTCCGGACGAGCCGGTCGTGAAATACGGACAGACCATCGGATTCGCCCGCGGGCCGATCGCCGCCGGCGATTGGGTTCACGAGCACAATGTGTATTTGCGCAATTTCGAACGCGACTATCTGTTCGGCACCAACGCCAGGCAAACACCCGTCTTCCCTGAAGCCGAGCGCGCGACCTTCATGGGTTACCGCAGGCCGAGCGGCAAGGTCGGGACGCGCAACTTCATCGCTGTCCTGACCTCGGTGAATTGTTCGGCCAGTGTCGCCCGCTTCATCGTGGAAGAGGTCAACCGCTGCGGCATCCTGCGCGACTATCCCAATGTCGACGGCGTGATCTCACTCGTCCATGGCACCGGCTGCGGCATCGACACCAAGGGCCCCGCTTACGACCTCCTGAAGCGCACGCAGTGGGGCTTTGCCACGAATCCCAATGTCGGCGGCGTGCTGATGGTCGGGCTCGGCTGCGAGGCGTTCCAGATTCCGCGCTGGATGCAGTCCTACAATATCGAGGAGAGCACGACCTTCCGCACGATGACCATCCAGGAGACCGGCGGCACACGCAAGACGGTCGAGGCCGGGGTCAAGGCGATCCTCGATATGCTGTCCATCGTCAACGCCGCGCAAAGGACGCCGCAGCCGGCCTCCGAACTGGTGCTCGCGCTGCAATGCGGCGGGTCGGACGGCTATTCCGGCATCAGCGCCAATCCGGCGCTTGGCGCCGCGGTGGACCTGCTTGTCTCGCAAGGCGGCACGGCGGTGCTGTCCGAGACGCCGGAGATCTACGGCGCCGAACATCTGCTGACCATGCGCGCGGAAAACCGCGCGGTCGGCGAGAAGCTGATCGAGCGCATCCGCTGGTGGGAGGACTATACCGCCAAGCACGACATGGAGATGAACAACAACCCGTCTCCCGGCAACAAGCTCGGCGGGTTGACGACGATCCTGGAGAAGTCGCTCGGCGCGTCCGCCAAGGGCGGGACGACCAATCTGCGCGCGGTGCTGGAATATGCCGAACCGATCAACGAACGTGGCCTCGTCTTCATGGACACGCCGGGCTACGATCCGGTCTCGGCCACCGGCCAGGTCGCCGGCGGCGCGAACATATTGTGCTTCACCACGGGGCGGGGTTCGGCCTTCGGCTGCAAGCCGACGCCCTCGATCAAGCTTGCCTCCAATTCCTTCATCTTCGAGCAGATGCGCGAGGACATGGATATCAATTGCGGGGACATCCTCGACGGCGTCACGCTGGACGACAAAGGCCAGGAGATCTTCGCAGAGATCCTGCGCGTGGCATCGGGTGGGCGTACCAAATCGGAAACGCTGGGCTACGGCGACAATGAGTTCGTGCCCTGGAACCTCGGCGCTACCATGTAGCGACATCGCCCACCTGCAACGGGGCAACCTCAATTCTCTCAACCAGAAAGAACGCTCGGCATGAACAGGATCGATCTTGACGGCCAACACGCCGTGGTCACCGGAGGCGCGCAAGGCCTCGGCTTCGCGATGGCCAAACGTTTCGTCGCCTCCGGCGCGACGGTCACCTTATGGGACGTCGACGAGGCGCGCCTCGAAACGGCCAAGCGCGACCTTGGCAAGGCCGCCACGACCCTGGTCGTCGACATTGCGGATTGGGAGACGGTGGACGCCGCGCGGGCAAAAACCGAGGAGAGCGCCGGCAAAATCTCCATCCTGGTCAATTCCGCCGGCATTGCCGGTCCCGCCGCCCCGCTCGACAGCTACGACATAGCGACGTGGAAGAAGATCATCGACATCAACGTCAACGGCACCTTCTACGTCAACCGCGCCGTGGTGCCCGGGATGAAGGCGCGCAATTACGGGCGCATCGTCAACATCGCTTCCGTCGCTGGCAAGGAAGGCAACCCCAACGCCGCCGCCTATTCCGCTTCGAAGGCGGCGGTCATCGGCATGACCAAGTCGCTCGGCAAGGAACTGGCGCAGTATGACATTGCGGTCAACTGCATCTCGCCGGCCACCGCACAGACCCGAATCCTCGAACAACTCACGCCCGAGCACATCGAATACATGCGCTCGCGCATTCCACGCGGCCGTCTGCTGGAGGTCGACGAGGCCGCCGCCATGGTCGCCTGGCTCGTCTCGAAGGAAAACAGCTTCACCACCGCCTCGACCTTCGACCTGTCGGGCGGGCGCACGACCTATTAGTCGAATACCGCCGCGAAGCGTCTGCGCCGTGCGGCGCGCCGGTACACCGGCACTTGCTGCGTCACGGAGATGCGGCCGCGTCGCCGGCGAAGACTCGAGCTGCCTGGAGCTGGGGGCGCAGCATCAGGTAGAACGCGACGGCGTGCGTGATCATCAGCAGTGGGACATAGATTACGGGGATCGCGTATGCAGCGCCCAATTGCCCCGCCAGCTCAGGAAGACCGGCTTGGCTGCCGTGATAGTAGTCGACGGCGATATCGATCGTCCCCACGAGATTGAACGCGACGACGAACAACCAGAATAGCGGACGTATCCTCGTCGTCAAAAGCGCCAGCATGGCCAACACTCCGGTTGCAAAGTCGCCATAGGCGGCGAAGGTGGCGAAATCAGCCGGCAAATCGCGCCCGACGACGCCTGGAATGATGAAGACAAGCCCGAAGAAGCGAAAGCTGTGCAGCGTGGCGATGGCGCGTTGCGCCTCGACCAGGTTGACGGATCTGAGCCGGGGCAAGACATAGACGCCGACGCAGAGCAGCCAAGGCACGTAGCCTAGAGCGAGATGTAACAGGAAAATGGTTGCAGGCGACATATGGCCTCCCAAGAGATGCAAGGCGCAATCTACGCCCGCTTCCAGCGGTCGACTATTCGCGATAATATTGACGGGGCATGAAGCAGAACTTCACAATCCGGAAAGGTGCGCTCGACGGCGTGGAGGCGTTTCTCGGCGTCGCGCAACACCGCAATTTCCGAAAAGCGGCCGCGGAGCTCGGCGTCACGCCATCGGCGATCAGCCAGGCGGTGCGCGCGCTCGAGGTGCGCGTCGGCGCGGCGCTCTTCATGCGCACGACGCGCAGCGTCGGCCTGACCGAAGCCGGGGAACGGTTCCTTTCGCGCGCAAAGCCCGCTTTCGAGGAACTGGTCGCCGCAAGCGAGGTCGCACGTGAGCTTGGACAGCGGCCGACCGGGCTGTTGCGCCTCTCTGTGCCGCGCGCCGTGGTGCCGATCCTGCTGGAGCCGCTGGTGGCATCCTTTTGCCAGGCCTATCCCGAAATAGAGGTGGAGATCGCCGCAAGCGGTGAGTTGGTCGACCTCGCGGCCGAGGGGTTCGATGCCGGCATCCGGCTCGGCCAGTTCATCGCCGCCGACATGGTCGCGGTTCGGCTGACGCCGCCGTTCCCGCTCGTGGTCGTCGGCAGCCCTGGCTATCTGCGCCGGCAGAAGCGGCCGGAGCGCATCGACGATCTGCGTGGCCATGCCTGCCTGCGCATGCGCCGCTCCAATGGATCGATCGCGCCCTGGCCCTTCATCGACGGCAACAAGACGGTCGAGGCAATCGTCTCCGGGCCGCTGGTAGCGCATGACTACCCGACACTGCTTGGCGCGGCGATCCAAGGTGTCGGACTTGCACAGGTGCCTGGCCCTCTCACCGAGGGACCGATTGCCGATGGCCGGTTGCAAGCGTTGCTCACGCCCTTCGCCGTCACGACGCCTGGCGTTTTTCTGTATTATCCCGACAGACGCCAGGTCCTGCCCAAGCTGCGCGCTTTCATAGAGCATGTGAAATATCGGGGAACGGACGCCGAAGGCGCGCGCACGCCCTGAGGCCTAATTGGCGCGAAGGGCCGCAATCACCGCGGCGGTAACCTCGGCGGTGCTCGCGGTGCCGCCGAGATCGGGGCTGAGATATTCCGCCCGGTCCGTGACAATCTCGACCGCAACCATGAGGCGCCGCGCGGCGGCCTGCTCGCCGAGATGCTCAAGCATCAGGCTCGCCGTCCAGAACGATCCGAGCGGATTGGCAACACCCTTGCCGGTAATGTCGAAGGCCGAACCGTGGATCGGTTCGAACATGGACGGCCGGCTGCGCGAGGGGTCGATGTTCGACGTCGAGCCGATGCCGAGTGATCCGCCCAGCGCGGCGGCCAGGTCGGAGAGGATGTCGGCATGCAGGTTGGTCGCCAAAACCGTGTCGATGCTGCCGGGCTTGTTGACCATGCGCTGGGTCATGGCGTCCACCAGCATCCAGTCGACGCTGAGACCGGGATAGTCGCGAAGCACGCCGCGCACGACTTCGTCCCACAGCACCATGCCATGACGCTGCGCATTCGACTTGGTGACGACCGTCAGAAGCTTGCGGGGGCGCGACAGCGCAAGCTCGCAGGCGAAACGGGCGATGCGTTCTATCCCGGCGCGGGTAAAGACGGCGACATCCATGCCGACCTCGATAGGCAGTCCGCGATGCGCGCGACCGCCGACGCCGGCATATTCGCCTTCGCTGTTTTCGCGCACGATCACCCAGTCTATCTGCTTGCCGAGATCGGGCCGCAACGGGCCGGTCAGCCCGGGCAAGAGGCGCGTCGGCCGCACGTTGGCATACTGGTCGAACCCCTGGCAGATGGCCAGGCGCAGGCCCCAGAGGGTGACGTCGTCGGGAAGGTCCGGATCGCCGACCGAGCCGAAATAGATCGCATCGAAACCCTCCAATTGCCCGAGGCCGTCCTGCGGCATCATGCGGCCGTTGCGGCGATAATAGTCGGAGCCCCAGTCGAAGCGCTTGAAGTCGAAGGCCAGACCCGGCTCGACAGCGGTCAGGGCTTCCAGCACCTTCACGCCGGCCTCGACGACCTCCGGCCCGATACCGTCACCGCCGATGACGGCGATCCTATGCGAGGACATTTTCAGTTTCCTTCTCGATGGCAGCGACGATGGCGCTGGTCATTCCCTCGGTGTTGGTGGTTCCGCGTATGTCGCCGGTCCGCGTCTCGGGCCGCGCGAGCGCCGCAACAGTAGCCCCCGCCATCATGGAAGCCGCGCGAAGCGCCTCGGGAACGCCGCGGTTGTGGCCAAGCCATTGCAGCAGCATGCGGGTGGATTCGATCATCGCATAGGGATTGACGATACCCTTGCCGGCGATATCGGGCGCGGACCCGTGCGCCGCCTGCGCCATGGCTATGTCGCCTTCGCCGATACACAGGCCGGGCGCCATGCCGAGGCCGCCGACGAGGCCGGCGGCCTCGTCGCTCAGGATGTCGCCGAACATGTTGGTGGTGACGACGACATCGAATGTCTGTGGATCCCGCAACAGCCGCATGGCGAAGGTGTCCACGATCACCTCGTCGACAGCGACATCGGGGAATTGCTCGGCGGCCCGATAGCACTCTTCCACGAACATGCCGCAGCCAAGCTTGAACACGGTGTCCTTGTGAACGATCGTCAACTTCTTGCGCCTGGTTCTGGCAAGTTCGAGCGCCGCCTTGGCGACACGGTAGCTGCCGGCGCGGGTGATGACGCGAACCGAAATGGTCGTGTCGTGCGTTGGCCGGAATTCTCCGGAACCGGCAACGACATTGCGATCAGGCTGAAAGCCCTCGTTGTTTTCCCGCACGATGACGAGATCGACGTCGTCGAACAGCGCGCCGAGACCGGGAAAGGAGCGCGTCGGCCGGACATTGGCAAAAAGGCCGAAATGCTTGCGCAGGATCGGGTGCGGATTGATGGCGCCGGTCACCTTTGGATAGGCCCGATGTCCGATCGGCCCGAGTATGAAGCCGTCCAATGTCGAAAGCGTCTCGAGCGTGCCGTCAGGCATGGTCGATCCGTGCATGTCGAGCGCCGCGCGGCCGATCGGCATCGGGCGCCAGTCGATGTCGAGGCCGCTGCGCGCGGCGGCGGCCCTGGCGATGCGCACGGCGGCAGGCACGATTTCGTGCCCGATGTCGTCGCCGTTGAGGATACCGATCGTGAGATGGGCCATCGGCCGACCTTTCTGAATTGCCGGCCGCGGCTCTGCCGCCGCGGCCGCTTGGAGACCTGTTAGCCGGCCTTGGCGACGAGGCTCATCAGCCGCTCCAGCGAGGGCTGCCGCTCCAGGTCGCGCACCAGCGCGACGACCTCGTCCGCCGCCGAACGGGCAAGGCGGGCATGAGCAGCATTGTCCCTGAACTTGTCGGCAACCTCCTCGTAGCTCATCGGGTTGGCCGGACTGCCCTTTCCGAAGTCGGCCTCGCCGTGAATGACACGGCCGTCATTGAGCGTGATATCGATGATCGTCGTCATCTTGTGATAGCCGGCCTTCTCGGCCTTTTCGTCGATTACGAAATCCACTTTGTCGATCATGGCTTTGACATCGGCCCGCTGCGTCGTCGCGTCGGTGAACTCGCCAAGCCCGGCCTTGCCGTCGAGCAGCAGGATGGCCATGCAGAACTCCATCGAGAACTTGGCCTGGAGTTCGTCATGCGGATTGTGATGGATCAGGGCATTCGGCATGTTCGAGTTGGTGCCGACCCGCACGCGCTTCACGTCAGCGGCCTTGATATCGTTCTCACGGATAAGGCGCGCCATCTCGGTCATGCCGGGATGGGTCAACGACCCCGAGGGATGCGGCTTGATCGAGATGCCGGGGTCGGCGAACGTCCACGGCGCGCCAAGGCGTCCACGGATGGCGTTCTCGTCGTAACCGCCGCCGGCGGCCTGGAAGAAGCCGCGCGGGGCCTCCAGGATCTTGTCGGTGGCAGTCCATCCATGGGCGGCGAACTGCGCGGCGGCGACGCCGCTTTCCGATGCGCGGCCCGCATGGAACGGCTTGGTCATCGTGCCGAAATTCTCGCGCAGGCCGGCCGACTGGCTGCCGGCGATCGAAAGAGCGCGCGCCGTGGTCTTGGCATCGAAGCGAAGAAGCGAGGCCGCGGCCGAAGCGGCGGCGAACGTGCCGCAAGTGGCCGTCGCGTGAAATCCTGTCTGATAGTGGCGAGGCGCGATCGCTTCGGCGATCTTGCACTCGACCTCGACCCCGAGATGGTAGGCCAGCATGACCTCCCTGCCCGAGGCGCCCACCAGTTCGCCGACGGCCAGTGCCGCGGGCAATGCCGGCGCCGTCGGATGGGTCAGCAAGCCGTAGACGCGATCGGAAGCGACGGCCAGCTGGGTGTCGTCATAGTCATCGGCATGAATGCCGACGCCATTCGCGAACGCGGCAAAGCGCGGCGCAACCTTGCGGCCTGCGCCGATCACCGTCGCGGCGCCAGGCATCAACCCGAGTTCGTCGAGATGGCGGCGCACAAGGTCGCCGCTTTGCGCGACGGAGCCCGAAAGAGCAAGCCCGATGCCGTCCAGTATCGACTTCTTGCCGAGAGCGATGACGTCATCCGGCAGATCCTGCGGAGTGGCTGCTGCGACGAACTCCGCCACGTATTTCGTGAGACCTGCCTGTGCCATGTCGTGCATTGAAAATCCTCTCCGTCGACCGTGCCCGCGAACCAAGAACCCGCTCGCGCGGGCTTGCTTGCTAAGGTTGCGAGCAGGACTAAGAAAGCAGTTTTGGTAAACTGTCAACAATTTTTTGTCGACAAAATGAAGCCCGTCCAGCCTGGAGCTATGGGACGGAAATGACGAGCGCAGGCCACAATCGGCGCATTCTCGCGCTTCAGGCGAATTCGCCTTCTTCCGAGAAACGTCCTACGGCAGTCAGTCCGAGGAGTGTCGCAACGCCACGGTTGCCCGGCGCGTGCGCGAGGTTCCGTTGACGATGTGCTCGCGCCCGGCTGCGAAGGCCCGCTGCGGATCGCGTGCGGCAACGGCGTCCACGATGGCCCGGTGCTCGCGATTGGATATATCGAGCACGTCGCCACTCGCCAGTGCGCGGTAGCGCTGGATGTGGAGTTCCCGTGCAAGGCCGAGATAGATCTGCGCCAGGCGGCCGTTGCCGCACATCCTCGCCAGTTCCGAATGGAACTCCAGATTGACCGGATAGTACTGGCTCACCTCGCCGATCTTCGCCAGTTCGTCCATGCGGTCGACGAGCGCGCGCAATTTGGCGATTTCGGGATCGGTGATCTTCTCCGCGACGCTCATGGTCATGCACGCGAAGATGCAGGCGCGCGCTTCCGACACATCGCGAGCCTCTTCTTCGCTGAGCTCGCGCACGAAAAAGCCCCGATTGGGGATCACCTGGATCAGCCCCAGAGCTGCCAGCGCGCTGCACGCTTCCCGGATCGGCCCCCGACTGACCTTGAGCTGCTGGGCCAGCGCGTTTTCGTTGATCCGTTCGTTGGGCGTGAATTCTCCCTCGACGATCATTCGCTCTATTTCGTGCTGCACGACATTGGCGAGCGAGCGCGTGCGTAAAAAGTCGATGGGCGAAAATCCCGACATGTTTTCGGTTTCGTTAGCCATGAGCCCGAATTCCGTTCAATGCCCCGCGGACGACACGATTTGCCTGATCCGGCCTCGCTGGCCGCGAACACTTTGCCTGGCCATCATCCACGGTTTGATCTCCTTCGTCCAATTGATGCCGACGACATCCAAGCAGGACCATGACTGAGACATACTTCCTCTTGTCAAGCGAAACGCGGACAATTGCTGTGGAATCAAGACCGGCATCCACCTCAGCCACCGCTCCTGGGAGGCGCTCCGCCGAGAACCGGGACCTTGTTCGCGATAAAGACAACGGTGAACGAAACCACCAGCAGCAAGATGCCGAGTACCGCAATCGCTCCGTAGTCGCCGCTTTCGTTGAGATCGTAGATGATGACTGAGACCAACTTGGTCTGCGCGGTCGTCAGAAGCACTGTCGCCGACAACTCCCGGATGGTGCCGATGAAAACGAAGCACCAGGCCGCGATCAGACTGGTACGCAGCAACGGCGCCGTGATCTGCCACAAGGTCTTCAGGCGAGTGGCGCCGAGAATGCGGCTGGCTTCCTCCAGTTCCGGATGCACGCCATGGAAAGCCGATGACAATTGCTGATAGCCGGCCGGAAGCTCGATCGTCAGGAAGGCGATCAGCAGGATCCACAAGGTGCCGTAGAGGCCGAATGTCGGGTTGGCATAGGCGAGGAAAAGCCCGACGCCGAGCACAATGCCCGGAATGGCTATCGGCGCGGTTGCCAGCACGCCCAAAAATGCCGCGCCCGGCGCGGCGCGGCGGGCAACCAGATACGACACCACAAGCGCGATGCCGGTCGCGATCGTTGCCGTCGACAAACCAAGGATCAAGGTGTTCCAGATGGCGAGCCGCGTGCTGGAAAATTCGAAGAGCACGAAATGAAAATTATGGAGCGTCAACGAACTCCAGCTCAGCGGCTCGGAAATATTGTGCGTCAGAGCCACTTTGAGCAGAGCGAGATAGGGAAACAGGACCGTCACGCACAGGATGAACAACACATATGCGCCGGCCAGCCATTTCCAGTTGCCCAGCTTCACGCGCCGCGGCGTGCCGCTCTTGCCGCCGAGCACGGTATAGCCGCGGCGCCCGAGCAGCCATCTCTGCCCCCAGAGCAGGAGCATGGTGACCACGAGCAGGGGCACGGCACTGGCCGCGGCGAGATCGAGCCGCGGCGGAAACTGGAAATAGCTCCAGATCTTGGTGGTGATGACGTGGAAGCCGGCCGGCAGCGCCAGGATCGCCGGCGAGCCGAACATAGTGAAGGCCTGGACGATGGCGACCAGGGACCCGGCCAGCATGGCAGGCAGCACCATGGGCAATGTCACCCGCCGCAATGTCGTGCCGGGCTTGCCGCCGAGGATCGCCGATGCCTCTTCGAGGTCGGATGGCACCTTGTCGAAGGCGTTGGCCACCAGCGTGAAGACGAAGGGAAACGAATAACAGGTGACCGCGAAGACCAGCCCGGTGAAGGTGTAGATATCGAACAGGCTTTGCGACTGGTCGAGGCCGAAGGCCCAGCGATAGATATTGTTGAGAATACCGCTGTTCGGCGCGGCCAGCATTGCCCAGGCAATGGCGCCCAGGAAGGGCGGCGTCACGAACGATGCCGTCACCAGACTGCGGACAAGGCGCTGCCCCGGCATGTCGGTGCGCGCGACAAGCCAGGCCAGCGGCGTGGCGACGAGACACGAGAACAGGCCGACGCAGCCGGCCATGCCGAGCGCGATGAGGAACGCCCGGCGAATTGTGGCGTCGGTAAAGAGGCGGGCGAAATTCGCCAGGGTCAGGGAACCCGCCTTGTTGGTGATGCTGTAGTAGCCCAGCCAGAACAATGGCAGCAGCACCAACACGCACAGGATGCCGGCCAGCAGCACGAAAAGAGGTGTCGACAAATCGAACCTGCCGAGGCGCCGCCTTGTGGCGGAATCGGGGGACAATGCAGCGATGGTCACCTGGTCACCTCTGAGCTTGATTTGATATCGGCAGAACACCCCCGGCCCGACCCGGGATCTTGCGATGTCGCCCATGACGACATCGCAAAATCATTTCATTCCGCCACCGGTCCAACTTGACGGCGAACCGCTACTCACGTGCCGAAATACTCTTCGTATTTCTGCTTGATCTCTTCGATGGCGTCGCGAACGTTCGCCGGGTCGGACTCAAGCAGCTTGATCTGGGAAAGCGGCGTGCGGTTGGATTTTTCCTTCACGTCCGGCCGGACCGAACGCAGACCGCCGAAATCGTCGTTCAATTGCTGGGCTTCCTGCGAGAACATGAAGGAATAGAAAAGCTTGGCTGCGTTTGGATGAGGAGCGTAAGCCAGGATGGCGGCGTTGCCGTAGGCGATGGAGGTTCCTTCCGCCGGATAGACCGCCTTGATCGGCACGCCTTTGTCCTGGAGGATGAACACGTTGTACTCATTGCCATCAGCCTGGATCGGGCGCTCGCCCTGGGCAAGGACCTTCGGCGGCTCCGTCGAGGACTGGACCTGCATGACGCCCTGCTTGCCCAGTTTCTCGAAATAGTCCCATCCGAGAAGCTGGCTGAGGGCATAGGTCGCGGTCATCACATTGCCGCTGTAGCCGGGATGCGACTTGACCAGCTTGTCCTTATATTTGGGATCGAGCAGATCGGTCCAGGTCTTTGGCGCGTCCTCTTCCTTCACCAAGTCGGTCCGGTAGGCGATGACGGTCAGCGTGGCGCGGAAAGCCGCATAGAGCCCGTCGGGGTCACGATCCTTTTCCGGCCACATCTTGGCCACGTCCTCGGGAACGGCCGGCGTCAGCCAGTTCTGATCCTTGAATGTGAGGAAGTGGGATGCGTCGGAGGTCTCGATGACATCGGCATTGTGGATGCCGCTCGAATATTCCTGCCCTATGCGCTGAAAGACGCGTTCGGAACCAGCCCTCTCCACCTGGACCTTGATGCCGGGATAATGCGCCTCGAAGGCGGAGCCCAGTTTCTCGGCAACCTGCACGTCGGTGGAGGTGTAGTAGACGACCGAGCCCTCCTTGGTTGCCGCCGCAACCAGCTCGTCCGTCACGTGGTAGGGCTCCGGCGGGGCCGCCCAGGCCACCTGGCTCCACGCCAAGGCTGCCAAAAGCGCGCCTGCTGCGACTTTCGTGTTCGACATGTCTCTCTCCCTTTAGTGCGCGAGCGCCCGGCAGCGATCAGGTGGGCAATGAAGCCAAATTTGCTGGTTTTCCGGGACCGCGACATCGACGGGCGCAATCGCCCGCACGGTTTCGCCACCTGATAAATTGACGAGATAGTCGCGATGCGACCCGAGATAGACCTGGCGCAGCACCTTCCCGGTGGCCCAGTTGCTCGGATCGCCTTTCGGCTTCTCGTTCGTGAGGTGCAGGTCGTGATGCCGCACCGACACCGCGGTCTGGCCGTTGGAGGCGTAGTCGCCGCTGCCGCAGCGCAGCACCAGGCCATTGCCGCAATCGACGGTGTCCGTTCCGATCCGCTTGCCCTTGAAGATATTGGTGCCGCCGATGAACTGCGCGACGAATTCCGAGCGCGGCCGTTCGTAGATGTCCTCGGGAGAACCAGCCTGCTCGACATTGCCCTGGTTCATCACCACGATGACATCGGCGGCGGTCATGGCCTCGGTCTGATCGTGAGTGACGTAGACGGTCGTGTAGCGGAACTCGTCGTGAAGCCGACGGATTTCAAACCGCATCTCCTCGCGAAGATTGGCGTCGAGATTGGAAAGCGGCTCGTCGAGCAGCAGCGTCTCCGGCTCGATGACAAGCGCCCTGGCAAGCGAAACACGCTGCTGCTGACCGCCCGACAATTCGCCCGGATAGCGCTCAGCCAGTTTTTCGAGCTTGGTCGCATGGAGGATGCGACCGGCCTTAGCCTGGATGTCGCTCTTTCCCATGCGGCGGAGCCGCAGGCCGTAGGCGACGTTCTCGAACACGGTCATATGCGGCCAGAGCGCATAGCTTTGGAAGATCATCGACATGTTGCGGGCTTCCGGAGGCTCGCTGGCATGCGGCGACGACACCACACGGCCGCCGACGCGGATCTGACCATCCGACGGCTGAACGAACCCGGCGACCAGGCGCAAGGTGGTGGTCTTGCCACAGCCCGATGGTCCGAGCAGGCACACCAGCTTGCCCTTCTCGATAGAGAGATCGACCTGATTGACGACGGTCAACTTCCCGTAGCGCTTGGTCAGATTGTCGAGTTCCACAAAGGCCATGGGTCCTCCCGAACACTCACTCACAAGCGATGTGCCTGCGCCTCTTCCCCAAGGTCGGTCTAATTTTGTTAATTGTCAACAATTAACTGACGACTATCTGCATTGTCGTTGAGGGCAGAGGCATTTGTCGGCCGGAATTGCCGGGCGCCTCGCGTCGAAACGGATCCGTGCGACGCGCTTCGGCTCTTCTCCATGCCTTGTCGCTGTCCCAAAATTTGGGCGACATGCGTTATCCTACAGCCATCAGCAGACCGCAAAAGAGGACCGATCCCACGACCATCAGCGTCAAGGGCCCCAAACGAACCCTACGCGCCGCAACGGCGACCATGATGGCCACGCACCAGGCGATCCAGCCGCCTTTCGCGTTGCTCAGGAGAGCCGAGACGCTGGACAGCACCAGCCCCGCGGCGAGCGGCGCCAAACCATAGACCAGGGCGCCTTGCCATGCCGCATCCGGACGGCTGTGCCAGAAATGCGCGATCACGATCACCAGCAGCGAGGACGGCGCAAAGATCGCGATCGTCGAAACGACTGCCCCCGCCCATCCGGCAAGGTGCCAACCCATCAGCGTGACGATCAGGGTTCCCGGTCCGGGTGCGACGCGGGAGATGGCAAACATATCGAGGAAAGCCTTGTTGGTCAGCCAGTGCCGGTCATCGACGACGCTGTGCTGCAATTCGCCCAGAATGGAGGATCCGCCGCCGATGGCCATCAATGACAAGGGTGCGAACACCAGACACAGGGTAAGAAGCAGATTATCGTCTTTCATGCCGTTTTCTTACAAAGCCGATGCCGATGCCGATGGGCGCCAGCACCGCAACGATGACGAGAGCAGAAAGATGAAAGACCGATGCGCCGACCAGCGTGCAGGCAAACAGGACTGTTGAAATGACGTCGATGCAGGCATATCGCATGGCAAGATAGCCGACGGAAAGCGACAGTCCGGCTGCCGCGACGGCGAGGCCCGCAAGCAGCGCGCCGATCGCGGGATCGGCGCTGAGCCTCAGCACGACATTTCCTATCAGGATGATTGCGATGGCCGGGGGCAGGACCACTGCCAACAGCGCCACGAAGGCTCCGACGAAACCTCTGAGTTGATATCCGAGCCAGAGCGCCAAGTTTGCAACGTTGACTCCGGGCAAGGACTGGGCAAGCGCCAGTCCGGACAGAAACTGCCTGTCGGTGAACCAGCCCCGATTCACCACGAATTCCGTGTGCATCATGCCGTTCACGCCCCCGCCAATGCTGGTGATGCCGAGCTTGGCAAACGCCAGGAAGAGTTCGAAAAGGCTTGGCGAAGGCAACGCATCCTTCACCAGCGGGATGTCCGCCTGAGGCATGAAACTCCGGTTCTCCAGCTTGCGGCCAGCAATGATCCTGCCTGTCAGTCGCACTGTATTCTGTTGACAGTTTGCAGTAAATAGTAGATCACGATCCGATGAGGGCCGAGCTTGAGTTTCTTCAGAACCACTCCCTGACGAGCGTCCTGCGGCGCGAGTTGGAGAGCCTCATCCTGTCGGGAGAATTCGCCCCGGGTGAGAGGCTGAACGAGAATTCGCTGGCGACCCGCTTTTCGGTGAGCCGCGGTCCCATCCGCGAAGTGTGCCGCGCGCTTGCCGAGAAAGGCCTACTCGAGCTTGTCCCCAACAGGGGCGTGTTCATGCGCAGGATCGACGAGGAGCAGGCCGCCGAGCTTTACGACGTGCGCGCGGGGTTATTCGCGTCGGCGGCGCGCCTCCTGGCCACGAAGGTCACGGCGGCGCATATTTCGGAACTGGAGCGCTTGCTCGATCGCATGGAGGAGGCGGTCGCCATGCATTCGCTCGATGCCTACTACCCGCTCAATCTGGAATTCCACGATTCGATCCTGCGCTTCGCGGGCAACGGCCGGCTGCACAAGGCCTATTCCGAACTCGTCAAGGAACTGCACCTGTTTCGGGAGCGCGCGCTGCTGCAAGGCGGTGGCCTCTCCGTGTCCAATATTGAGCACCGCCGCATCGTTGCGGCATTGCGAAACGGCGACGCGACAGCCGCCATGGAGGCAGCCTTCCTGCATGTGCTGAGCGGCAAGAGCCGCATGACCCTGCCGGCAGCGGCCGTCCCTGGACATTCGAGCGGCAACGCGCCCGACACCGGGGATCTCGCATGAACCGCTCCGATTGGTCTCGAGAAATGCCTTCAATGGCAGTGGCCGGCTCGGACTGGTCCGACGGGAGCTTGGCATGAACGGCGGACGGGAACTGGAAGGACGCGTCGCCATCGTAACGGGAGCCGCCCGCAATATCGGGCGCATCATGGCGCTGGAGCTTGCTGGCGCCGGGGCCGCCGTGGTCGTGAACGCACGCAGCTCCCGGGCTGAAGCCCAGTCCGTCGTCAATGAAATCGCGGCCGCCGGAGGGAGGGCCAGGGCTGTCCTGGCCGACATCGTCGATCCGGAGGCAGTCGACGCGCTGATCGGCGCGACCGTTCGGGAATTCGGCGGCATAGACATTCTCGTCAACAGCGCCGCCGTACGACATGAAACCGCGTTCGAGGATATGAGCTTCACTGAGTGGCGCGACGTGCTTTCGATCATCCTCGACGGCGCGTTCCTGACCGCCCATGCGGCGCTCCCGCACCTCAAGAAGTCAGGACAGGGAGCAGTGATCAACATCGGTGGCCTGTCGGCGCATACCGGCGCCGGCGGACGCGCTCATGTCGTGACCGCGAAGGCAGGCCTGTCCGGCTTCACGCGCGCCCTCGCCCATGACGTTGCCGGCGACGGCATCACCGTCAATTGCGTTGCGCCCGGCATGATCGACACCGTGCGAGCAGGCGGAGAACCCTCTCACCATGTCGGGAAACTGCCGCCTGTCGGCCGGCTTGGAACGCCGCAGGAAGTCGCCTCGCTCGTGCGCTATCTCTGCGGCCCCGCGGCCCGCTACATCACCGGCCAGACCGTTCACGTCAACGGCGGCGCCTTCATGGCGTGATCCGCGCCAATCACCAGCAAAGCACGCCGGCAGGCCAGGCAGTCCTGTGCAACGGTAATTCAGGGAGATCAAATGATTGACGTCACCGCCACGCTGGCCCGCTATGTCGTGTCGGCATCCGCAGACAGCGTGCCCGGTAATGTGCGGCGCGAAGCGGTACGCTCCTTCCTCAACTGGACAGGCTGTGCGGTAGGTGGCTCGCAACATGCGAGCGTCGATATTGCGCTCGCGGCCGTGTCGCCGTTTGCCGGCAAGGATCAGGCTGCCATATTGGGCCGCGACGAACGATTGGACGCACTCAACGCCGCGCTTCTCAACGGCATCGCCAGCCATGTTTTCGATTTCGACGATACGCATCTGCGCACCATTATCCATCCCGCCGGGCCGGTCGCCTCCGCGATCCTGAGCCTTGCGCAGCTGCGGCCGGTAAGCGGCCGTGATCTGCTGCATGCCTTCATCCTCGGCGTCGAGGTCGAATGCCGCATCGGCAATGCGGTCTACCCCGCGCATTACGACATCGGCTGGCACATCACCGGAACGGCCGGCGTCTTTGGCGCCGCCGCCGCAGCGGGGCGGCTGCTTGGCCTCACCGAACAGCAGATGATCTGGGCGCTCGGCATAGCCGGAACGCAGTCTTCGGGTTTCCGCGAGATGTTCGGCACCATGTGCAAGAGCTTCCATCCCGGCCGCGCGGCGCAAAACGGACTGCTCTCCGCCTTCATGGCGCAACGCGATTTCACCTCGTCAAATCGCGTGCTCGAGGCCCCGCGCGGTTTCGCCCACGTCATGTCGACCGAGCGCAATTTCGACGAGATCACCAAAGGTCTGGGCGAGAGCTTCGAGATCGCGCTGAACACCTATAAGCCGTTTGCCTGCGGCATCGTCATCCACCCGATCATCGACGGCTGCGTGCAATTGCGCAACGAGTTCGGACTGACGGCCGCGCAGATCGAAGGCATTGAGTTGGAAGTCGATCCGCTGGTGCTCGAGCTGACCGGCAAGAAGACGCCGACAGTCGGTCTCGAAGGCAAGTTCAGCGTCTACCATTCGGCAGCGGTGGCCATCATCGAAGGACGCGCCGGCGAGGAGGAATATAGCGATGCGAGCGTGCGCGACCCGGAGGTGATTGCGCTGCGCGACCGCGTGAGTGCAGCGGCATCGCAAAGCGTCGCTGAAGACGAATGTCACGTGACGATCAGGCTCAAGGACGGCCGCGTCCTGAGGAAACATGTCGAGCATGCGATCGGCAGCCTGGCGCGGCCGATGACCGACGACGATCTGAACGCAAAGTTCGGCGGGCTTGCCGAACCGGTTCTGGGCGCTACGGCAACGGCGCGCCTGCGGGATCTGTGCTGGGAGATAGAGACGCTCGAAGACGCCGCCGCCATCGCCCGCGCCGCAACCCCCGTGGGCTGAACGGGTTTCATGCCGCGACGGCGGTCAATCTCGCCGATGCAAACACCCTCTCTGCCCTGGTGCCGACGACCTGAAGGTCAAAGTGCCGCGGCGATCGCCTTGCCACACTCAACGGTGTTTGCGGCGCCGCCAAGGTCGCGCGTGCGCAGCGAAGGCTCGGCGAGAATGGTCTCGATCGCCGAAACGATCCCGGCGGCCGCCTCAGCCTGCCCGAGATGGTCGAGCATCATCGCGGCCGACCAGATCTGCCCGACGGGATTTGCAATCCCCTGCCCCGCAATATCCGGCGCCGAGCCGTGAACCGGCTCGAACAGGGACGGAAAATTACGGTCGGGATTGATATTGGCGCTGGGTGCGATGCCGATCGTTCCCGTGCAGGCCGGGCCGAGATCGGACAGAATGTCGCCGAAAAGGTTGGAGGCGACGACGACGTCGAACCAGTCGGGATGAAGCACGAACTGGGCCGTCAGGATATCGATGTGGTATTTGTCCCAGCGCACATCGGGAAAAGCCTTGGCCATTTCCTCCACGCGCTCGTCCCAATAGGGCATGCTGATCGAGATGCCGTTCGACTTGGTCGCCGAGGTCAGGTGTTTGCGCTTGCCCTTGGCGGCAAGCTCGAACGCGAACCTCAGCACACGATCGACGCCAATGCGCGTCATGACTGTTTCCTGCACCACCACTTCGCGCTCGGTGCCCGGGAAGATGCGGCCGCCTATCGACGAATACTCGCCTTCGGTGTTTTCGCGCACCACCCAGAAATCGATATCGCCTGGGCCGCGCCCGGCGAGCGGGCTCGGCACACCCGGCATAAGGCGCACCGGCCGCAGGTTGACGTATTGATCGAACTCGCGCCTGAACTGGAGAAGCGACCCCCACAGAGACACGTGGTCGGGCACGCCGGCAGGCCAGCCCACGGCGCCAAAGAAGATCGCGTCATGGGATCCGATCCTTGCCTTCCAGTCCTCTGGCAGCATCCGGCCGTGACGGGCGTAGTAATCGTAGGAGGCGAAATCGAACCAGTCGAACGACAGGCCGATGCCGAAGCGCGAAGCGACCTTTTCCAGGACGCGTACGCCCTCCGGCACGACCTCCTTGCCGATGCCATCGCCGGGGATGACCGCGATGCGGAAATTGTTGGATTTCGTCATTTTGCTTCCAGTTGGTTTCAGAGGCGGTTGGCCGACATCGGTCAGGCTGCAGCCTGGCGTTCTGCGTTTTTGCGGCGCGCAAGCTGGCCCGCAAGTCGAACCGCACTCTCCAGCGCACCTGTCGAGGCGATGCCTTTGCCGACGATGTCGAAGGCGGTTCCGTGCGCCGGCGTGGTGAAGACGGTTTCGAGGCCGGCCGTGACAGTCACGCCGCGATTGAAGCCGCGCAGCTTGGTCGCGATCTGCCCCTGATCATGGTACATGGCGACCACACTGTCATATTCGCCGGCGAAAGCCTTGATGTAGATGGTGTCAGCGGGGAAAGGCCCGCTGCAATCGATGCCCGTTGCCGCGGCGGCCTTGACCGCCGGACCGATCAGATCGATCTCCTCGCGCCCGAACAGCCCGTTCTCGCCGGCATGCGGGTTGAGGGCCGCGACGGCGATACGCGGCTTCTTCATGCCGGCGCGTTGCATGGTGCGGTCAACGAGTTGGATTGCCTCGATGATGCTGTCATGGGTGATCTGGTCGAGAGCCGTGCGCATGGAAACGTGCGAGGTGACGCGCGACATCCATTGGCCGTCGAGCACATTCATCTCGGAGAAATATCCTTTGTGTTCCAGCAAATGGGCAAACATCTTGTGCTCGTCCGGAAATTTCCAGCCGCCGGCATGAAGCGCTGCCTTGTTCAGCGGTGCGAAGGTGATGCCGTCCACTTCGCCCTTCATCGCCAGCCGCACGGCGGCGGCCAACGTGTCTCCGGTCAGCTTTCCGGACTCCGCAGAAACCACGCCGCGCGGCAAGGCCGCGGGATCGATGTTGCCGAGGTCGATGACAGGCGTCTGAGCTGCGTTCCAGTCGATCGAGGCGACGTCTGGAACGGTCTTGATGGAGAGAGACACGCCGGCATCGCGGGCGCCCATCTCCAGGACACGCCGGTCGCCGAGAACGACAATGCGCGCAGCATCGGAAAGCCGGCCATCCGACAGCACGCGCGCAACGAGTTCCGGGCCGATGCCCGTCATATCGCCAGGCAAGAGGGCCAGGCAAGGCAGCGGCGAAGCGGCTTTGGGCGAGGACTTATCTGAATCTGGCATGGACACGCCCCCTTCGGCTCGGCGGTGGCAAGGCCACCCGATGTTCGCCGCGCAAGCCTCGCTTGGCGACCTGGTGCGATGTTGCGCTGCATCCAAAAAAAGTCAACTGAAAATTGTTGACAGTATTCAATTTGAAGGCGAGGTTTAGGGGACAGAGCTCGGGAGAACCTTATGGCCAGTCAAAACACCTCGGACGTCGCCGCCGCATCCCTCATGCCCCCACTGGAGAAGGAGCATCGGGGCCTGATGGAGGGATTTTCCTACAGGAGGATCAAGACCAGGGGAGCCGAGATCAATGTCGCGATCGCGGGCTCAGGCCCGGCATTGCTGCTGGTCCACGGCAATCCGTTGACGCATGTCAGTTGGCACCGGATCGCGCCTTCGCTGGCGAAATCCTTCACGGTGGTTGCCATCGACCTGCGCGGCTACGGCGACAGTTCGAAGCCCGACGGCGGCCCTGACCATGCCGCGTACAGTTTCCGCGCCATGGGCGAAGACGCCTTCGACGTGATGAGCGAACTCGGCTTTGAAAAATTCGCGCTTGCCGGCCATGATCGCGGCGCCCGCGTCGGCTTCCGTATGGCGCTTGATCGGCCTGACAGGATTACGCGCTTCTGCGCGCTAGATATCATCCCGACCTACCATCTTCTCACCAACGTCACCCTAGGTTGGGGGCTGGAAAGCTATCACTGGTTCTTCATGGCGCAGAAGGCGCCGTTCCCGGAAAAGCTGATTTGCGCAGACCTGGATTACTACATCCAGTACAAGCTCAACAAGAAGGGCGTTGGGCTGGAGATATTCACGCCGGAAGCCTTCAAGGAATATGCCCGCTGCACGACGCCTGAGCAGATCCACGCGGTGTGCGAGGACTACCGGGCGACCGTGACACTCGACCTCGCCATGGACACAGCCGATTTCGGCAAGAAGAAGATCGGATGCCCGGTCATGGTGATCTGGGGCAGCAACAGTCATGTCGGACGCCATCTCACGCCTATCGAGGCATGGGCCCCCTGGGCGCCGGACCTTAGAGGCTGGGCCATTCCGACGGGCCACTACCCGGCCGAGCACCGTCCCGACCTGATCTATGAAAGCTTCTGGACGTTCTTCAAAGGCGGCGAGCCGAAGCCCTACCGCTGATAATGCCCGGCGGTTCTTCAGCCTAGCCGCGCGGCGTGCCACTTCAGGTGATCGTCCATGAAGGTCGAGATGAAGTTGTAGGAATGATCGTAGCCTTCCTGCATGCGCAAGGTGAGGTCGATGCCGGCCTTCTTGCAGGCTTCGTCGAGCAGCCACGGACGGAGGCCTTCGTCAAGGAACCCATCGGCCGTGCCCTGATCAACCAGGAATTCGCCAAAACGGCGGCCGTCCTCGATAAGCAGCGTGGCGTCATAGGCGCGCCAGTCCCTGTCGTCGGCGCCGAGATATTTCTCGAGCGCAGGCCGCGACCAGCCAGCGGTCGTCGGCTGAACGATCGGCGCGAAGGCCGAGCAACTCCTGAAGCGGCCGGGGTTCTTCAGCGCGATCGTCAACGCGCCGTGTCCGCCCATCGAATGGCCCGATATGCCCTGGCGCGCCGTGTCGGCAGGAAAGTTCGCGGCGATTAATCCCGGCAGCTCGTCGAGGACGTAGGAATACATACGGTAGTTCCTGGCGTAAGGCTGCTGCGTCGCGTCGGCATAGAAACCGGCGCCGCAGCCGAACTGCCAATTGTCCTTCTCGTCCGGCACATCGGCACCGCGCGGGCTGGTGTCGGGGCAGACCACGATGAGACCAAGCTCGGCCGCCAGGCGCCGGTACTCGCCCTTGTCCATGACATTGGCATGGGTGCAGGTGAGACCCGAAAGATACCACAGCACCGGCACCGGCCCATTCTTGGCCTGCGGCGGCACGAAGACGGCAAAGGTCATGTCGCAGGCGCAGACCTCTGAAGCGTGCGAGTAAACACCCTGGACGCCGCCATGCGACTTGGACGTGGAAACGACTTTCATCAACTCTGCCTTTTCGTCATGACCCTTTCGGTCCGACATAACTGCCGGCCGCCGCACCCGCAACCTTCAGCCCTGCAAACAGCACCGGCGGCGTGTGGCTTTCTCAATAAACCACGACACTCCTGATCGACTTGCCCTCATGCATGAGGTCGAAACCCTTG